>JAJRZU010000055.1 GCA_024275075.1 Deltaproteobacteria bacterium | reverse complement strand
CGAAATAGCATCCACGAGAGGGATCCACTTTGAGATATCCGCGCGCAAAGGCCACTGCCTGACGAACGGACATGTCGCGAAGATGGCATTGAAACACAACATAAAACTGGTGATAAACAGCTACACTCATTCTCCTTTTGATCTTCTGACCATACAAAAAGCGAAAAAGACGCTCAAAGGCACCGGTATCAGTGAGGATAAGATAGACGGCATAATCAACAATTCGAAGACTCTTGTCAGCCGACTGTAGGGGATACGTCACTTACTATATAACTATATAACAAGCCGCCATGTAAAGTGAGCAGTTTTACGTCATGCTCAGGACAAAATCCGGCAACCTTCGTCGCAATGCGCGATTCTTGGAATCATAAACCTTTTCACTTTAGTACCTCCTTTCTTTTACGGTATAAAGCAACTGTACAAGTATTTTTTTACTCACAGCTTATATTAACATATTAATTACTGAATATAGTTTTGTCAATGCCTAATGTTGCATTTTAGAATAATGGGTAATATAAGACTAATGGGAAACGGAAATGGGGCGTGCCCACCAGAACATAACTCTGGAGTTTCCCCCAAAAAATTTACAATAGTAGAGCCATTGTCAAAATTCTGGTTCGGGTACAAGCGGCATGTGTCGGTTGACATGAAGGACATGTTGCCCAATAGGTCAAACGGTAGCTTGCTGACATTGAGTCAGTTCGCGCGTTACGCTTTTCCTTGACAATTCAAGTGTTTTTAATTATCTTGAATATGTAGGGGTAAATATCAATGACGGATAAATAAAATTACAGGGGCTTAGCTGTGGCGATTGGTAAAAAGACAAAACGTATCGGTGAGATAATGATCGAGTTAGGGCTCATCACTCCCGGGCGGTTAGAGGACGCTATCGCAGAGGGTAAGCGAACCGGTATCCGTTTAGGCAATGTCCTTGTCGAGAAGGGTTACGTTACTGAGGAGGACATCTCCAAGGCGCTGTCAGAGCAGTTTGGTATCCCTTACGTGCTCCTTGAGAACCTCATCATCAACCCGGAGATGATCAAGCTTATCCCCGAAGTCATCGCCAGGAAGCATAAAGTAATACCTGTCAGCGTGGAGGATGATAAACTTATCGTCGCTACTTTTGACCCGTTGAACGTCTTCGCGATGGACGATATCAGGAAAGCCTCTAACATGGAAGTCAGCCCTGTCGTCTGCTCTGAGAATTCTATCCAGAAGGCTATCGACCAGCAGTACAGTGTAAAGGGCGATATCGACGAGATAGTAAGAAAGCTTGACACCTCGGAGTTTGACCTTATGGGTGATGAAGAGGACGTACCAGAGGTGCTCGAAAAGATCGCCGGTGAGACCCCGATCATCAAACTTGTCAATATGATACTGTTCCAGGCGATCCGGGACAGGGCGTCTGACATCCACATAGAACCTCAGGCGGATATCCTGCGGGTGCGGATGCGGATCGACGGTATGCTGCATGAGGTATCCCAATTCCCGCGGAAGCTGCACCCCGCGATAACATCACGGATAAAGATACTCGGTGATCTGGATATCGCCGAGAAGAGGATATCGCAGGATGGGCGGTTTCAAATACAAGTGGGTAACTCCGAGGTCGATATAAGGCTCTCTACCCTGCCTACCGTTCATGGCGAGAAATCGGTGATGAGGATCCTTGATAAGAGCGCGATGTTGTTAGACATTGATGATCTTGGTATGGCTGATGTATCCAAAACGGCTATCTTAAAGATGGTGCAAAAGCCGTTCGGTATGATATTGATAACAGGCCCGACCGGCTCTGGTAAGACGACCACCGTCTATACCGTATTAAATAAGATCAACTCACTCACAAAAAACATCGTCACGGTGGAGGATCCGGTCGAGTACCAGTTAGGGATAATCAATCAGGTACAGGTAAACCCGAAGGTCGGTGTGACTTTTGCCGACAGCCTGCGTACAATCCTGCGCCAGGACCCTGACATCATCATGATCGGTGAGGTGCGGGACAAAGAGACCGCGGAGATAGCGATCAACGCAGCTCTTACCGGTCACCTTGTCATCAGTACGCTGCACACCAACGACGCCGCCGGAACGATAAGCAGGCTCCTGGACATGGAGATAGAGCCGTTTTTAATATCGTCATCAATAATCTGCGTTATCGGGCAGAGGCTTGTAAGAAAGATATGCCCGAACTGTAAAGTACTCTATACGCCTGATGAGTACCTGTTGAAAGAGATCGGTATCAAGGTGGACAAGCTACCCGAGCTTTATAAGGGCGAGGGGTGCAAGAACTGCCGCGGTACCGGTTATAAAGGCAGGGTCGGGATATATGAAGTATTATTGATCAACGACGCGACCAGGCACGAGATACTAAAGAAATCTGACAGCGTAACCATAAGAAATACAGCGATACAATCAGGGTTCCTTACGCTGCGTGATGACGGTATCGAAAAAGTGCTCGCGGGCATTACATCGATAGAAGAAGTGATCCAGGCGACACAGGAACTCTAAAGGGGCTCCGCGTGGGGCATAATGCCCAATGTTGCAGGAGGGATAATGCCGCTATATTCATATAAAGCGCGTGACAGCAGAACCGGCAGCCTTGTCACCGGCAGTGTCGAAGAAGCCACGGTCGAGACTTTGGAGAGCAGCCTTGACAGTAAAGGGCTGATACCGATCAGTATCAGCGAAACCTCCCCTGTCTTTAATTTCGAGAAGTTCAACACTTTTTTCCAAAAAGTAACCGTAGAAGACAAGATAATCTTTACAAGGCAGATGGCAACGCTTTTCAGCGCCGGCATACCTTTTATCAGGAGCCTTGACACGCTGGCAAATCAGACAGTGAACCCGAAGATGAAAGAGGTGATATATAAGGTAAAAGAGGACGTAGAGAGCGGGATGTCGTTTGCCAACTCGCTCGGGAAACACCCGAAAGTCTTCGATGACCTGTATATCAACATGATCGCCGCCGGTGAAGAAGGCGGTATATTAGACGATATCCTCGACAGGCTCGCCATGATGGCGGAAAAGGAGGAGGAGATCCGGTCGAAAGTGAAATCCTCCACGCTGTACCCGAAAATCGTCGTCGGGGCGATCTTCTGCGCCGCGCTTGTAATGCTCTATTTTGTCGTACCAAGGTTCGCGAAGCTATACGCGAGCTTTAACGCACAGCTACCGCTGCCGACACGGATGCTGATCGCGATGTCAGGGTTCGTGCAAAGCTACTGGTACGTGATACTCGCCGCGATAGGCGCTATATATGCAACTTTTAAATCATACATCGCTACAGATCAAGGACACTATAAATGGGACGGGTTCATGTTGCATGTACCGGTATTCGGGATACTTAACACGAAAGTCGCAATGTCGCGGTTCTCAAGGACTTTCGGGACGCTTTTCAAGAGCGGGCTGCCGATTCTGCAAACAATCGATATCGTCTCTAACGCCATCGGGAACGTTGTCATCGCTGAAGTCTTGATGGGCATAAAAGCAGATGTGCAGGCCGGTACCGGGCTTGCCGAATCGATGCGGGAACACCCCGTCTTCCCCCCGATAGTTGTACAGATGGTGGAGATCGGTGAGGAGAGCGGGTCGTTAGATACAATGCTCAACAAGATATCTGAGTACTTTGACCAGGAGGTAGACTATGGGATCAAGAACCTGATAACCGCGTTAGAACCGATACTGCTCGTGTTCATTTTCGGGATGGTGCTCTTCCTGGCGCTGGCGGTGTTCTTACCCATGTGGGATATCGTCAAATTCGCAAGACATTGATGAATACAATATGAAGAATAGATCACTAAACGGACGAACGACTTTTGAAACGATACTTATACTGATATTAGTCAGTATATTCCTGATCGTTGGTATTGACCGGTTCTTGCAGAATGTAACCGCCGCGAAGGAATCGCTTTTAAGCAGTGAACTCATCAATATCAGGATGTCAGTAATGCTATATAAAGTATTGAACGGCAAGTACCCTGAAAGCCTGTACAATCTGACAACAGAAGATTATTTGCAACCTTACAGCAGTAATTCAGTAATAAATGATAAGTACTTAAAGACTAACGCTGTCAGCGAAAGCGGTACCCCGCTTGATCCGTTCGGGAATGAATACGGTTACTCAAGCGCGACAGGAGAGGTAAACTGCTTGACAAAAGGTTATGAAGACTGGTAGCAGCATTTACGTGTAAATCATTTTCGGGAATAATAACATTATGTCACTTTTTAACACTTGACAATAGGTCATTATATTGGTACACTTAAAGGGATTTAACTTAATAAAAAGGAGGAAGAATATGTTAAAAAAAGAAGGTCAAAAGGGTTTTACTCTGCTTGAGTTTGTTATGGTGATAATCTTACTGGGTATTTTGGCATCTGTCGCTATCCCCAAGTTCATCGACTTGAGTACTGATGCCCGCGACGGTGCAATTGACGCGACTTATGGCGCGGTGCAGTCAGCAATCTCCATTTACATCGCTAAAAACAAAGTGGTGCCTCCACAGGCTACTTTTGATACTGATGTTTTAGCTGATGTAACATTGACTGGTGACTTAAGTTTTGGCGCTTACACTGCGGCTACTGGTGAGTTTTACCTTCAGGCTGGAGCCTCTGGCGCCGGTAGAAGGGCTTTGGCTACTTACTCTGACGCCGGTGGTTCACCATCGCTCACATTAGCTCCTAAGGGTGTCTGGCCATAATCAGCGAAGCGTTCTCAGGAAAAATAATAACATTGGGTGATGATCTCATCTAAAAAAATCAAACAAGGGGTTTACAATAACCCCTTGTTTGTTATTATCCTAATAGAAGGTATTAATTATGAGCTCTGATCAAACTTCCATTGACAACATAATAAGCAGGGCGAAAAAGGGTGATACTGGCGAAACCGGTAAAGGCAAACCAATACACCCGAACTCAAAGCTTGCTCCGGGTAAGATTATCGACCGTCTTGATGATGTTACACTGCAAAGTGAGGTAGAAGCGACAAAAGTCGTCGATCTTATTGATAAAGCCTCAGGCAGTCTGGATGATATCTGTCAAATCACCAGAGAGCTCAAACAGGTTTTATCTGCCGATACTCACGATAATGACAAGGCTTTTGAGTTATTAAACAAGGTGGATTCAATGATAAAGGAGAACCAGGACACTTTATTCAATGCGATAAACCTGCTCCAGTATCAGGATGTTTTGCGGCAGAAGATCGAGAAGATAGCTTCCGCGCTGGCCATTTTCTACGATTATCTCGGTGAGTTTTTGGGCAGGGGTAAGCAAGATATTGATGAACGAGCCGCCGGACGACACGTAGAGGAAGCGAGCTTGGACCGCGACCAGAAAATCGACGAGATAGAGAAGATAGTCAATAGCGCTAAAAATTCATGACCTTACTGGCTTATCCCAGCGAGATATCAAGAATCTCAAACTCTTTCACGCCATTAGGCACCTTCACGGTTACACTGTCATCAACCCTCTTCCCTATCAATGCTTTCGCGATAGGCGATGAGATGGATATCATATTATTATCCGCGTCCGCCTCATAGACCCCTACGATCCGGTAGGTCACTTCTTCATCCTTATTGACATCATAAAGGGTCACCTTAAGCCCGAAAGTCACCTTCTCTGTTGAGAGCGTAGATGTGTCTATGACCTTTGATTTGGCAAGGGCGTTCTCTACCTCTGATATCCTTTTCTCCACCAGACCCTGCTTCTCCTTGGCGGCATCATATTCCGCGTTCTCTGACAGATCGCCATGGGCTCTCGCGACAGCGATCTCCTTTACGACTTTAGGCCGCACCTTATATTTTAACCGATGCAACTCCTCCTGTAGAAGGCCATACCCATTTTTTGTTATATAATACACTTCGTTTCCCCTTATTTTTAACTCTTATTGTAAAAGCATTTTATATAAAATTAATCCGATTTTTGCAAGTACTTTTTTTTGCGAAAAGATTTTTGCCGGTAGGATATTGGCAAATGAACGACCCGGCAGCAGGCTGCGAGTGTTATCAGCAATGACGGATCGCACAGAGGCCTTGGGAAAGCATTTTATCTCTTAAAAATTTTTGTGCAAAAAAAGTGTTTACATTTGATTTTTATATGTTATGTTGCTTTTATGATTTTGATGACAAATGAGCTTAAAGAGATTCTCATAACGGGTTTGAGCGATCTTAATATAGAGATAAACGACCACCAGTACGAGTTGTTCAGCATTTTCCTGAGTGAGCTTATCAAGTGGAACAGCAAGTATAACCTTACCGCGATTACAGATGAAAAAAGTATTATCATAAAGCACTTTCTGGATTCCGCGGTGATAGCCAACGAGATCAGGGAGTCTGAAAAGCAGGTAATGGATTTAGGTTCCGGTGCGGGTTTCCCTGGTATCGTCCTGAAGATATTAAAGCCTGATATATTCCTTACAAGTGTAGACTCCAATGACAAGAAGATATATTTTCAGAAGAACCTTGCAAGGCTTTTGAACCTGAACAGCACGAATTTTGTCGCGAAGAGAGCAGAAGAATCATCATTTATAAGATATTACAGCAATTTTTTCGAATATGCTATCGTTCGGGCGCTCAAGAGGTTACCAGATATCCTTACAATTATGTATCCATTAGTGAAGAAGGGCGCTCATGTATTCATTTTAAAGGGTAGGAACTATAAATATGAGTTAACGGAGCTGAATAACAAAGATGTCAGCCAGAGGTTTACTTTAAAGAAAGTGGAGCCTTATACCCTGCCGTATATCAAAAGGGAGCATTTCATCTTAGTATATGAGAAGATCTGATTGATCATACAGGGAAGAGCAGGTGAAACTCTGTGCCTTCGCTGACCTTCATATTCAAGAAGATGTGCCCGTCATGGTGCTCGATGATCCTGTAGACTATCGCGAGCCCTAAGCCGGTGCCATGCTCTTTCGTTGTGAAGAACGGGTCATATATCTGATCGATGATCTTATCAGGTATCCCGGCGCCGGTATCCTTGACGACGATCTCCACATGATCCTTCATCTTATTACCCCTCATGATACCTCTTCTGGTTGTCAACCTTAGCTCCCCGCCATTCGGCATCGCCTCGAACGAGTTAATGAACAGGTTGAAAAATACCTGCCGTAATTGCTTCGGGTCGGCGATGATCAGCAGGTCATCATTAAACTCCCTGATTATCTTGATGTCAGAGCTATACATAGGGGAGTGTCTAAGCAGCTGGATCGTTTCATCGATAACAAGGTTTAACGGCACAGCCTCCTTAATCAGCTTTGATGGTTTCGCGAAGAGTAAAAAGTCTGTTATTAGACTGTTCAGCCTGTCTGATTCCCTTAAGATTATGTCCATTAGTTTCTGGTTATCCCTATCCAACGCGACTTCTTGTTGCAACATCTGAATCGAGGCGCTTATCGACGCCATCGGGTTTCTGATCTCATGAGCGATGCCAGCGGCCATCTTACCGATCGCGGCTAGCTTATCTGTCATCTTAAGCTGTTCTTCCATCTCCTTGAATTTTGTCAAGTCCTGGAAGATGAGTATTTTCCCCAAATCATTCCCTTTTATATCTTTCAGGCTTGAGAGTGAAAAACCAAGATAAAGCTCTTTCCCTCGGTTCTTCGTATACTTGAATTCAAAGCGGTTAACGCCCCTTAGCTTGCTGCTTGAAACAAGGTTGATACCTTTAAATATCTCGTTTATATTGGTGTTGAATGCTTTTGCGAGGCTGTAACCGGTAAGCTCTTCCGCCGCCTGATTCAAAAAAGTTATCTGGCTGTCCTTGTTGATCGTTATCAGACCACTGCTGATACTTTGTACGATATTCTTATTAATAGCCTCTAACTCTTCATAATTTAACTGGAATCCTTTTAACTCTTCTCCGGTTCGCCTTAGCTGCTCCGCTAAATAACTGCTTAGATATGCTACAATGAAAAATGCCGCGATGTTGATAAATATATTAAAGAATATATCAGAGCTTCTTGTCGGGAACAAAGATATATAATTAGGCATGATTGTAGTTATATACTTGATTACATTGTAGTTTTCCAGGAGAAGCAGTGTGGTGTACAAAGCGCTGCTTATAGATGCGATGATGAAAGAACCGTAGCGGAACAAAATGATACTGGCGTTGATTATGCTCAAAATATATAAGAATGAGAAGATACTGCGGGAACCGCCGGTCAGGTAGATGATTGCGGTGACGAACACCACATCCCAGACGATCTGTATGTAACTGAACGCGATGCTTTTTTTGTAAGTTTTAACCAGTATAAAGAGAGTAATGTAAAGAAGAAGGATACAGAGATAAAAGAATAAATAAACCTTAAGTAATACTCGATAATATCTTTCTTTTTCTGTATGAATATCGTTGCTACCAAGAGGAAAAGAAGCAGAGCAAATCGCAGGATTAGAAGCCACTTCAGCTTGCCCTTTAGTTCTAACCTGATTGTAATCGTACGGTTTTCTATTCTCATTAACAGGCGCACCTGTTCTTTTGTGCTGGCTTAATCCCCGTAGCTTGCTGCGTGATTTATACCCGATACTCCAACAGCTTGCTACGGAGTAGTTCATTAAATATTAATAATCTTACATGATAGATTATGCGATTTTAAAGATCGGCAGATACATAGCGATAACAAGAGTACCGACAGCGCCGCCTAATCCTACCATCAGCAATGGCTCTAACATGGAAGTAAGAGCGGCTACGGCAACGTCTACTTCATCTTCGTAGAAGTCCGCGATCTTGCTGAGCATAGTGTCCATCGCGCCTGTCGCCTCACCGACTGAGATCATCTGCACCACCATCGATGGGAATACCTTTGTCTCCGCCAGCGGTTCAGCAATCGTTCTACCTTCTGAGATGCTTGTCTTTGTCTTGAATATCGCTTTCTCAATCGTTTTATTCCCCGCTGTTCTCGCAACGATATCAAGCGCGTCTAATATCGGTACGCCACTAGAGAGCATTGTACTTAATGTCCTTGTAAATTTCGCAACCGCGGTCTTTCTGATCAATGGACCTATTATAGGGGATTTTAACAATAGATCATCCATTATTATCCGTCCCCGCTCTGTCCTGTAAGTCCACTTCACTAACATAACAAAACCAAATATTGAGGCTATAATAAGCAGGAAATGGCTCTTTAAAAATTCGCTCATGTTAATAACTATCTGTGTAAGCGTCGGTAGAGTACCGCCAAAGTCGTCGAACATCTTTTGTAATACCGGAATAACGAAGATCAGGATGACCGCGACAACGATGACAGCTATTGAAACGATAACAGCAGGATAGACCATCGCACCTTTTATCTGTTTCTTTAGCTTCATAGATTTCTCTATATAAGCTGATAACCGGTTTAAGATAGTGTCAAGAATACCGCCGACCTCACCGGCGGCGACAAGGTTCACAAAAAGATCGTTGAATGTCCTTGGGTGTTTCTTTAATGAATCAGCAAAAGTTGAACCACCCTCCACATCCTCTTTTACCTGAAAAAGGATCTTGCGAAATACAGAGTTTGTCTGCTGACTCGCCAGGATGTCAAGGCATTGAACGAGCGGTAGGCCGGCATCGATCATTGTAGCGAACTGACGCGTAAAGATAACAATATCCTTCTCGCTTACGCTACCACCGAATGACACGCGCTTCTTTGCCGCTTTTACTTTAACTTTAGTCGGGAAAATCTGCTGCTTTCGCAGACGCATCATTACGGTTGCGTCATCAGGGGCATCCATCTCACCTTTTTTCAGATCGCCTGCCCGGGTCTTACCCTCCCAAACATATACAGACATTTTCACTCCTTTTAACAGGCGCGCCTGTTCTTTGTTGTGCGTTTAATTTCCTGTCGCTTGCTACGAAATTTATACCCAATACTCCGCCATCTTGCTACGGAGTGGTTCATTTGATTAAGTCAAGTAACTGTCATCTAACATCATTATGATCAAATTATTAGTACTTGACGCGTGACGATCTACCCTGTGGCTGTGGCGCCTGTTGGTTAGGGTCACCACCTTTCGCTATCATCTGTTTCAATTCCTCTGGGTCAGACGTCCTCGCCATGACCTCTTCAAGCCCTGCTAGTCTCTTGGAATACAAGCTGTAAAGAGACTGGTTCATCGTCTGCATACCGAACTTTTGCTGCCCGACCTGCATCTGGGAGTATATCTGATGTACTTTATCCTATCTTATGAGGTTCCTGATGGCCGCGTTAGGCACCATTACTTCAATTGCAAGGCACCTGCCCTTGCCACCTAACCTTGGTAACAACTGCTGGGAGAGCACGCCTTCTAAAACGAATGATAACTGCGCTCTGATCTGTGGCTGTTGGTAAGAGGGGAATACATCTATTATCCGGTTTATCGTCTGCACGCAGGAGTTTGTGTGAAGCGTCGCAAAGACAAGGTGACCGGTCTCCGCCACTGTCAACGCAGCCTCCACAGTCTCTAAGTCCCGCATCTCACCGATTAATACTATATCCGGGTCCTGCCTTAATATGTATTTTAGTGCCTTCTTAAAATTCTGGGTGTCCGCACCGACTTCACGCTGGTTCACGACGCACCCCTTGTGAGGATGCAGATACTCTATAGGATCCTCTATGGTGATTATATGATCATGACGCTCTATATTTATCTTGTCTATCATCGAGGCCAATGTCGTTGACTTGCCGCTACCGGTAGGGCCGGTAACTAAGATCATCCCCCTTGGTTTGTTTGAGATCTCAGTGACTATCGGTGGCAGGCCAAGCTCCTGAAAGGTCAGTATCTTAAATGGAATCGTCCTGAACGCCGCGGCAACCGCGCCACGCTGCATGAACATATTAGCCCTGAAACGGCTTAGACCCTTCACGCCAAAAGAAAGATCAAGCTCGTTCTCTTCCTCGAACCGGTGCTTTTGCGCATCCGTTAAGATACTATAACAGATCTGTTTTGTTGACGCGGCATCCATTCTTGGCAGGTCCAAAGGATGAAGTGTGCCATCTATCCTTAGTTGCGGGGGGGTACCGGTAGTTATATGCAAGTCCGACGCTCCCTTTTCTATCATCGCTTTTAATAATTGATGCAAACTTACGTGCTGTCCGGTTGTCTCAGGCATTTTTAATCCCTCTTTATCAAAATTTAATTGTCTGCAACTGAAGTCCTTACCACTTCTTCTATCGTTGTTGTACCTTCCGCCAGTTTTGTTAGTGCGCTCTGCCTGAGCGACTTCATTCCAAGCCGTATCGCCTCTCGCTTTATCTCTGCGGCAGACGCCCCGTTTAAAATCAATTCCTTTATCTCATCTCCGACTGACATTACTTCATAAAGCGCGACCCGCCCCTTATAACCAGTCTCGCTGCACATACCGCAACCCTTACCTTTTTTTAAATTCTGATACTTTCCAAGGTCTTCCTTTTTTACACCTAAGTCAAAAAGCGCCTGGTCGGGCACTTTTATCGTCTCCTGACATTTTAAGCAGACCTTCCTCGCGAGCCTCTGCGCAACGATAAGGTTCGTCGCCGACGCTACCAGGAACGGCTCGATACCCATGTTTAACATCCTGTTGATCGTACTTGGCGCATCGTTTGTATGAAGTGTGCTCAGTACCAGGTGACCGGTTAGCGCCGCCTTGATCGCTATCTCCGCCGTCTCAAAGTCCCGAATCTCACCAACCATGATTATATTCGGGTCCTGCCGTAGGAACGACCTTAGCGCCTCGGCAAAATTAAGACCTATATCATCCTTCATCTGCACCTGGTTTATACCCTCAAGGTTAAACTCGACGGGGTCTTCCGCGGTAGAGATGTTCTTTGTGGTCTGATTTAACTCAGAGAGCGCTGAATAAAGCGTTGTCGTCTTACCACTACCCGTAGGGCCGGTAACTAAAACCATACCGTAAGGCTTGGCGATAGACTCCTTGAAACATTCTAACGGCACCTTCTCAAAGCCCAGCTTCGTCATGTCAAGCTGAAGGTTAGATTTATCCAAAAGCCGCATTACTATCTTCTCACCAAAGAGCGTCGGTAAGACTGACACCCGATAGTCCATATCCTTGCCGCCGGGAAGTTTGATCTTTATCCTGCCGTCCTGCGGGAGCCGCCGCTCGGCAATATCCAATGACGCCATGATCTTCACCCTGGAGGTTATCGCGTTACGAAGCTTCATCGGCGGCTTCATTATCTCATACAACACGCCGTCGATCCGGTAACGCACCCTGAACGACTTCTCATAAGGCTCTATATGAATATCCGAGGCTGTCTTCTTTATCGCGTCCGTCAAAATCAGGTTGACCAATTTTACGACAGGGGCATCCTCACTCTCTTTCTCTAACTCATTTACATCAAACGCATCCTCGGTATTGATAACCTCCACATCCTCTTCAAAGTCGGACATAACGTCCTGAAGAGTCGCGCTCTGGTCATAATACTTATCTATCGTCTTCTTGATCTCTGACTCTACCGCTACTACTACTTCCACATTAAGGCCGGTAAGGAATTTTATGTCATCTATAGCGAAGATGTTCGACGGGTCGGCCATCGCGACTATCAACGTCGCTCCAGCTCTGTTGACTGGTACCACCTGATATTTCTGAACTGCGTTTATCGGTAAAAGTTTAATGACCTTAGGGTCTATCTCGAATTCAGAAAGGTTAACTGTCGGGACATTGTACTGCTTGCTCAAGAACTTGGCTATCTCATCTTCCTTGACAATCCCTAACTTGCTGAGATTGAAGCCTAAACGCCCGCCGCTTGTCTTTTGCTCGTCAAGCGCCTTTTGCAGCTGCTCTGGCGAGATCACCTTCTCCCTGACTAAAAGTTCTCCAAGATTCGTTGCCATGTTTACTTTACCTTCTTTTCATTATATTTCCTTAACAGGCGCGCCTGTTTTTTCCTGCGGGTTTGAGTCCCCGCAACTTGCCGCGCATTTAAGCCAGATGCCTCGTCAGGATACCGCAAGGAAACCCCTTGACTTATTATTAATATATAATATTATATTTGTCAAGAGTTTATCATTTTTTTAATAACAATTACCTTGACTTCTTTACCGGTATGAAATATCATCGAATCGCGCGTTAGGGGTGCTTATGATGGCTGAGATTATACCCTCATTTACCTGATCCGGATAATTCTGGCGAAGGGAAACGATTTGTTCTCCAAATCCTCGCCCTTGCAGCATCCTACCGCTATTATTCATTAAAAGAGGAGTCATCGTTAAATGACCGCAAAGCAGCAAAGTGATGACAATATCATCATCAACGGCAGGGAGTTCTCCTCACGCCTGTTCGTAGGTACTGGTAAGTTCTCCTCTGTACAATCCATGGTAGGCGCCATAAAAGCATCGGGCGCGGAGATCGTGACCGTCGCTCTGCGGCGTGTCGATATCGATAACCCCGTGGACGATATCATAAGCGCTCTTGGCGGCCTTGACATCCTCATTTTGCCAAACACGTCCGGCGCGAGGAACGCCGATGAGGCCGTGCGGCTCGCGAGACTTGCGCGCGCCGCGGGTTGTGAGCCGTGGATCAAGCTCGAGGTGACTCCTGACCCGAACTACCTCCTGCCCGACCCGATTGAAACGCTCAAAGCAGCGAAAATCCTTGTAAAAGACGGGTTCACCGTTATGCCGTATATCAACGCGGATCCGATACTCGCGAAAAGGCTCCAGGATGCCGGTGTCCATACCGTCATGCCGCTTGGCTCACCGATCGGCAGCAACCAGGGGCTGCGCACAAAGGACTCCATCAGAATAATCATCGAGCAGGCGGAGGTACCGGTGGTCGTGGACGCCGGTCTTGGTGCCGCTTCGCACGCAGCGCAGGCGATGGAGCTTGGGGCTGACGCGGTGCTCGTGAATACCGCTATCGCCGTATCGAAGAACCCGGCAATGATGGCGCACTCGTTCATGCTTGGTACTATCGCCGGCAGGGAGGCGTTCTTGGCTGGCATACCATCAAAACGGGAAACGGCGGAGGCGTCGAGCCCTCTTACCGGCTTCCTGCGGGAATAACATGACTTTTAGCGACGTTTTCAAGACGCTTGACCGGTCTGAAATAGAAGAGACTCTGTACAAAAAAGATACCAATGACGTAAAGAGCGCCATCGCGAAGACAAAACTCACTTATGACGATTTCCTCGCGCTTATATCTCCCGCCGCCGAGGCTCACATCGATGAGATGGCGAAGCGCGCTAACAGCATCGTAAAAAGGCGCTTTGGTAACGTCATCAACCTGTATGCCCCGCTGTATGTCTCGAACGAATGCACAAACTCATGTGTCTATTGCGGATTCAACGTAAATAATAAAATAAAGAGGGTCTCGCTGACTATCGACGAAGCGCTGAAAGAGGCCGATATCCTTTACAATCACGGTATAAGGGACATCCTCCTTGTTTCCGGTGAGGCGCCGAAAACGGTCACCATCCCCTACCTTAAGGAGCTGACACAGAGGTTGCACCGAAAGTTCGCGTCGATCGCCCTGGAGATATACCCGCTGAGCGCCGACGACTACAGACAGATAGCGCGCGCGGGGTGCGACGGGCTCACGATATACCAGGAGAGCTATGACGGGGAGCTGTACGAAAAGGTGCACCTGAAAGGGAGGAAGCGGGACTTTTTCTATCGCCTGGAGACGCCTGACCGGGGCGGGGCGGCAGGTCTGCGCAGGCTCGGTATCGGTATCCTGATGGGGCTATCTGACTGGCGCACCGACTGCGCGTTTCTGGCAAAACACGCGGCGTACCTCACCAAAAAATACTGGCGAAGCAAGATATCCGTGTCATTCCCGCGCCTTAGACCAGCTTTTGGCGGCTTTGAACCGCTGTGTGACGTGACCGACGCAAACCTCGTACAGGTGATAACCGCGCTGCGCATCTACCTGAACGACATCGGGATCGTGCTCTCGACGCGCGAGAAGCCCGCCCTGCGCGACAGCCTTGTACCGCTTGGTATAACCCAGATGAGCGCGGGGAGTAAGACCACCCCCGGCGGCTACGTCACCGACACAAACTCATGCGAACAGTTTGCCGTTGAGGACACAAGATCCCCCGCCGACGTTTGCAGGATGCTCTCACGACTTGGCTATGACCCCGTCTTCAAAGACTGGGACGCCGGTTTCATAAGGTGAGCGCTGTCCATTGCAGGGCATGTTGCCCAATACAATTTAAGGGCTTGCCCCCTTCGCCTCCGAGCATCCAGATGCTGTAGGCGCCCCGTAATATCAACAACTTACAACGTAGGATTTTTTGAAAATATGTATTTTATTCAGACTTGCCTGTTTATAGGGTTTAATACCTCGTAGCTCTGCTGCGGGGTAGTTCATTCTATTTGGCTTAAGTCTATTGAAATATCTTGATCTCAGTGGTTAAACAGCCGCACCGAACGATAAAGCAGTTGAATGATCAATAGAAATACTATATATTAATAACATGAAGATATTAGCGATATACGGTAGCCCGCGAAGGGGCGGCAACACTGATGTTCTGCTTGACGAGTTTGTAAGAGGCGCTAAGTCCGCGGGCGCGGCGGTGATGAGGAAGTATCTGCGCGACATGGATTTCATACCTTGCATCGAGTGCGGCGTGTGCTACTCTACCGGTGTGTGCATCTATGATGACGACTACCAGGAGCTTTACGGACTTCTTGATGAGGTGGACGCGATGATAATATCGTCACCTATCTTCTTCTATGGAGTCACAGCCATCGTCAAGGCGTTCATTGACCGATCACAGCAGTTTTGGGTAAGAAAATATAAATTAAAAACCGTCGCAGCGAAGAAGAGCGGTGAGATGAAAAAGGGGTACTTCCTCTCCGCAGGCGCGACGAAGGGTGCAAAGCTCTTTGAGGGTTCACTTTTAACTATGAAATATTTCTTTGATGCTATCGATTTCAGGTTCGAGGACTCCTTCGCGTTCAAAGGTTTAGAAAGAAAAGGCGACGCTGTCACGCATGAAGATATCCTTGGTGAATGCTTTTTAGCCGGTGCAAAAGCCGCATCTTGATCGCCTTATACCAGCGATTCGGCCTCATCGAAACCGCACATGATGTTCATGTTCTGGATCGCCTGACCGGCGGCGCCCTTGACTATGTTATCGATACAACTGATGATAATCAATGTGTTCGTCCTGTGCGCTACGTTGAAACCTATGTTGACGCAATTGGTGCCGACGACGTCCTTTATCTGCGGCAGCATCGGTGGCGCCATAACGTTGACGAACCGGTTCTCCTTGTAAAAGTCAGCATATATTTTGTAAATGGCGTTATCGTTTTGCTTCTCGCGCATCTTTACGTAGATAGTCTGAAAAATGCCGAATTTAAAGGGCGCTACGTGCGGCACAAAGTCAACGATCACCGGTTTGTCCAGCCGGCTTAGCTCCTGCTCGATCTCAGGTGTATGCTGGTGGACGCCACCGACCTTGTAAGCGCAGATATTCTCTACTATATTCACCGCTATATTCTTTTTCGACGGGCGGTTGCCGGCGCCGGAGATACCAGATAAAGCGTTGATGATTATACCGTCATAGTCGATTTTCTTCTTGACAAGCGGCGCCAGGGAGAGGATCGCGCAGGTCGGGTAGCATCCGGGGTTCGCGACAAAATCCGCCCCCGCTATCTCATCGGAGTACAGCTCAGGGAGTCCGTATTCCGCATGTTTTAACAGCTCTTCGTGCTTGTGCTCGATACCGTACCATTTCAGGTAACCAGAAGTGTCTTTTAACCTGAAGTCCGCGGAGAGATCGATTATCTTTATATCCCTGCCGCTCTTTTTCACCGCATTGTACAGCTTGGCGGTATCATCGATAAATTCACAGTGTCCGCGGCAGATGAAGATGATGTCAGAATCATCGATCATGAGCTTATTGTCAGGCGCCTGAAATTCGGCATCTACCAATGAAGTCAGGAAAGTGTGGACGCTTTGCACCTTATGCCCCGCATGAGATTTCGAGAAGAGATGCCCAAATTCGACCTTCGGATGCCTTGCGAGATATTTCATCAGAAACGCCGCGGAGATGCTCGCACCACCGATTATTGAAACTTTTTTCTTTGTCATTATATTGCTCCCACAATAGTTGTTTTAATAATTAGTTACTTTTTTGAATAACGATATTCATGATTCCCTTAGAGTATGCGCACAATTATTGGGCATTATACCCTCTTGTTATTAAATTAATCACCATAAGTCAATATTGCCCTTATCATCGGTTTTTATAAAGTACATATCTATGCCGCCCATGCCAAGGATACCGGTGCTGCCAAGTATCGCGTATCCGCCGTCAGCGGTCTGCTGCAAAGAGACGCCGCCGCCCGGGTAATCTACTGCAAATGTCTTTGACCACAGTTCATTGCCATCTGCGTCGGTCTTGATCAGGTACAAATCATTATGCGTCGAATCTTCCCCCTGCCGGGCAAAGCCTAAGTCATTGATCGCGGAGGTGTCCTGCGACCCCCTTATCTCACCAAGCAACATGTACCCGCCGTCCGTTGTCTGCAAAGCGCACAAGCCATAATCGTCCGCGCCGCCGTCATAGACCTTATGCCACAGCTTTTTACCGCTCCGGTCAATTTTTATCAGGTACATGTTCTTTCGCCCGTCATTCGACAAAGACCTTGTATAGCCGAATAACAGGTAATTATTATCCGATGTGCACAGTAGCGAGTCCCCTCTTTCATCTTCCGCGCCGCCGAATGTCCTTGACCACAGTTCATTGCCATCCGCGTCGGTCTTGATAACATAGATATCGTACAGTCCGGCGCCAAAAGAAGTCGTCCTGCACAACAATATGTACCCGCCATCGGGAGCCTGCTTCACCGAGCGGCCTTTGTTGCTGAGCTCACCGCCATACGTTTTGCGCCACAGTTCATTGCCATCCGCGTCGGTCTTGACTAAATAAACGTTAGCTTTGCTATTGGTAAACGAGCTTGTAGTTCCTAACAATATATATCCGCCGTCGGTAGTCTGCTCGAAACTGTAACCTCCATCGTAACCTGAGCCGCCGTAGGTCTTCGCCCATAGCTCATTTCCATGGGAGTCGGTCTTTATAAGGTACATATCAAGCCCGCCGGCGCCGGTGGAGTCTGTCAACCCAAACAACATATATCCGCCATCAGCGGACTGTTGAACAAAGCGACCTTTTTCAGTACCTGAGCCGCCATACGTCTTTGACCACAGCATATCCCCCTTATTGTCGGTTTTGACAAGGTACATGTCGCTGCGACCGGCGCTAAACGAAGTTGTGGAACCGAATAATATGTATCCGCCGTCAGAAGTTGCCTGGATACTGCGCCCCTCATCGTCCGCATCGCCACCGAACGTCTTCTTAAAGGTTATCATATTACTTTCACTTTTCAATAAAATGAAAGTAACGGCAGGTATCACAGCAATGATAATTAATATGACTATGTTTCTTAAACGTTTCATATACTTTTCCCTTAAGAAACAAATTATACTTTCATTAAATAAAAGTCAAGTGAAACCGCCGCTTGACCTTAGATTGCCACGTCGCTCGCAAAAAAACGCTCCCTCCTCGCAATGACAGCTCCAGAGCATCATTGCGAGCGACCAGCGGGAGCATGGCAATCTCAACTGTAAACTTTAAAATGAGCGCAAAGCTATATAATACCAATAAATGCAGGGAAAAACGGAGGAACACTTGTAAGAAATCGCTTTACTTTTTTTTGTAATATATTAAAATAGTAATAATTACTTTTTGTTATACTTTGTTATACATTGCATAAAAAAAGGGGGGGGGGAGGCATGATGCCTCATTCATTAAAGGATTGATAGCTGCTGTTAAGGTATTAGTAACGTAAAGAGTTGTTGCTTGACTTATTTCATTAAAAGAGAGGGGATTATGAAAAACAGGGCAAACTTACCAATCATTTATACATTATTAGTATTTATCTGCCTTATAATCACCGCAGGCGGTTGTAATTCGAGCGGCAGCGGGAGCGGGGGCAGCGGGGGCAGCGGGGAGACAGCTGTATATTACCAGGATTCTGACGGTGACGGATACGGCAACCCGAGCGTATCGGTGGAGGAGACATCACCGCCGGACGGCTACGTAACCAATAACGGTGACTGTAGTGACACTGCCGCCGATATCAATCCTGATGAGGAGGAGATATGCGACGGAATCGACAACGACTGCGATGGCCAGATAGATGAGGGTTGCGACACATACTACATCGACGCTGACGGTGACGGATATGGTGACCCGAACGCGTCATCGACCAGCACGACTTCACGCCCGGCGGGTTATGTCAGCAACGATGAAGATTGTGACGATACGAACGCGGATATCAACCCCGGCGCGGCAGAGGTATGCGATGGGATCGACAACAACTGCGACGATCTGGTAGATGACACGTGTCTGAAGGTGCCAGAGGACTATTTGACTATTCAGGCGGCTATCGACGCGGCGATGAGTAACGGTATCATATTCGTCAATGACGGTACATATTACGAGAACATAGATTATAAAGGGAAGGCTGTTACACTCTTGTCGATCAATGGCGCGGCGAACACAATAATCGATGGCGGCGGCAATGGTACGGTCGTCATCTTCGGCGCCGGTGAATCGTCAGGCGCGGTATTAGACGGGTTCACCATAACCAACGGTAACACCGTTTTTGCCGGCGGCATATACATAAGCGGTAGCTCACCGATCATCAAAAACTGCATAATTACAAATAACACCGCGGCCTCAGAGGGCGGCGGGGGGATATACTGTATTAATTCATCGTACCCGGCTATTATGGACTGCACCATCAGCAATAACACCGCCAACACCTTTGGCGCAGGGATATACATAAAGGACAGCTCACCGACTATTACCGGCTGTACAATAGACAGTAACGCCAATAACGGTTATGACGGCGGGGGGATATACTGCGAGGCATCATCACCGACTATTTCAGACACTGCGATAACAAATAATTCCACTCTCTGGTACGGCGGCGGGATCTGCGCCTACTATAACTCGTCACCTCTTATCACAAATTGTGAAATAAGTAATAACACCGCCGATCTTGGCGGGGGGATATACTGCCTGGACAACTCCTCATACACCCTTGTTGACAGCAAAATAACCGGAAATACTGCGTTTACACTCGGCGGCGGGCTGCGTATCAACTGGTCATCACCCAATATAACAAATACTATCATCACCAACAATACATCTTTTAGTGGCGGGGCAGTGGCGGCTTACGCTTCTTCTCCTGCGTTTTTGAACTGCACAATCGCCGATAACAGCGCAACCGACGATGGCGGGGGGATTTACAACGATTCCTCTGATCTGACAATAACGAACTGTATACTCTGGGGCGACACCGCCGCCGGAAGCACAAACGAGGTATCTTTACTATGGGACGGCACCGTTGACCTCACATACTCTGATATCGACGGCGGCTGGACAGCGACCGGTAACATAAACGCTGACCCGCTCTTTGTCGGGGGCGGTGATTACCACCTGAGCGCCGGTTCGCCCTGCATCGACACCGGTACGGCATCGGGCGCGCCATCTGACGATATCGACGGCGATTCAAGACCGAACGGCAACGGCATCGATATGGGAGCGGATGAACACTATTAACGCTTAGTTGCAGGTAAACATTAGGTATTATCCGCGGCTATGGTTCTTCGTGGAGCAATTTCACTGCGGCTAACCTGACCTGCTCATCGTCAGCGTTCCTGGCTACATCGGTCAGGTGAGTCTTACCGGTAAGTTTATTGACAGCAGCCACCCTAACACCGATCCGCTTTCCATTCTTCGCTATCAATGTCAGCATAACCTCATCGGTTATCTTTGCGAGGATATCCTTCCAGATCCGCCAGTCAGAATGCTTCCATTTCGGTTTTAAAAAGTCCTTCAGCCCCATCACATCTCCAGCTCGTTTGTAACCCCGCAAAAATAAAACAATTCAGGTGCATTACATTTAATACATCAAAAGAGAGGGCAGGTCAACAAATTATTGTGGGCAGGCTGTTGTGCACACGCGCGAAGGGAGATGCAACGTTGATGGCTTTGCGTAAAAGTCAGTGATATCCGCATAACACGGCGCTTTAAACGTCGTCGCGAACGACCTCACGGAAAATAGTACTTGACAACTTCGCTGCATAAGTATTTAATATTTGCAAGGAGTGTTGCCAAATAGAAAATTTACCATATTTCCTGAAAATGTGATTTCGTAAGCTACTGATATTACGGGGCGCCGTGAGCGGAGGCGAAGGGGCCAAGCCCCTTAAACTGAATTGGGCAACATGCCCTTACATGTATATTCCTCGCGGTTATAAGCGTGGCGGCTCATTCTATTTGACATACCCTTGTCAATCGAACTGATCATAATTATAAATTATGAATGAACTACCCGGCAGCAAGCTTCGGGGGATTAAACCCACGGCAAAAATCAGGCGCGCCTGTTAAAAGGACATCTGCTATGATATCAAGGATATTTGCAAGTGCGATTCTCGGGATAGACGCCTACCTCGTGGAAGTGGAGGTCGACATATCGCTCGGTCTGCCCTATTACGCGACTGTGGGACTCCCCGAGGGCGCCGTGCGCGAGAGCAAGGAGCGCATAAAAGCGGCTGTGAAAAATTCCGGTTACGACTTCCCGCAGCGCAGGATCATCATCAACCTGGCGCCCGCGGATATCAAGAAGGAGGGTGCGGCGCTTGACCTCCCGATCGCGATCGGCATACTCGCCGCGTCCGGCTTCATCAGACACGACAACCTGATCGATTACATCATCTTAGGCGAACTCTCCCTCGACGGGAAGGTGAACAGGGTAAAGGGCGCTCTGCCCTCCGCGCTCTGTGCGAAGGAGAAAGGGCTGAAAGGGATAATCCTGCCCGCGGCGAACTCCAGGGAAGCGGCGGTAGTGGACGGCATAGACGTCATACCAATCAAGACCTTTTCGCAGGTGGTCGAGTTCTTGAACGAGAGCCTTGAGATAGAGCCGGTAACGGTCAACCTGGAGAATATTTTTCGCAAAAGCGCCGTGTATGACATAGATTTCTGCGATGTAAAGGGGCAGGAGCACGTCAAGCGCGCGCTCGAGGTCGCCGCGTCCGGCGGCCACAACATCCTGATGATCGGCCCCCCGGGCTCGGGCAAGACGATGCTCGCGCGGCGTATCCCGACAATACTGCCAGACCTGACGTTCGACGAGTCGCTTGAGATAACGAAGATACACAGCATCATGGGGCTTATCAAAAACAACGCGCCTTTGATATCAAAAAGATCGTTCAGGAGCCCGCACCACTCCGTTTCCGACGCCGGCCTCATCGGTGGCGGGTCGATGCCAAAGCCCGGGGAGGTTAGCCTCTCGCACAACGGCGTACTCTTCCTCGACGAGCTGCCGGAGTTCAAGAAAAGCGTCCTCGAACTCCTCAGGCAACCGATGGAGGACGGTGAAGTGACGATATCGCGTGCGCTCGTTTCGCTGACATACCCGAGCCAATTCATGCTGATCGGGTCGCTAAACCCGTGCCAGTGCGGTTTTTTTGGTGACGCTTCCCATGAGTGTCTCTGTACGCCGGTACAGGTGCAGCGGTACCGGTCAAAGGTGTCCGGCCCGATACTCGACCGGATTGACATACACGTGGAAGTACCGGCGGTGAAGTATAAGGAGCTCTCGGCTGACTTTGACGCAGAGGCGTCTACGGAGATCAAGAAGCGTGTGGATCAGGCTCGCGGCGTCCAGCAGGAGCGCTTCCGCCGCACGGGCATATATTGCAACGCACTGATGAAGCCGCGCCACATCAAGAAGCACTGCAAGATAGACGATGACGGGCACAAACTATTAGAGATGGCGGTGAACCGGCTGGGTATGAGCGCGCGCGGCTATAACCGGATACTCAAGGTATCGCGCACGATAGCCGACCTCGACGGAAGCGTGGAGATCACACCGGCGCATCTGTCTGAAGCGATACAGTACCGGAGCCTTGACAGGAAAGTCGTGTGAAGGAATATTGTCTTGTACCAAGCTAAGGTTCCAATCTTGCTAAAAATGTCTTGAAAAAACAGGGGAATCCCCCCCCATAATTGGATTGGGCGCCATGCCCATTATTGATCCTGCAAGAGCATCTCCTCATCCTTCTTGATCTTCTTCTCCATATCCTTGTTCAAGTCCTTTGACATGTCGATGACCCCCGCGCCGGTGTCAACGTAGTCTGTGAAAGCGTTCTTCGGTACAGATTTCTTTTCCGGCTCCTTCCCTGACTTGCTGCAGGCGATGAAGAGACCCGCCGCCAGAATGATTATTAGAGCTAAGATTAGTTTTTTCATAATACCCCCTTTTTCAACAGGCGCACCTGTTTTTTGTGAGTTTGATTCCTCACCAGCTTGCTACGAGGAAATTCATTCATAATATCTACCGAACTAAATTTCCAATCTTGCTAAAAATGTTTTGAAAAAATCGGGTGATTCCGCTTTAACAGGATGTTCAAGACATCAAAAATTCACTGCCGCGAATGGCAGCTACTTGGAGAGGAGCCACCCATGAATACATTTCTATCACTGTTTTCAAAAAATATCAAGGAAACTTACACCTGCTGCGGTTGGGTAACCTTGCGGGCACCGAACGATAAAGCAGTTGAAGGGACTGTTGCCAAATAGCGCCCCCCCCTGTTTTCTAAAAAGCCATCGCTGTAAGCACCTGAAAAAAGGGGGTGCGACCAGCGGGAGCGAAGGGGGAATTCCCCCTTAATTGTATTGGGCAACATGCCCTTGAATGATCATTAGAAATTCTCTTTCTTCAATTATTCGTATATATGAGATGAAAAATGATTTTATAAAAATAGATGAGATATTAGGGGCATGGGAAAACACGCTATTTTGATAGTCATCAGATTAGAATATTATATAAAAAAGAAAAAGTATTAGAGAAAAAATACTTTAATTCAGTAGTGTCCGGTTAAACAGAACGACTTGCATTGATTCTACTTTTAAAACATATAGTTAGCTTGTTTGGTGGCGTTATCGACTTCAAATGCCATCGAAAAAAATGTCACGCGAAATCAACAAGTTAGGACTCTAAATGCGGGATTTTCAGCGTAAGCCGGACAGTAGTGAAAAAAGATAAAAAAACTTGACATACGCATATTATGCGATACGCTTTTTTACAAAATAACTGATTTAGGAGGAGAATATGAGATTACTAAAGGTTTTACTGGTATTGATAGTTTTATCAGCAGTCTTTTTTATCAGTGGCTGCGCCGATGAGAATGATGACGCGACCGTCACAACGGACACTGATAATGGTGGTACAACCGGCAGCGCTTACGCTGGCTCTTCGGCCTGTAGCACGTGTCACAGCACGATTTATGATGATTTTATGAACTCAGGCCACCCGTACAAATTGAACAAGGTGGCAGGCGCGCAGGCTCCGGAATATCCGTATTCAGAGTTGGCAGACCCGCCCGAGGGCTACACATGGGCTGATATCACCTACGTAATCGGTGGTTACGGCTGGAAGGCGCGGTTCATCGATACAGAGGGTTACATCATCACCGGTGACGCCGTGCAGTACAACATCGATACCGGTGACTGGGTCAGCTACCACGCGACCGATCCGGTAGGCACCAAACAGTACGACTGTGGTAAGTGCCACACGACAGGTTGGGAAGACGTGGCGGAAGGCGAGAATGGTCAGGATGACCTGCCGGGCATGGCAGGGACGTTCGAATTCGCCGGAATCCAGTGTGAGGCGTGTCACGGCGCCGCGAAGGCTCACGTGGATGCCGGTGGCGGAGAGGGCGTCTCTATCGTTGTCGATGACAGCGCTGCGCTTTGCGGGGCATGCCACACGAGAGATTCCCAGAACCGCGTCGAGGCGAGTGGCGGGCTTATCAGACATCATGAGCAGTATGATGAGTTGCTCGCGTCCCCGCACAGCGGTAAGAAATGCGTCGAATGTCATGACCCGCACAAAACGGTCAAATATGATTCAAGCAGTATCAGGAAAGAGTGCGGCGTTGATTGCCATACCTCAAAGACGATCAATTCCACTCACTTGGACGCCGACGCCGGCCCGCATAAGTGTATTACCTGTCACATGGCCAAGATAGTGAAGTCAGCACGAACAACTCAGGATGCAACGGGCAACGCACCGGCATTGGGCGATATCAGGTCGCACCTGTTTAAAATCAATGCAAGCGCCGCCGCGGAGCAGTTTTACACTGAGGATGATAAAGATTTCTCTAACGGCTATATTACATTAGAATACGTGTGTCTGCCATGCCATACGGATAAAGATGTGGACTGGGCAGCGGAAAACGCATCAGGGATACATTAGTCGCAGATCGTGGCAGTGGCGGCAGGATGGGCAATCACGAAGCGTTGCCCATCGCCTCCACTTGTTGATGTTGATGGGCAAAAAAACCTGCCCATCCTACAACTGTAGGGTGGGCAGTGCCCACCAATAAAGCTAAGTACAAGGAGTGTAAAATAGCTTACCGGGTTTTAATAACTGTCATAGCTTTGGTGTACCTGCTTCCGCTTTCCGTGTGGGCTGGCAGCGATATCTCAATAGATTCACATACTTACTTCTCTATGAGCGAGGAGGTCAAGGGTGATGAGGCGCGGGATATCTCTACGCTTTACGAGTATGTATCATTGAACGCGAACAATATCAGCGGTAGCTGCTTCTCATTCGTTTTCTCCGGCTGGGGGAAGCTTGAGACTTCCGATGAAAAGATCGGGTATGAGTATTATGACAGGAATGACGGTGATGTTACCGCTGCGTACATTGATTATACTACCCAGGACTCTGACTTCAACTTAAGGCTGGGGAGGCAGTCAGTCTATACCAACCTTGGCTATGAGGATATCAGCGGGCTTTCTGTAAGGCTGCCTGAGCTTTCCACCGGCGGGGGGGGCGGGATCTATATCGGCCTGTCAGGGTACAGCGGTGTACCAGAAGAGCTCGGGGATGGGTCATCCTCTGGCGACCTGATCAGCGGCGCCGCGTTAAGCGTGAATATTTTACGTTCCTTTGAGATCGGTATCGGTTACCTCACCGAAACGGACAACGACCTCCAGTTCCGTCGCGAGGCAGACGCAGAGCTGTGGATGTCGCATCATTTCGTAGAGGTATATTTGAAGTCGATCCGCAACCTTATCACCGACTCGTATTCATACCGATCCGCTGAGGCGAACCTTTACCTCACCAAGCGGGCGACCTTTGTCGCAAGGTACGACATTACGGGCTTCGAGGACTATTTTACCGAAACGGAGCTATCGATATTTGACAGGTTTGAGCATGAAGAGGAGCTTTGCACCGCTGGGGGTAGTTTGATCCTCGTTTTGTCAGATAATATGGATATCAACCTTGATTATAAAGATTATGATTTCAAAGAAGATAAAGGGGCAACTGCTTACGGGGCGGGTTACAAAGTCAGCATGAGCAGCGTAACGACAGGACTGTCTTATCATAAAACGGACAGCCTCGATGAGCATGAGGGCTACTTTGATGAGTACCGGCTTTATGTGATGTATGATGTGAGCAAGCTGTCTCTTAGCTGTGACGCGATAATCGACAAGTTTGAGTATGAGACTTTTAAGCGTGATACATCAACGGCGATCGTAACGTCCGCGGGATATAAGTTTGATGATGATTTTGGTGTGTCGGTCGATCTCGATTACAAAAGGACACCGCAGTACGATGATGATTATAAGGTATTTGTACGGGTAGAATATTTCTTGTAAGGGGTAATATGCGAAGAAAGCGACTGATCCATATTTCAATGCTTGCCGCGTTTTTAGCGGTAACGTTGCTCTCTTGCGCGGGCGATACAGGCAGCGTGAAGAGGAGTAGCGCACCCAAACGGCACGAGGAGATCGAGCCAGGGAAACCTCTGTGCACAGAATGCCACGACGATGACAGAGCCGTATATAATCATAACTCTGCCTTTTTCGATAAGCACGGCAGGCTCGCGGGTACTTTCAGCCCGCTTTGCGAGGGTTGCCACAAGCCCAAGTTCTGCTCGGATTGTCATGGTAACAAAGAGGATATAGTACCTTCAAGGAAACTTGGTAACCGGCCGGATCTCGAATCACCTCACCGGGGGGACTACTTCACGAAGCACAAGATAGAAGGGCGGCTTGACAAATCGACGTGCTTTAAGTGTCATGGCCGCAGAAACAATAAGAGATGTAAAAGGTGTCATGATAAATAGAGATGAGCACATGCCCGCCTGTTGAAATCCCCGCCTACTTACCCATATAAGTCACGGTTATCTCGGAAGAACCGCTCTCGTTACCCAGCTCATTGACATTGGTGACGACAAAGATATTCAGCGCGGAGTCCATGTTCGCCTTATAGCTCCACGTGGTGGAGCCCGGTGAATAGACCACGTTATCCGTAGAACCGTTCACTTTGACAGTGGTGATATAAGGATAACATGTACCCTCTATAGTCAGTTCTTTTTTGTTTGTAGTGAAGTCTTCGCCGCCATTTGTAGTGATCACCGGCGGAAGAGAGCCGGCAAACACGCCTTCACCATAAGTACCGGCATAAAGGTCGCCGCCGCTCTCTAAGAGCTCCATGATAGAGGTGTTCTTTGATAGTCCGCGGTCTACTTCCCCCCAGCGATTCTTGACTTTGTCATAAACAAAAATTCCGCGCCAGGTACCGGCAAATATGCGGCCGCCGGTAGAGACCAAGGCGTAAGCATTTGAATTAGAGAACCCTTTATTGATCAGCTGAAATTTCTTTTCGCCCTCTTTTAAAAGAAATACGCCGCTTGCCGTAGCCGCGTAGATGTAATTATCATTAGAAGCCATATCATAAACATTCAGGTTCTTCTGGTCAAAACCTGCTGAGTATTTCTCCCATGTATCGCCGCCCTTGGGCAGTTTAAAAGCTCCGGCGTCAGTACCGATGTAAACGTCGCTACCGGTTATCGCGATCGAGTATATATTCTGTTTACCAAGATTATAATTGATCGGCACCCAGCTCATATCCATTACATTAAATTTATATACTCCGCCCCATGTCCCGACGTAGATGCTTGTGCCATGCGACTTAAGTGACCAGATATGCTTCTTCGGGCTTATGACCTCTTTCCACTCAAGAGCACCTTCCCTTAGTACATACAGACCACCGCCCCATGTCGCCGCGTATATATCTCCACTGTTCGCGGCCAGCGCCTCTATCTCGATGTTGCCAAGACCGGTGTTTATCTCGTGCCAGCTGCCTACCCCGCCGCTGAGCCTGAAAACGCCCTTGTTCGTACCGGCATAAATATCGCGGCTGTTTATTGTAAGCGCGCGTACGATAGTCTTGGTCAGACCGGTTTTTATCTGGCTCCACTCCTCCTCTTTCTCACTCCTCATACCGTCCTCTACCTTGGACCTGTACACACCGACACTCGTACCGACAAATACGGTTTCTATTAGCAATTTGCCGGTTTTTACCGGTGAGATAAAGAGTGACTGGATGTTAGTGTTGGTGAGGCCTTTATTAAGAGCCCTGAAGAACCTCGCCTCCTTCTTCAGCTTATAAACGCCGCTGTTAGTACCGACAAAGAGGCTCCCTTTATCGCTTACATTAATAGCCAGGATGAACCGGTCTCTAAGCCCACGGTTCTTCTTCGCCCATTCATCAGAACCGGGCTCTAACAAATAAACGCCTTTGCTGGTGCCGGCGTAAACAGCGCCGTCCTTGCTTACCGCCAGGCAGTTGATGACGGATTTAAGGTTTATCGCTTCCCAGCGGGTCTCACCTTTTCGCAAAACGTATACGCCTCTGTCAGTACCGGCGTAAAGAGTGCCCTCATACTGTGTAAGCGCGTTAATATTCTTATTTGTAAGGCCGCTATTCACAGCCTCCCATTCATCGCTGCCGTCCTTAAGGACAAATATTCCGCTGCCCCATGTACCGGCATAGACATTTTTGTCAGCTACTACTAATGACAGGATGTTGTTATTAGTAAGCCCCTTGCTTACATCGACCCAATAATTCTCAGATGAGTGTATTTTGAATACGCCGCCGCCCCATGTACCGGCATAGACCTCATTGCCCTTTACAGCAATCGCCATCACTTCACTGTTGGTCAGACCGGTATTCAGCTCATGCCACATAGAGTCCCTGGATGAGAGCTTATATACACCCTTGCCCCATGTACCGGCATACAGTTCATTGTTGCTGAGCCCCATAGTGAATATCTTGACCCTGTATG
>JAJRZU010000054.1 GCA_024275075.1 Deltaproteobacteria bacterium | reverse complement strand
TCAATTGTAAGGAACGCACCGTTTGATCAATTGTAAGGAACGCACCGTTTGATCAATTGTAAGGAACGCACCGTTTGATCAATTGTAAGGAACGCACCGTTTGATCAATTGTAAGGAACGCACCGTTTGATACCAAAGGGGAAACAGCCATCGGTGGCCCTCGCTCCTAAAGCTCCTGGAATATCTGTATATCAGCCTTCTCGACCAGACCTTCTATGTAAGAAGCGAATACCCTGTTAGCTTTTTCCATCCGAAGCTGTTTAAGTAAAAACGGTTTCTCTTTCTTAAACTTCTCTGAAGAGACCTCGTCTTTGGCGACGAACCTGATGAGGTAGAAATTATTGTTGACGTTGAATATCTTGTTCGGATAAAGTTTCTCGTTACTCAAACCGAATGCGGCGTTGACAAGCTCCTCAGAGACACCGATCTTCGGTGCGGAACTGCCCATCCGCGGAAAGTTCTCAGAAAGCTCCACGAGTAAACCGTATTCCTGGCTGATCTTAGCGATACCCACTCCCGCCTGCGCCTTCTTCAAAGCTTCGTTCGCTTTCTCCTCGGCCAACTCCTTACTCTTTATCGCAACGACCTTCTCTTTTACCGGTTCTTTAACTTCCCCCAATTCCGGTGTCTTGCTCGGTATCTTCTGAATGACCTTAACGATGTAGCTGCCCCGGCTTAACTCGATGATATCGCTGACGTCACCCTCGGGCACTTCAAACACCTGGCGGTTGAACTCGCTCTTCCTGCCGATACCCTGGACTTTCTCTCCGAGCGCGAAAGGAGGTGGAGTAAGCAACGCGGCATCGTTGTTTTTTGCGTACGCGGCCAGGTTTTTTGAAAGGAATACCTCTTTGCGCGCCTTCTTTATCAACTCATTGATCTTTCTTTTAGCCTTCATGAGAGCAAGCTTCTTCTTAATACTGTACTCAACGCTGCCAAGCTCTTTTAGCTTCTCCTCTTTTTTGTCCATGACATTGATTATATGAAAACCGTCCCGCGCTTCGACTACCCCGCTGACAGTTCCGGGCTCCTGAGCGAAAGCGGCATCCTCAAACGCCTTGTCCTTCTTGCCCCGCTTTATCCAACCGATGTAACCGTTGTTCATCGCCGTATCCTTGTCATGGGAGTACTTCCTTGCAAGAAGAGCAAAATCCTCACCGTTATTATACTTGTGCAAGACCTCCTCGGCCTCTTTCTTTGCGTCAGCCCTCTTTTGGGGATCCTCCCCAAGAGTCGATTTGATCAGAATGTGGCTTACTTTGACCTCTTCATCCTGAATGAAATCATCTTTGTTTTTTATATAGTAATCTTTTATCTCATCGTCAGTAACTTCAGCTTTTCTCGCAAAAGCGTCGTTTTCAAACGCCAATATCTCTGTCTTCACTTTCGGTTGAATATTAAACGAAGCCGCGTTCTCATTAAAATACGCTTTCAGCTCGTCGTCTGTCACTTCCACCTTATCCTTGAAGTCTACCGGGTTGAACTTTAAATAATTGATGGATACTTTCTCATTCCTTCTCTTATATTCGTTCAATGCCTCTATATCACTCACCTGGACGGAATCAGTAATTATATTTTCCACTTTAGCCAACAACAGCATATCCCGCCGGCTGTTCTCAAATTCTACCGGTCGTATGCGGTTTTGCTTTAAAGTGAACATATACCTTTCTAAACTGAATCTGCCGTTCTCCTGGAATTCAGGGTAGTTCTTGATCGCGTCCTTGATCTCCTTGTTATTCACGACAAAGTTCAGGTTCTTAGCTTCCTGCTGCAACAGAATCTTTTTTATCAGCTCATCCAGCGCGCGTTGCCTGATGTTCAGCTTCTCGAGTAGCTCATTTGACATGTCCCCCTGAAACTGTTTCATCTGGTTCTTAAAATTACTTAACATCCGATCATAAGCCTGCTCATGTTCAACTCTTGATATCTCCCTGCCGTTGACAGAAGCGATCACTACGCTCGTTCTTGTATTGTAACCGCCGCTGAAACCCCAGAACATGAACACCAGTACGATCAACCCCAAGATGATCTTGATTATTATGTTCTGGACATTTTTACTTAATAAGTTTAACATTAAATGTCCTCCCCTTTGTTTTTTGTGAAGTAAAAGCGTGGGGTATATTAAAGTATTAAGTAGTAAAATGCAACATTTTTTTATATTTTTTCTTGATATATTCAAGCGTCTTTGTTATATTGATTTTGCTGTTAAAATAGGCGTGTAAACTTACGGGTGTTCTTTTATCAACCAACCTGAATCAAGATCATAGGAAGTGCGATGTTTTTATTAGACCAGTTGTTTGGAATGTTCTCAAATGACTTAGCGATAGACTTGGGTACTGCAAACACATTAATATACGTCAAAGGAAAAGGGATCGTCGCTAACGAGCCATCTGTTGTCGCCGTACAGAAGGAGAACAGGCGAAAAGTGCTGGCAGTGGGTAAGGAAGCGAAAAGGATGCTCGGGCGTACTCCGGGCAGCATTATCTCGATAAGACCCATGAAAGAGGGGGTCATCGCCGACTTTGAAGTCACAGAGGCGATGCTCCGCTACTTCATAAAGAAAGCGCACAACAGGCAGACATTGGTCAGGCCGCGCATAGTCATCAGTGTCCCATCGGGCATTACGCAGGTAGAAAAAAGGGCGGTCAAGGAGTCCGCTTTCTCCGCGGGCGCCAGGGAAGTGTACCTGATCGAGGAGCCGATGGCGGCCGCTATTGGTGCAGGGCTACCGATAACGGAGCCGACGGGTAATATGATCGTCGATATTGGTGGCGGCACGACCGAAGTGGCGGTCATATCGCTGGCTGGTATCGTTTATTCCAAATCGGTCAGGATCGCCGGAGACAAGCTGGATGAAGCGATCGCGCAGTTCATTAAGCGGAAGTATAATCTATTGATCGGTGAGAGGACGGCGGAGATAATCAAGATCGCCATCGGTACCGCTCACATCGGTGAAGATACTGATAACGATGAAGACGTGACGATGGAGATAAAGGGTCGCGATCTGGTGGACGGTATCCCGAAAACGCTTACGATAAATGCTGCGGAGATACGGGACGCGATATCAGAACCTGTGCGGGCGATAGTCGAAGCGGTGAGGGTCGCGCTCGAGCGGACGCCGCCGGAGCTCGCTTCTGATATAGTGGATACCGGTATCGTCTTGGCCGGCGGCGGGGCGCATTTAAGGAATCTTGACATCCTTTTGCGTGAGGAGACGGGGCTGCCCATTATGATAGCTGATGACCCGTTGCTGGCGGTAGTTCTCGGCGCAGGCAAGGTGTTAGATGTCCCTGAACTGTTAAAAGAAGTGACTTCATAATTTATCATTCACCTGTTTCTATCTAATATAATGAAAAAAAGATATGATTGATTTCATAAAAAGGCACAAACTATCTATACTCTTCATCACTCTTTTCTTTCTCTCAATAAATATATATTCCTCAAACATTAAGTCAAAAAAGGATCTTAACGGGTTCCAAAGGCTCATCTTAGACGCGACGTTACCGGTACAAAAGCTGATCGGCAATATCTCATCATCCTTTTACAGCGCGATTGACAATTATATCTTCTTGTTTGACGTCAAGAAGGAGAATGTTGCATTAAAACAGAAGTTGACTAAATTAAGCGCGAAGGTAGAGGAACTCAAAGAGATAAAGATCGCCAATGAACGGCTAAGGAACCTGCTTGAGTTTAAGAAGACATTACAAAACGAGGCCGTATCAGCAGAGGTAGTGGCGAAAGGCGCGTCATCATGGCTTAATACGATAATAATCGATAAGGGTAAGAAACACGGGATCTTGCCAGGGCTTGCCGTCGTCACAGAGAAAGGGATTGTCGGTCATACTATTTACACGACGAACAATTTCGCTCAGGTGCTTCTGATCATCGACAATAACAGCGGCATTGATGTTATTAACCGCAGAAGCCGCGCGAAGGGGATCGCGAAGGGTCTGAAAGACAGCTTATGTAAGATAGATTATCTGTTGAACAAGGAGGATGTAAAGATAGACGATACGATTATCACTTCAGGGATGGACGGGATATACCCCAAGGGCCTGCTGGTCGGTAAGGTGATAAGTGTAACGAAAAGTGATTATGAGCTGTTCCAGAACACAATAGTAGAACCGTTTGTCGATTTTGACAAGCTCGAGGAAGTTTTAGTGATAATCAAGAAGGAAGAGTTATTAGATGAGATGCACAAGATAACTCAGAAGAACAAATAATGAAGAAATATTTTATTTTTACAATATCGGCATTGATTTTCCTGATAAGCTATACTCTTTTGCTGAAGTATGTTAGTATTATAAAGACAAAACCTGACATAATACTGATAATGGTCATCTACGTGGCAGTCACTTCTGACAAGGATACCGACATCTTCATCGCGTTCAGCCTTGGTTACCTGTTTGATATCTTCTCTGGCAGCACTATCGGGTTCTTTACTATGCTAAGAACCATCACATATCTTATGACACGCTTCTTCAATATGAAATTCTTCTCGATGAACGCTTATTTCTTTATGTTGATAACGTTTGCCGTCAGCATCCTTGACTCTATCTACTTAAGCTATCATTTCTTAGGCGGCGGTTACAGATTTTTTGGCATTATATGGGATTGTATCTATTTATCACTCATCAATTCAGTAACGGCGCTTATAATGTACCCTTTACTTGAAAGGATAGAGCGGTTATATTTAAAGGTGAGAGAAGAAGAGCAAGGAAGGTATTGATTTGACAGTATCAAACCGGTTCAGCCATAAATCGTATAAAACAAGGTACAAAGTCTTCGCCGGCGTTATAATCGTCATCTTTATGATTATCTCTATCCGGCTCTGGTACATGCAGGTAGTCAAAGCGGGCTATTATAAAGACCTGGCTGAGAACAACCGGATACGGTTAAAAACGATCAAAGCGATGCGCGGTAAGATATACGACCGTAATGGTGTGACGCTGGTCGATAACTACCCGTACTTCAACCTTGCCGTGATACCTGAAAATGTCAAAGATATCGATGCGCTCTTAGACAACCTCGCCTACACTATCTGTGTCGATAAAGCGAAGCTTAAAGAGAAGATTCATGCGGCGAGGTTTAAGCCGCCATTTAAGCCTGTGGTTTTGTTAGAGAACCTGTCGCGCGCCGACCTGTCGAAAATCGAGGCGCATAAACTTAATATGCCCGGTATCGAGATAATCGTCGAGTCCGTCAGGCACTACCCTTTCAAAAAATCTGCTTCTCATATCATCGGGTACTTAAGTGAGATCAACTCCCAAAAGCTCGCGTTAGAGAAGTACAAGGGCTATAAAGCGGGTGACCTAATCGGTAATTTCGGTATCGAGAAAGTATACGAGAGTTTATTAAGAGGTAAGGACGGCTTTAAAGAGGTCGAAGTGGATGCTTTCGGCAGGGAGCTGACAACGCTCACTATGAGGGAAGCGCAGCCCGGGAGCGCGATATACCTGACTCTGGACGCTAAACTACAGCAGTTCGTTGAGGCCGCTTTTGTGGGATCTGCGGGCGCCGTTGTTGTCATGGATGTAAAAAATGGTGGAATATTAGCGCAGTTCAGCAAGCCGAATTTCGACCCGTCACTCTTTGTCAAAGGGATCTCCTCAAAGGACTGGAAGATACTCTCTGAAGACCCTTTCCTGCCGCTGCAAAACAAAGTCATATCCGGGCAGTATTCACCGGGGTCCGTCTTTAAGCTTGTCACCGCCGCCGCTGCCTTGGAAGAAGGGATAATAACTAAGGATAGCACCTTTTTCTGCAACGGTTCCTTCAGGCTTGGCAGCTCGCGGTTCTCGTGCTGGAAGAAAGCCGTGCATGGTAAGATAAACCTGATAGACGCTATCGCACAGTCATGTGATGTCTACTTTTATAATATAGGCGGGGTGCTTGGCGTAAATTCGATCGCCGAGTACGCGAATAAATTCGGGCTTGGTGAGATGACCAACATCGACCTGGAGTATGAAAAGCATGGCTTGATACCGACGACGCTCTGGAAGCGGCGCGCGCTGAAATCAACCTGGTTCAAAGGGGAGACTATCTCTGTCGCGATCGGTCAGAGCTACGTCCTGGTAACACCGTTGCAGGTCGCTTTGTTGACCGCGACGATCGCGAATGGTGAATATATTCCCGCACCGCATCTGGTGAGGGAATTTCGGGCAGACAAGGATACCAGAGAGGATCAGCCACTGCATAAGATGAGAAAACTACCTATCCAAAAGGAGACTATCGATATAATTCGCGAGGGTATGTTCGGGGTGATGTATTCAGCTCACGGTACGGCGCGCGGCTCGAAACCAGAGTCGGTGACGGCGGCTGGCAAAACCGGTACCGTACAGGTATTCAGTGGAAAGACAACGACCCTTCCAGCGGGAGAGGAGATCCCTTATGAATTGCGCGACCATGCGTGGTTCGTCTCCTATGCGCCGGCGGAGAACCCTCAGATCGCCATCTCGGTGTTAGTCGAGCATGGCGGGCACGGCGGGTCTGCCGCAGCGCCTATCGCGAAAAAGATAATCGATTTCTACTTCACGGTAATAAAAGGAGACGGCGATAATGTTTGACAGGCGGCTCATCCTCAACTTCGACTGGGTATACCTGGCGCTCATAATGATCCTGGGAACTATCGGTATCATCAACCTGTACAGCGCGTCATATACTCTCACCGGCGCCGGTACCCCGATATACGTAAAACAGATGTACTGGATGGGCTTAGGGATACTGATAATGACTGTGACATTCCTCATCGATTACAGGAAATATGAACAGTACGCGTACTTCTTTTACGCATTCTGCATCCTGCTCCTCATCCTCGTGCTCTTTGTCGGCAAGACAGCGGGCGGCTCACAGCGGTGGCTAAGCTTCGGTGTCTTTCGGGTACAGCCGTCAGAACCGATGAAGATCGCGGTCATCCTCGCGCTCGCAAAGTACTTCCACAACGACAGCGTCATATAATCGTACAGACTGAAAGACCTGACAGTACCGATACTCATGGTCGCTCTGCCGGCGCTGCTGATACTAAAGGAACCGGACCTGGGCTCCGCTCTCATCCTGATCATAATCGCCATATCAATGATACTGTTCGTCAAGATCAATATTAAGACGTTTATAATCATCCTGATATCCGCTATGCTACTCTCGCCGTTCGCATGGTTTATGCTGAAAGACTACCAGCGGCAGCGGATAATAACACTCTTCTCACCGGATTACGACCCGTTGAACAAAGGCTACCACATCATGCAGTCGAAGATCGCGATCGGGTCGGGCGCGTTTGCCGGTAAGGGGTTCAGGCAGGGCACCCAAAGTCACCTGAGGTTCTTACCAGAGCACCATACCGATTTCATATTCTCCGTACTCGCCGAGGAGTGGGGCTTTGTCGGGTGTACGCTCGTCCTGACGCTCTTTCTGGCGCTACTTCTATGGGGCTTCAAAATATCGAGCCACTCGAAGGAGAAGTTCGGTGCGATCGCCGCAATCGGGATCACCGCTATGTTCTTCTGGCAGATCATCATCAACATCGGGATGGTCATCGGGATACTCCCCGTCGTCGGGATCACCCTCCCGCTCTTCAGCTACGGTGGATCTTCTGTCATAATGGCGTTCATCTGCTTCGGGTTCATGCTCAGCATAAGCATGAGAAAGTTCATGTTCTAAGGGCATGATGCCCTTAGAATTTAAAAGACATCTGCATGGTCTGAAAGATCGTCATCCCAGGCTTGATCCGGGATCTATTATTTCCATTAGGCTCTACAGGTTCAGGGTCAAGCGTTACGTTTGCAGTCCGACAACGGAGGCCTATATTTGGTCAAGCGTTACGCTTGCAGGCCACCTTTTTATAAGGTCAGACTTGATGCCAAGCACGTCAAGCGTTTTGGTGACGATGAAATCAACGAGGTCGTCTATCGAGCGGGGTTTGTGGTAGAAACCCGGCGCCGCCGGTACTATCGTGACACCGATCCTGGACAGGGTCAAAAGGTTTTGCAGATGTATCGGGCTCATCGGCGACTCCCTGGGTACGAGTACAAGGTTCCCGCGCTCTTTTATCACAACGTCCGCCGCGCGCTCGACCAGGCATGACGAAATGCCCGCGGCTATCCGGGCGGTGGTGCCCATGGACGCGGGTATCACCACCATCCTCTTCGCCGTACTCGTCCCGCTCGCTATCGACGCGGCGATATCGCGGTTATCATGGCAGGTGATGTTTGCGCTACCGGCAAAGTGTTCTTCCACATCGGTGATACCAAGCTCGTGAGCGATCACCTTCCGCCCTGAATCTGAGACGATGAGGTCGATCCAGAAGCCCATCTCGGAAAGGACACAGATAAGTCTGTCTGCGTAAACCGAGCCGCTCGCACCGGTTACCGCCACTGTAATTGAATCGTTACTGTTCATAAAGTGAATTTAGCACGTATTACAGGTTTCGTCAAGAAGGCGCCTTCCATGCGGTTGTGGTTCAGTTGAAAGCGGATATTTATTCAGGCTTGCCTGTTTATAGGGTTTAATACCTCGCAGCTCTGCTGCGGGGTAGTTCATTATTATTACGCGCTTTACCGGATTTGTCGAAGAAAAAACACGGCCTTCGTCTTTTTATCTTGATAATATTTTTATTTTGGTGTAAAGTCCGTTTTTTGAAAATAGTGGGATTATATTTATTAGGAGAGTCAGATGAGTTTTTTAGAGCAGGTCGATTTTGCGAAGGGCGGCGGTTTGGTGCCTGTAATCGTGCAGGATCACAAGACAAATGAGGTGCTTATGATGGCTTATATGAACGAGGGCGCTTTGAAGGAGACACTGGAGTTAAAGAAGGCGTGTTTTTACAGCCGGTCGCGTCAGAAGTTCTGGGTAAAGGGTGAGACGTCGGGTAATTTCCAGGAGGTGAAGGATATCTATTTTGACTGCGACAATGACACAATATTGTTAAAAGTGGAGCAGGTAGGCGGCGCTGCGTGCCATACCGGCCACAGGAGCTGTTTTTATAAGCAGGTGATCGATAATGATAATGTCAGGGAGGTCGGGGAGCTCGTTTTCGACCCGAAGGAGGTTTACGGTGAGTAAGATAAAATTAGGTATACCAAAGGGCAGTCTTGAGAACGCGACGATCGAACTATTCAAGAGATCCGGTTGGAAGATAAAGAAGAGTTCGCGCAACTATTTCCCTTACATAGATGATGTGGAGATAACATGCGCGCTTGCCCGTGCCCAGGAGATGTCAAAGTATGTCGAGACCGGTACTTTTGACCTTGGCCTCACCGGTAAGGACTGGACCATGGAGAACAAATCCGATGTCGAGGTCATCTGTGACTTGGTCTACTCCAAAGTGAGCTCGCGCCCGACAAGATGGGTGGTTGTCGTACCCGAAAACTCACCTATACAAAAGATAGAGGATCTGAACGGGAAGCGTATCGCCACGGAGATGATGAATTATACGAAGGAGTTCTTCGCCTCAAGGAGTATCGATGTAGGTGTCGAGTTCTCGTGGGGCGCTACGGAAGCGAAGGTCGTCGAGGGTCTTGTAGACGCCGTCGTTGAGGTGACCGAGACCGGCAGCACGATCAAGGCGCACGGCCTTAAGATAATCCATGAGATGATGCAGTCAAACACCCAGCTTATCGCGAACAAAGAAGCCATGAAGGATCCATGGAAGAAGCGGAAGATAAAGCAGATATCCACACTCTTGAACGCTGCCTTGAAAGCGGGCGGCATGGTTGGTTTGAAGATGAACGTATCCAAGGATAAGATCGAAGAGATTGTGGCGCTCTTACCAAGCATCAAAGCGCCTACTATCTCACATTTATATAACAGTGACTGGTTAAGCGTCGAGACGATCATTGCAGAGCATGTCGTGCGGGAATTAATACCACAGTTGATAGAAGCGGGCGCTGAAGGGATCGTCGAGTATCCGTTAAACAAGCTGATATAGATTATATAAAGGGCAGGTCAAGATTGCGCTTGCCCTTTGTTCTCTTTTGTTTCGGTTGGTTGTGGTTCACCTTGAGCTTCTCGATCTTCGTGCGCAGGGTATTTCTATTGATACCTAAAAAGGCTGCGGCATCCGTCTGGACATTATTGAATTTGTTAAGTGACAGCTCAATCAGAATCCTGTCGATATTATCAGAGATCTTTTTGTAAAGCGAGTTCTTCTTGCGCCTCTTTTGCATACCAAAGAAGGTGACGATCTTTTCAAGCTTATCTTTCAAGATAGCGTCAATGACCTCCTCGACACCACCTTCATAGCTCTTCTCCTTCTCTTCTTTCTTGTCTTTTATGATACAGGGCAGTAATGATTCATCAAGTATCCTGCCGCCTGACATTATGACCATCCGCTTGATGCAGTTCTCAAGCTCCCTTACATTGCCCGGCCAGTCGTAGTCGAGCAGTTTATCCAGCGCCTGCGGCGACAGGTCGGTTATCTTTTTCCTGTTCTCTTTGCTGTACCTTTTGATGAAGTACTTTGACAAAAGAGATATATCCTCTTTCCTCTCTTGTAGCGCCGGCAGCGTAATATGGATTATGTTCAGCTCATTATACAGCTCCTCTAACAGTTCTCCCGTCTCGACCAATTGCTTAAAATCACGTACACTGCTCGCGATTACACGGGTATTCGATTTGATGACCTTACCTATACCCTCTTTTTCAAACTCGCCGTCAGTCAGGTACTTAAGGAGCTTTACCTGAACTGTAACTGGCATACTATGGATGTTCTCGAAATAGATCGTACCACCGTCAGCCGCTTTTAACTTTCCACGCTTCTGTTGGGGATGCGAGATGTTGAACTCCTCTGGCTCGTACCCGAACAGTTCCATCGCCAGCAACTGCTCTGGCACCGCGCCGCAGTGTACCTTCGTGAACGTGTTACCAACACGCGGGCTGTTATAATGGAGCGCTTTCGCGATAAGCTCCTTACCGGTGCCGTACGCGCCTGAGATAAGCACCGGTGCGCTACTGCCGGATACCTGTTTCACCGTTTCGATAACCTCGGATACCCGCTCGTTTGTCGTGATTATATTACCAAATTTGTAGTTGCTCCGGAGCTCCTGCTTTAACCGGTCATTCTCTGAAGAGAGCTCCTCGCGCTCAGATTCCACCTGCGTCTTTAATATCAGGTTCTTCGCGATCGCTCCGGCTATACTGCGCAGAAAAAATACGTCTTTCTCTAATTGAGTATCATTATCAAACAGCCGGTCAACGATCAGAATCGCCGAGACCCGCTCCTTGTCATCGATTATCGGTACGCAGATCAGATGTACAGTATCCTTTGCAATGAAGTTCATCATCTGGGTGCCCTTGGCTTCGATACCCGAGCCGCTGTGCACCAAAAATACGATATCCTTTGTATAGAACACGTTTCTTATCACATCATCGCTGATATCGTAACTTCCGCTTTTTATGTCAACTTCATCGAAGCCGAACAGGATCTCGTCTTTTTTCCTGTTACCGGCGTCGAAGGTAATGAGAGCGCCCTTACTTGTTTCAAGCCTTGATTTTAAAATATTCATTATCGCGAAAAAATTCTTGTTAGTATCGATAGAGACTATCATCGCGGAGCTTATCTCATAAAGCACATAGACTTTCTTGAGACCTAACATGGCATTATCGCTGATTTTTCTTTTTAAATTATCGTCCAATATACGAAACTCCACATTTTATGATTTATTCGAACGATCCTGGCGCGATTTAAGCTCCAGACAAAGAGCATAGCTCTCTTTTTTCGAGAAATCGTACACTTCCGATATCCGCAGGGATATTACCTTGAGCGGTGTGCCACTCTCTAAGAGGCTTAGTATCTCGCCCTTCAGCTCAGCAGACATCATCGCCGTATCCGCCTTTTTGCCCCTCTTGTCTTCGGCGGAAACTATTATGGTGAACTCTCCTTTGCCGCCGGTAAAACGTTCATCGCCGATAAGGCCGCTGAGCCGCCCGGTAACCGTTTCCTCAAAGAGTTTTGTAAGCTCTCTCACCACAACGGTGTACCTGTCGCCAAGCGCTTCAAAAAGTTCTTCTAAAAAGTTTTGTACTCTGATGTTTGATTCGTAAAATACCATACTTTTATTTTCATTTGCAAGGTTTTTTAGAAAATTTTTTCGCTTACCCTTCTTTACCGGCAGGAACCCGAAAAAGGAGAACTTATCTGAAGGGATACCTGAAATTGAGAGGGCTGTCACTGCCGCGCACGCGCCCGGGCACGCGGTCACTTGGATTCCGTTTTTGCGCGCGAGCCTGACCATGTAGAACCCCGGGTCCGAGATTCCCGGTGTACCGGCATCGCTGACAAGAGCGACATCCCAGCCGGCTGACAGCTTCTTAATGATATTACCCGCGCTCTTTTCTTTGTTGTGGTCATGGTAGCTAACAAGGCGGTTTTTGATCTCATAGTGCGTCAGGAGCTTTCGCGTATGTCTCGTATCCTCCGCGGCGATAAGGTCAACGCTCTTTAGCGTTTCGACCGCCCTGAACGTGATATCCTTCAGGTTACCGATAGGTGTTGCGACGAGGTAGAGTGTACCGGTCTCTTGTTTGCTACTGTTTCTCATCAAAAAACTCTCTCTGGATCGCCGCGTTTACGTGATCCATTACTTCTTTTACTGTTAGGTCGCGCTCCTTTGCCGCCGCTTTGCATTCATCATATTCGCAGGATACGTTGACGAGCTTGCCACCGGACGCGGCGACCTTTACGCTGAAGTCGCCATACTTTGTCGATATCTTCTTTATCTCGCGCTCTAAGACGATCCTGCCCGCGTCATGGTAGCGAAGGCCGATCGTTGTCGTGTTATTGAATATCAAAGCGGCCACTTTATCAAGGCGCTCTTTTTTGATTATCACTTTCAGTAAAGAGCCCTGTCTGGTCTTCTTCATGATTACCGGTACTATAAACGCGTCCAGCACACCGTCGCAGCCGAAAAGCTCATTGAACAGCGCGTCATAAAGCTGGGGGTTCATATCATCGATATTGGTCTGGATAACTGTCACCGCGCCATCGATGCCACTTCGGTCATCCCCTTTGAATATCCGCATGATGTTCGGGTGTGTGTCGAAATCCCTGCTCCCGGCGCCTATGCCGATACTGTCGTATGAAAACCGTTCACCATTTTGCACACCTTCCCCCGCCATAAAGTCGATCACAGCCGCCGCGGTCGGTGTAATAAGCTCACCACGCACACTCGACAGGTAGAAGTCGCGCCCTTTCAAAAGCGCCGTCGCGGCTGGTGACATGGCGGGTATCTTGCCGTGCATCGTATCGACCGTGCCGCCGCAAAGCGGTATCGGTGATACAAGCACCCTTTTGATGTCAAAGTAGCAGAGCGCCACGGCGATACCGACGATATCTATGATGGAATCAAGCGCACCGACCTCGTGGAAGCTGACGTCATCGGGCTCTTTGCCGTGGATCTTCGCTTCCGCCCGCGCAAGCCGGCTGAACATACCGATACTCAGCTCCTTGATATCGTCACTTAGCGTGCTATTATTTATCATCTCCCGGATCGCCCCGAAATTTCGGGCTGTTTGCTCATCAGGGCAGTTTATCTCAAGCTTGAGTGCCGCGATACCGTTTTTTGACACCTTTTTTGATGACAACCCAAAATCCGGCAGTAAGAGCTTCTTCAGCTCGGCGATCAGGTACTCTTCAGGGAGGCCAAGGTCGATGAATGCCGCGAGTATCATGTCACCGGCGGCCCCGAACGTTATGTCGAAATAAGCTGCTTTGCCCATAAAATTCCCCTTGATGCTTAATAATATCTTCTAATATACTAAAGCTGATGATATTATTCAACAAGAATAAATGGTAATTATATCTTGACAATGAAAATAAAATAAAGCATAAGAAATATATATGCCATTTCTTAAGAACAAAACAGTCAAAGATGAAGAGAGTACAGAGAAACGTATGCCTACTTTGTCGGTATGTATCTGTATAGACAGCTCTTTTCAGGGCGCGGGCAGCATAATCGACAGGCTTAAGCGTTCGCTTGAGAGTGTTAAAAACGTTGCCCAAGAGATCATAATAGTGGAGGCGAAGAAGCACGGGGCTGAGTCTGAATCGGTGGCGGACGGGAATAGCATCATCACCAGCGCGTTAGAGTCGCTGGCGATGGAATATGACGCTGATTACCATTCCTGCGCGTTTGAGGGTGATCTGTCGAAAGTCCTGAATATCGCTGTCAGGAGCGCCGGCGGCGATTTTATCATGGCGCTTGACCCTGATGAGGAGCTGGACGCCGGTTCTCATGACAAGGTCATCCGGCTTTTAGACGCGAAGCACTATGACGTGTTCTACACAAAGATCGTCAACTATGACGCTAATGGCGACATAACATCGTTTTATTACCGGCCGCGAATATTCAAGAACCACCTGGAATTTTACTTTGAGGGCGAGTTTATACCCAGGCTTGTTTGCAATGATAAGCGAAGGTATACGCAGATATTCATTAATCACTATGGGTACACATTACCAATAGAGGCGCAGCGCAAGAAGGTGCTTCACAACTTAGAGCTGTTCAAGAAGCAGGCGCAAAGGGAACCTGACAATCCATACATATATTTTTACGCCGCGGAGGGGAGCGAACTGGTGGGTGACCTCGGCGTCGCGAATGATTGTTTGTTAAAGGCTGTCGAGATAGCGGGCGCTAAGATCGGTGATGCTCCGCAGCTGAAGGAGCTGCTTGTCGAGTGTTATTTCATGCTCTCAAAGGTCGCCATGGACAGTGATAAAATCGATGCCGCGCTGGAATACGCATTAAAGGGTTATGAGCTCGAGGAGAATAACGTAAATATAAACTATGTACTGGCTGAAACATACTACAGGCGCGAGGATTATGAGAGCGCCTACAAGCATTACGTCGCTTATGCCCAGTACTTTGAGATGCTTGAGAACTTAGAGGTCAAGAAGGAATTCCTGATATTCGATTCTGTCTATTATGTCAACTATATGCTCGGTAAGACAGCGGTGGCGATCGGTAAGGGTGACGAGGCGGCGGGTTATTTTGAGAAAGCGATCCAGATGAAACCCGACTTCGCGGAAGCCTACTATGATTTGGGGATGGTATACCAGCAAAGAGGTGACGTGGCGAGAGCGGTAGAGAGTTATGAGAAGGCGCTTGAGATAGACCCGGAGCTTGCTCATGCTTCGTGCGGATTAGGTGTGCTCGTTTTCAATGATGACCCTGAACGGGGTATGGAGCTGATCGAGACAGCTCATGAAACAGCGAAGGGTGATAAGAAGATAAGCGAAATATATGAGAGTTATAAGAGCAGCAAGAAGAAGGTATTAGAGCGGAGCCGAGTCTCTGTATGTATAAATACACATGATAATTCAAGGATAAAGGATACGATCCAAAGTACTATTAATATTGCCGAGGAATTTGTGATACCTCATAAAAAAGATGAGGAGATGCAAGAGAAGAGCATCAAAGGCAAGAGGGTGCTTCTGGTCAACATAGATGATGATCTAAGCATAAGCGAGCGGAAAAACGCGTTGATTAAGAACTCAAACTTTGATTGGGTACTCTTTTTAAACGAAGGTGAGAATATTGGCGCGGATGATATCGATAAGATAATTAAGATGACAAAAAGGAAAGAGGTAGACCTTTATTCCTTGAATGTGGTTTCTGAGCTCGGCGGCTCTGACGGCAGATTCACTTCGTGCAGATATGAACCAAGACTGTTTCGGAGGAAAGAGCTAAGCGCGTTCGATGAAGTCGTATTTGAGGATGTCAATGCCACGGGTAAGCGTGAGATTAGCGATGTCTGCGTCCATAAGGATAATCTGTTCACCGAGGCGGCGACATCCATTAAAGAGAATATCATCATATTCAATGATTAGATAAAGAGGTCAAAAGAGAGTTGTTATGTCCATTTTATGCTTGGCCGCCTGCTCTTCTTCGCAAAGGACTGGAAGGATGCTATCGTACAGTTTGAGTATGCGAAGGCGTGTGAGGCGAGGAGTAGCAGCGATGATGTCGGGTTCAATCACGAGCGGATGTATCTTTTGGGTAGCGCTTACGCGAGGGTCGGTAAGTTTAATGAAGCCGCGAAGATACTCATGGCGCTGTTAGAAGAGGATGATGAGTATATTGACGCGTATTTTGAGCTCGCGTTCATGGCGTACCAGAGAGATACCGCCCCGAAGAGCGGGATCGAGCTTATCAATAAGTATTTTAAGCTGATAAATGATGGCAGCTGCGTAAATAAACGTTCTTTGGTAACCTTCCATACGACTAATCTAAGGCATAAGGCTTATTTCTGCCTTGGCGCTATGTACCATAAGATCGGGGATATAGACAAAGCGAAGGAGGCGTTTGACAGCGCTGTCAAGTTACAGGCGGATTATATCGCGCCTTATCTGGGGTTAGCTAAAATATCAGTTGGCGAGAACGACTTATCAAAGGCCAAGGAGCTGTATTATAAGGTAGTAGGCTTACAGAAGGGTATTTTTGTCGCGCACTTTGAGTTGGCAGGGATATTGATGAAGGAGCGCAAATATGATTATGCGAAGCAAGAGCTTGCTAAATGTCTTGAGATAAGCGAAGATAACCTGGATGTGTTCTCCATGCTTGGTACTATCCATGAGGAGTCAGGGGACTTTGATAAAGCTGAAAGGTGCTACAAGGCGATCGTCGACAGGCAGCCCCAGAACAAGAGCGCGATCATCAAAGTCGGTGATATCCTGATGAAGAAAAATGATCTCAAGGCGGCGCAGAAGTTGTTCAAAGACCTTCTGGCCATGTCGCCCTCTTATGTTCCGGCGAACATCAGTGTTGGCAATGTGTTGTTAAAGATGGATGATACCGATGCGGCCGAGGCGCATTTTGGCGGATTGATGGACAAGTACCCCGATGTCGCGGAGTACGTGCTCTTTGCCAGCAAGATCGCGCTTCACAAGATGAATTATGGTGATGCCCTGAAGTATTTCGACCGGCTTGAGGAGATGGGCGGCAAGTACAAAAAATATATAGATGATGAGAAGGGCAGGCTGAAAGAGAAAGGTATCATTTGATCCGTGCCCATGTATCCGGTTTTCATTCACAGAACTTAAGTACCCCCCCTTGGAGCGCCCTTAATAAGGCCTTGGCACGACCTGAACAAGCTTCCATTTCTGTCATTGCGAGGCGCTTTCGAGCTTTTCAGAAAGCGGTGCGGCAATCTCGTCTTTAGTGGTATCGATAACTTATGAGATTGCTTCGTCACAAAAAAACTCGCAATGACGGTCGCGCAGTGGTCTTGTAATATAATTCATATTACCTTAAAGTTTTAGACCGCTTAAAAAAATTGGTGGTGACAGTAAAAAACAATGTCAGGAGTTTTGTGTTAATGTTAACGCAAAATCATTGGCGCTGACTTGCACCACTCCTAGAAAACCATCTGGATGGAAAAAAGTTGTTGACAAAAAGATGTTTTAGTATTATTTTTACACTTCTTTTATACGATGTGAATGTGGTCTTGTCGGCAGGATGTCGGCAAATGAATGTGATTGGTGATTGTTATGAGGGTTTTAGCGGTTGGTTGTTGTTGTCTGAGCGGTGTGGTTTTATATAATATACGATGTTTTATAAGAGCAAATAATTGGAGGAGTTGTTTTGAGAAAGTCCGAATTAAAAAAGCTTAAGCAGATACTTTTAGACATGAGGCAGAGTATTGTGATGGGTGATAAGACATCCTCGATAGATGATGAATCCTTAGAGAGCTCTGAGATGCCCGATGAAAGCGATAAGGCATGTACGGAAGCATCCCAGAAAATCGCGATAAGGATCATGGACAGGGACAGGAACTTGCTTAGGAAGGTCGAGAAAGCGTTAGATAAGTTTGAGGACGGGTCATTTGGGATGTGTGAGCGCTGTGAGGAGGAGATCAGCGTTCAAAGACTTAAAGTGAGGCCTGTTACTACGCTTTGTATAGATTGCAAAGAGGATGAAGAGAAATTAGAGAAGGTATATCAGAAGGATGTTATTGAGGAGCAATAATTACGTGGCTTTTCATTGATTGAAATTCCTCGTGGTACGCTGACGAGGCATCTGGTAAAAAATCTCGCAGCAAGCTGCGGGGAAACAAGCCCACAGATAAAACAGGCGCGCATAAAGGCAGGCACGCCTGTTGAGGTTAGTGTTATTTTATTAAAAATTTAATTAAAGGAGGTGAAACCACGTGAAAAGATATTTACATCTATCCTTGTTTGTTTTAATTACCGTTCTTTTTAGCGTTTCTGGTGCTTTGGCGTTTGGCCCTCATGATAATGAGTGTACGGAGTGTCACAGTATCCATGAGGCGCAGGGGGATAAGATCATTGGGGTCAAACCATTGACGAACCTAAAGAACCCTGCTACGGGGAAGAATATTACCGGTAATTCTACATTATGCTTAGGTTGCCACAATGACGATGAAGGGATTATACCTATCGACCTTAAAAAGACTCACCCGGTCGGCATGAAACCTAAAAATGTTAAAGTCCCTGATGGCCGATTGGCTAAGGATGGTACTTTGGTTTGTAGAAGCTGCCATGACCCTCATCCAGCCAACCCGAATTACAAGTATTTGATAGCCGCCACAAAAGGTGGTAGAAAAATGGGTAAGTTCTGTAAGGTATGCCATTCTGACAAGCGGGCCGCGGAAATTAAGAAAACCGCCTCACCGAAAAAGAAGAAGTAATAAATTCAAAAAGGGAGATGCGATATTCTCCCTTTTTTGTTTTATTTTTATCTGAGATACCTGCAAAGACTCATTCTTTGCTCTAAATTCTCAAACCTGCATTCCGGCGAAGGAATACACCGTTTTAAACGCAGCATCCCGTCACTGCCAGCTACTACCGCTGTTTTTTTTAACCATTCAAGACCAGTACAACTTTTTTTCAGCCCTCCTTGACAAAACGTTTTTTTACGTTAAATTTTTTAAAAGCCAATCAATAAAGTCGTGTGACCATAGAGTCCTGTAGGTGTCTGGATACTTTATGCAAAATGGTCGCTTGATTAAAAACCATTATAGGAGGGGTGTCATGAAAAGAGCCGGTGTGATGTTTATGAGTCTCATTATCACTGCGTTTAGTATCAGTTTCTGTTTCGCGGGTGAGCTTACCTTGTGGGGGAGTACAACGTGTCAAAAGAGGATGATAGAACCGACTGCGGATATGTTTGAGAAGGAGACGGGAATAAAAGTGACCGTTATGGGGGTTGGTACCGGTAAGGGTCTTTTGGCGCTGTTAGACGGCAAGACGCCGGCGAGCCTGACATCGAACAACCTTGAGGGCAGCATAAAATCCGCGCAGAAAGTGCGGAAAAAGGCCGGCAAGCCAGAAGTGGAGATCCCGGATAACCTGCAATTCCATAAGATCGTCGAGGACATTATAGTCCCTATAGTGAATGTGAAGAATCCGGTAACTGAGCTGACGTTCGATCAGTTAAAAGATATCAATACCGGTAAGATCACCAACTGGAAGGATGTTGGCGGCGATGACTTGCCGATCATTGTCGTTACGAGCCATGCGGGCAGTTCGACAAAGAAAGTGTACCAGGATATCGTTATGAAGAAGGAGCCTTACATAGAGAATGCTAAGATCGTAAAGAGTACGAGGAAAGAGATCAATGAAGTCGTGAAATTTAAAGGGGCTATCGGTGCGGTTTCCGAAGGTTTTGTCAAGCTGAGCTCAAAGAAAGTGAAAATAATAAAAACTGATACTATCTCAAGACCGCTGGCGCTCATCACAGTCGGCGCCCCTTCAGAGAAAGTGCAAAAGATGATTGACTTTCTAAACAAGGAAGAGACCCAGAAACACTTTAAATAGAATAAGATTAAACAAGGGGTATTAACTGTATGCTGAATCTGCTTAAAAAAGCGAGCTTAAAGACCAAGCTGTTGACATTGCCGGTGATCTTTATCGCTGTCTCGTTTGTCATATTTGGTGTCGCTGTGATCATTCAGATAACGTCTTCATTGAATGCGAATGAGGATGAATTTATCCGTTCAAAAGCTGATATTTTTCTTAGCAGCATAAAAGAAAAGCAGGAGGCGTTAAAAGCTAACGTAAAGTTGACCTCTATTCAGGCCGACCTGTATGATGGATACTTCAGCTATATGGCGGGTGACGAGGAGTTTATCCTTAGTTTCATGCAGGATTTGATATCACTTACTGATGTTAATGAAATAATGCTGGTAAATAAGGATAAAACTGTCTCGCTTCGTAGCGGCTCCAAGGAGAAAGGGGATAAGCTACCTTATGGGAGCCTTGACGCCATTGTAAAAACCGACACCATCTCTGACCGCAGAGGGGAGCTGTCGAAAATAATAAAGGCTGCCATTGTCAAGGACGATAATGGCGTCTCTATTATTGCCGCAGGCCCTATCCTGGACGTGGACAGCGTTGTCGGCGCGATAGTGTTTGTGAAAAAGCTGGACAAGCACTTCCTGGACGGCCTGAAGGAAAGCGGTATGAATAAATACGAGCTCCAGCTTGTGAGTAAGGATAGCGTGATCGCTTCTACATTGAACGACCAGGCATTTAATCAATCAATATTCAATGATAACAGTGAGCAGGGCGTTTATTATGATAGTGTTAACGCCGGTGACGCTGCTATTAAATTCGCGTATAAATCATTATTGGGGGAGGCGGTTTACTTAGGTGTCGGGTTTGATACATCCGCGAACATAGCGGCAAAAAGGTCTGTATTGTTGACCAATATCGTATTGGGTATCCTTTGCACGCTGATACTGTTTATCCTGATCTACTCAGTGACAAATGAGATCATCAAGGCTGTGAATAATGTTGTCGGCGCGGCTGACGCAATCGCCAATCATGACCTTGCCATTGCTGACATAACGGTTGATTCAGAAGATGAGATAGCGGCGTTATCTACTTCATTGAATAAGATGAAAGGTACTTTAAGCAGTTTTGTGACAGAGGTGCAGGAGTTATCGGTCAACGTGTCCGCGGCGGCGGAAGAGATGTCGGCCAGCATCGAGGAGATATCTACATCCTGTCAGGATATCTCAAATGACGCGGGTATGCAGGCGAACGAGGTCAATAAATCGAATAGCGCTTTAGAAGACCTTAGTAAATTAGCCGGTACAATATTGACAAATACAAATAAAGCTTCTGAAATTTCGCTAAGCACGAAGACCGCGGCGCATGAGGGTAATGTCGCGGTGAAGAACACGATCAAGGGAATCCTTGAAATAGAGTCGAGCTCTAAAAAGATTCAAACGATTATAGATGTAATTACAGATATCTCCAGCCAGACTAACCTGTTGGCGCTTAATGCCGCGATCGAGGCGGCAAAAGCCGGTGAGCAGGGGAAGGGGTTTGCTGTCGTCGCCGACGAAGTGCGCAAGCTCGCTGAAAAATCGGCGCTCTCTACAAAGGAGATAGTGTCTCTGATCGACCAGAGCAACGCAAAAGTGTCTCAAGGCGTAAAGGTGGCCAAGCGTGCGGAAGAGGCTTTAGAGAAGATAACGACCAGCATAGATGCCGCTGTGGCGATTATTAATGGTATCGCAGTCTCCACTGATGAGCAGAATGATAAGATCAAAGTGGTAAATGATCTTTCTATTACATTATCTGAGATAGCGGCGAAAAACTCATCCTCGACAGATGAGCTGTCCGCGACGACTGAGCAGATCGCAAGCGGTGCGAATGAGCTCTCGGAACTGTCGGTCAGATTGTCAGAGTTCACCAGTAAGTTTAAAGTGTGAGTTTGTTAATTATTTAGTATAAGCGGCTTTATAAAGAGCTTCCTTCATGACTGCCGCCGGTGCGGTGCGCTTCGTCCATATCTCGAAGCCCAAGACACCCTGATAAAGGAGCATGTCCAGACCGTTTTGTGTTTTCAGGCCAAGTTTCTCTGCCCTCTTCAAAAGCTTCGTCTTCGGTGGGTTATACACCATGTCATAGACCAAGGCGTCTTTATTCAGCGAATCAAGCGGCAGGTTCAGGCAGTCGTTATTCATACCGACTGACGTGGTGTTGACTAAAAGGCCGCAGTCCTCAAACTCTGACCCCAGCTCTTCTGGTCTGAGCGGGCAGACACTTATTTTTGCCCGCGGGAAACTCTTCTTGAAATTATCGCGTATCAGCTCCGCCTTGCGCAGTGTCCTGTTCGCTATGACAAGCCGCTTCACCTGCTCCCGCAGCAGCCCGACACACGCGGCTTTCGACGCGCCGCCGGCGCCAAGTATTACCGCCTTTTGCTTGTTGAGCCTGGTGACGCCCGCCTCTTTTAGCGCGAGCACGAAACCGCGGCAGTCCGTGTTATAACCGACAAGCCTGCCGCCAACGTTATCGATCGTGTTCACCGCACCGATGATGAACGCGTCCTCGGTCACCTCATCCAGCAGGTCAAGCGCCTCCTCTTTATGCGGAACGGTGATGTTAGCCCCTTTGAAATCAAGAGCTTTTATTGCGGTAATGGCGTCCTTCAAGTCGGCGGGATGCACCCTGAATGGTAAATACGTGTAGTTTACGCCAAGCTCCTTAAACCCGGCATTATGCATCACAGGTGATAATGAGTGCGCGATCGGGAATCCGTATATCGCTATTGCCCTTAACTCACAGTTATTACTCATATTTATTTAATCCTGTTCTATTTCGTTAGTATCCTCGATACCCTTTATCGATAGATTCTTTCGCCAGAGCAATATGAAGCCTAACATAACCGGTGGCAAAAAGTCCACCAGGTAGATTATTAACGAGACGCTGACCCCTTCATTCTTCGGTACGCCGTAGAATGTCAGAGCGTATATGACCGCTACGTTCAGAGTGCCGATGTAACCCGGCGCCGCTGGCACCATCACCGCGAACGCCTTCATTATGAGAATCACATAAGCGGCTTCAAGCGGGAGCGTATACCCGAACCCCTTTAATATAATATATATCGGAAACGCGCAAAAAATCCAGTGTAAAAGTGAATAAAATACTATTATCGCGATATTTTTCGGGTCTTTTTCGATTTTCAGGCCGGCTTTGAACGATACCACTATCTTTTGTACGAAATTTAAAAACGTTTCAGGGAAGGGTTTCAGTACAGTTGATATTATCTTTTGCGCCAGCTCATACTTTGAATGCAAAAGGTAGATGAAGGCGATCACACCAATATAAAGTAAAAACGCGCCATACGCTACTTTCTTCAGGTTCTGCGCGACGTCATAAGAGAGCCTGGATGTCAGATCTACCGTGAAAAACGTGACCAGCAGTATCAAAAGGATAGTCATGCCGTCGAATAGCCGCTCTATCACTATCGTTGCAAAGACCGATGACTTGCTCACCTTTTCGTCATTGCCAAGGATGTTCGCCCTCACGAACTCACCGATGCGGGCGGGGAATATATTGTTCGCCATAAAGCCGATTATCGTCGCGTTAAACAGGTTCGCAAAGCTCGCTTCCTTGATCGGTTTGACCAAGTAGTACCAGCGAAGAGAGCGGACGATGAAAAGCAGGTACATGACAGCTATCGCGGGTATCATGTACAAGTAGTTGCCCTTCTTCAGGGCGGCGGCAAGTTCGCCCGGCGAAACGCCTTTTAGCGCTATGTACAGGAATACCGCGCTGATGATGATGCTTATCGCTGTCTTCTTTTTCATTAGATGCTTGTCAATGACGCGCGGGCTGATTCGATATCGTTTTTTATCTGGTCGGTCAGAGCCCGCACACTTTGAAACTTCCTCTCATCCCGTAACCGGTCAACAAACTCCATCGTGAGGCTCTTGCCGTGTAGCTCCATATTGAAATTGAGGATATGAGCCTCCACGCTACGCTTGTTCTCCCCGAAGGTCGGTTGGTACCCGATGTTCGCCACGCCCTGATACACATTCCCCTGGATGGTCAGCCGCACCGAGTATACCCCGTCAGCGGGGATTATCTTATCTCCGGCGCTTACATTCGCAGTTGGGTAGCCTATCTTCCTGCCGATATCCTTACCCTTGACAACTGCCCCGGTGAGGCTGTAACGCCGCCCTAAGAACTCCGCCGCTTTCCTCACGCTGCCCGCCAGCAGCATCTTACGGATGCGCGTACTGCTGACCGGCTCGTCATCAATCTTGCGGGCATCGATGATCGTGACATCGAAATCGTTTTTTTCGCCCGATCTCTTCAGAAGCGATGTGTTGCCGCTACGCCCCTTACCGAAAAAGAAATCATAACCGACTATAACTTCACGTACTTTGAGCTTATTGACTAAGATATTGTTGACGAAATCAGCGGCGCTTACCGACGCGAACGCCTCATCAAACGTAAAGTATACAAGGTAATCTATCGGGTACGTGCTTATAATGTCGATTTTCTCATCAAAACTTGTGAGCAGAAAGGAGGGGGCGTTTTTTGAAAAGAACCTTTTCGGGTGCGGCTTGAAAGTCACCACGATCGATTTGCATCCGCCTTGGCGGCTCTTTGACACCAGCTCATTTAGAATATACCGGTGCCCAATGTGAACCCCGTCATAGTTACCTATAGATACAACACTTTGCGTTTGACCAAGCTCAAATGTATCATCATGTTTTATAACTTGCATAGTATTCTAATTGTTATTTCTGGTGTCAGTTACTCTGGCGCTGATGGGCAGCCGGCACATTCACTTGCAGCCGCGTCACATTTTTTCTCAGATGAATTGCTTTTTGGCGCGCTGCCGCCATTCCCATAGTCAGTCTTATACCAACCAGTACCCTTTAAACTGAACGAAGATTGTGAGATAAGTTTCTCAACCGCCCCGTTACACTTTTCACAGGTCTTGACCGGCTCGTCAGTTATCTTCTGAAAGGCCTCAAACTCGTGGTTACAACTTGTGCATCGATACTCATAAATCGGCAATTTACTCTCCTGCCATATCTGTTTTTTAACTTACAGCTTTTACTTACAGTAATATAAACATTATTTAAGAAAAAGGCAACCGTTTTTTTCGCGTGTTTTTTTACGAATTGACTCATATTAAATGTAACCAAAAAAGGAGGTTAATATGGGGCGAAGGATCGATTTCACTTATCTTAGGCTGAGCAAAAGGCGCTACAAGCAGTGTAGGTTGCGAAGCGCAACGCAACAATAATATGAAGAAAAACAATTATATCATCGAGTTATGACTGTCGCCTAACCCGAGCTTGTATCATCGTCTGTGATGTCAGAGTAGTGCACGCACCTGTTCCTGCCGGTCTCCTTCGCGAAGTAGAGCGCCTTGTCCGCCAGGTTGATGATCCCCTTTTTATCTTTGGAGTTATCAGGATATGTGGCGAGACCGATGCTGACGGAGATGCTCACTTTCTCTTTGGATATCTCTACCTGTTTACGCGCGATGTTCTTCCTGATACGTTCGCCCATTTTTATCGCGCCCTTTTTATCGGTGTTGATAAGTATCGCGACGAACTCCTCGCCGCCGTACCTTGCCGCGAAGTCGACTTTCCGAAGCGAGCTCTGGAAGATACTTGCGGCGGTTTTCAGTACCTTGTCCCCGACGGGGTGCCCGTAGGTATCGTTGAATTTCTTGAAATGGTCGATGTCCATCAACAGTATGGAGAGCTTTTCAGGGTACCGCTCCACGCGCTCCATCTCCTCGTTGATCCTCTCCTGGAAGCACCTGTGGTTAAACAGGCCGGTAAGTCCGTCCGTGGTCGCCATCCTCTCCACCTTCAGGTACATCTTCGCGTTGGCGATGGATGACGCGGACTGGTTGACCAGCGTCTCAATCGTGCTTATCGTGTGGGATGTCATGGCTGCCTGCTGCCTGTACGCTATTAACACGGCACCGAAAGCGGTATCCTTGGATATCAACGGGAGTATGAAAACGGTCTGCATATCCTTTATCTTGACAGACCGGTCAAATACGCGCTTCTTCTCCGCCACCAAAGATAAATCCTTAAAGAATATCTTCCTCTTCCTGCTGATGACATAACTGCAAATCCCCTCATCCTTCTTGAACTCCTTACCGACCAGGCCTTCAAACTTTTCGCCGCGGACAGCGTTGATCCTGCACAGCTTATCATCATCGGTATTAAAAACCACCGCGATCAGCTCGCAGTTGACGAGGTCGTCGATCGCCGATATCATCACATGGATCGTGTCGCTTAAGTCCAGCGAGGCGTTCAGCCTCTTACCGAGCTGGTTAAGTACGCTCGATTCCTTCGCATTATATTCCACCTCCCGCACTATGTTGTAATTCCTGATCTCCTGCATTATCTGGTACGCCGCCAGAGACAGAAGGCTCTCCTCCTTGTTGGTGAAGTACTGGAGCTCGCGGCTGTCGGCAAGCAGAATGCCCTTCACATTATCATCCTCCATAGCGGGCACCATGACAAGCGACTTGATAAGCTCATCGGCGGTGTAGTAGAAGAGCTCGGGGATGACATTATCGAAGTTGCTGACGCTTAGCGCCCTCTTGTTTTTCATGATCCAGCCAGGGTAGCCCCAGTTGGTGTTCACATCGAGGTTATAGTTTATATAGTCGCTCTCAGAGATGACCTCCTTGATGAAGAACTTGCCCTCGGCGATATCTATCTCCAAGTACATTATGGTGAACGGATGGATAATGTCCTTAATTTTATACAGGATCTCATATATCTTATCGTTTAACTTCTGCGTGACATGTATCTTATGGCGCGCTCGCCCCTGTTCGGATAGAGCCGTCACATCGACTTCCTCTTTTGTATTTATATCACGCGTGTCATCATCGAGCCCTTCATAGGTCTTCAAAAGGAGCCGGTAGCGGTCTTTTTGCTTATTCTCATGCAAAAATGTGAAGTAGAATATAGTGAAAAAGACGAGGTAAAAGAAATTGTGCGTGTGAAACTTGAATAGGTTCTCACTTAGAGCAGGCATCCTTGAGACCATGATCGACTCGCCGGCGATCGCGAGCGTCAGAAAGAACAAAGTGTTCTTCAGCGAACTTGTCGCGAGATAAAGCATTATCATCAGGTATAAAAGAGCGTAAAGCGGGGAGCTAAGCCCACCGGTAGACTGCACCATCACCTGAATGATCAGAAAGAAAGCGGTATAGAGATAAAAAAGGATGAGCTTGCGCTTCTCTGTCATAAAGAAGCGCATAAAGACGAGCGCTATTGGTATCACCAGCAGTATTACTACCAGCGCGAAATGCAGGTTCTTGAATTCCTTGATGTAAGGGAAGTAACCGGTGACGATAAGCGCATAGAATATGATGAAATAAACGGGTATTAAATATAAGATATGCTTGGGTGCGCCGCGAAGCATCTCTTTGATATAACTTGTGATATCTGGCCTGTCCGTCTTTATGGGTGTGTGGTCATACATGTTAGTCTTGGAAAATAAATACTATTTCACCTTCTTTTACCATACCGAAATCCTTGCGCGCGATATTCTCAATAACATGCTTGTCGGTCTTGAGCCTGCCGATCATAGCGTATAACCGCTCGTTCTCGCTCTTTACCGACTGGATGTTCTTTTTGATGCTCTCGTGCATGTTATTGAGCTTGTTAAGCTCCCATAGTCCGCGGTCACCGAAAATTGTCAGGAACAGCATGAAAAGAGAAAAGACGATTACCAGGGTGAAGTATACTTTTTTATCTTTCGCTTCATTGCCCATGTTCTTACTTTTGCTCGATTACGTAACCATGCAAGGTCAGGTAACGTTTGATAGTGGACGGGAACTTGTAATAAGTTATGAAAACGTTCTCCTTGTCCACCGGTAATGTATAATATGGGACTCCCTTACTCCGCTCTCCATTTACTTGAGTGCCGCCTAACAAGAACCCCTTCAATTCAACATCGATAAACGGCTTGCCACCCTCTACCTCTATCAATCTAAAAGTACCATACTCACAGTCCTTTTGCAACATCTTTAAGACTTTTTTTGTCACCTCTTTGCGGTCTGTCTTCGTATTAAGCTGAATGAGGTTTATCTTGTAGCTTTGTGACAGCTCCAGCGCCTTTGGCGTCACCGGCTCCAGGTTCACGATATTGACCTTCGAATCGATCTCGAAATAGAAGTTTGCCGGCATCATCGTCTCGTCGGTATCGTGGAACTTGAGCGAGACACCCTCTTTGAATTTTATGCCATATACCTGTAACAGGCTCCGTATCACTTTCCTGACGCTCTTTGATTTGCCGATGCTGATGATCCTGCCAGAGCGTTTGCGCGACTTAAGCTTCTCCCCTTTTTTCAGTACCCTTAGCTCTTTTATGAAAAACCCGTATTTCTCAAGGTAATCCCTGATATAATCCGGTACCTTCGCGTCATCGCGGCCTCTTAATTTAAGGAGCCTGACGTCACCGCCAAGGAAGCTGTCCGGCCCCCTCTCCACCAGCCAGTCATAAGACACCACAAGCTTCACATTAGCGCCGATCTTGATATCCTTGTTCTCGCGGATGGAATAGTAGCCCGACGCTTTGAGCACCTTACCGATGATGACCTTGTCGCTGTCACCCGCATCGACATTGACGAAATCATAGTACTTGAACTTTTGCCTGATATAGTCCTCGACCTTGTCGCTGATCTTGTTACCGTAATCCAGGACGACCTTCTTGTTGCCGCTGTACACGAGAGGCGTATTCGCGTTGTTCAGCCGTAGCGATTTGCCGCCGGTGACCGGGAAGAAGGTGACCCCCTTCGTCGATACGTTCCCGCCCGCCGCCGACAGCGCGTCTTTCAGATCAGTACCCATTATCGCACTGCCGCCGCCAATACCGCTGCCGCTTTGATTACTGACGTACTCAGTAGAAATAGCCACTTTCGGCGCACTACCTGTGTTACTTTTTACTTTTATCTTCTCTTCAACCTTCTTTGGTTCCTTCTTCGTCTTCTTCGTTATTTTTGCTTCATCTTCTTTCTTCTTAGGTTTCTGCTTCGGTTGCTTGACCTTGGGCTTTGAGATCTTCTTTTTATCTTCTTTGGGTTTTTCCGTCTCCTTCGGCGGCTCCGTTATCTTTTTACTGACTACCGTCTCAGGCTCTTTCCTGGCATCCTTCTCCTTAGGCGCCGTCTCCTTTTTTACCGTCAGCTTCTTCGGCGCTTTCTTCCTTTTCTTCGCTTTCTTTGGTGGTTTCCACTTCCTCTTATGTACGATATCGGGTATAAGGAGCTTGTCTCCCACCTCTATCCTGTTCGCATCCTTTATCTGCGGGTTTAACCGTAAAAGCTCCTTCATGTAATAGTTGTAATAGTTCGGGTCGGTCTGGTTCTCTCTCATCAATATGCCCCAAATCGTGTCACCCTTCTTTACTGAATGGTAGTATGCGCCGCCGATGTTCAGGATCTTCTTGTTGACGTCGGTATACTGCTGCTGAGAATCAGCCTTGATTGGAGTATCGCTATCGGCTACTTTAGCGTTCTGGTCACCGGCGTTTCCCTGCCCGGCGGAAAAGAGCAATGAACATTTGAAGCAGATAATAACAAATATTATTATAATGATCTTATAAAATCTTTTCAATTTATCTCCATGACGGGCATGATCCCAACCCAATTTAAAGGGCGCCCCGTAATATTAATAACTTATAACATAGGATTTTTTGAAAATATGTATTTTATTCTATTTGGCTTAAGTCCCATGATATAAGTAAATATCTCAGGCATAATAGAATAAAAAATGTATTTTTGCAAAAGAAAAGAATAGATGAGGGGAATTTGCGCATACTTTTGTATATTTATATAATTAGATTGAAAAAACAGGAAAACTCCTTGCGAAACTAAAAAGTTGACAACAATAAAAATAAATGTTAGAAAAGCAGACAGGTGGGGCTGTAGCTCAGTTGGGAGAGTGCTTGACTGGCAGTCAAGAGGTCGTCGGTTCGATCCCGTCCAGCTCCACCAAAATTTTCTTGCACGCAAATCTTTTTGATGAGAACAGCATGAAATTCGATGAGATTGATTACGATAAGGTCAAAACGTATTCCATAAAAGATAGAAAGAGTAAAGTGAACGCCGCGGATTTTGCCAAACCGCACATAAGCGGCGGCTCCTTTAGCCAGTTCATGGACTCCTTGCCGAATATCCTTGCCGCCGGTAACCTGCGCAAGGTGATCGACAAGGTCGTCGAAGCGAAGTCAAACGGCTCTATAGTCGTTTTCGCTATGGGCGCGCACACCATCAAAACCGGTCTCAACCCAATAATAATCGATCTGGTGGAAAGAGGTATCGTTGACGCCATCGCGTTGAACGGCGCCGGTATCATCCACGATTCCGAGCTGGCGATGACAGGTCAGACCTCCGAGGACGTCGCGGCATCCTTGAAAACCGGTAACTTCGGGATGGCGAGAGAGACGGCGGATTTCCTGAACGGGGCGCTCAATGACTGCGCGAGCACGGACACCGGCCTTGGCGGCATCATCGGGGACGCCATAAACTCAAGCGACATGCCGCACAAATCATTAAGCGTAATCGCCGCGGCGCGAAGGGCTGATATCCCGCTGACCGTCCATATAGCGATCGGTACCGATATCATCCACATCCACCCAAAATTCCCGGCGAAGCTGTTTGCCGCCGCGTCATTAGGGGACTTTCGGATATTCTCGTCAGTCATCGCGAAGCTCGCGGGCGGCGTATATTTCAATATCGGGAGCGCGGTGATCCTGCCCGAAGTCTTCTTGAAAGCCGTGAGTCTTGTCAGCAACTTAGGGCACGACCTGACGGATTTCACCGCCGTCAACATGGATTTTATCCAGCACTACAGGCCGGTGACAAATGTCGTCAGGCGCCCGACAAAGGGCGGCGGAACGGGTTACACGCTGACCGGTCATCACGAGATAATGATACCGCTGCTTTCGGCGGGGATAATAGAAAAAATGGGGGACTAACATGAAAAAGATACTGATAATACTTGCGGTTATGTTATTCGCGACTACTGCTTTCGCCGGAAAAAATGACATCGACGCGGCGAATATCGAGACATCTGAAGAGCTGGTGAGCATGACAAAAGAGATCGGGTACGCGATATCGATACCAGCAACGACACCGGCTGACCCTCTGGGGCTCGTGCTCGGCGTCGATATCGGTGTTGAGGCGAGCGTTTGCAAGCTCGACGAGATCGACAACATCTTCAGGGAGGATAGCGACGCGGACGATAAGTTGTACCTGACAAGGTTGCACGTTCAAAAGGGTCTGCCGTACTCCATCGACCTGGGCGTCGAGCTGACGAAGGCTGTTGGCAGCAACATACAGGCTGTTGGCGGTGAGGTGAGATGGGCTGTGTTTGAAGATGGTATGATGACCCCCGCGGTCGGGCTTAGAGCAATGTACAGCACACTTTTGGGTGTGGATAATATCGATATCACTACGTACGGGTTAGGTATACAGACGAGCAAGGAGATTCTCTTCATCACGCCTTTTGTCGGTGCGGATTACATCGTCTCCACCGGTAAGGTCACCAGCGCCGACGCGGATGTCGAAGAGCTTGCCAGCGAATCAGAAGCGAACCCGAGCATATACGCCGGACTCAAGGTATCGCTCCTTTTGATAAACCTTACGATCCAGACGGATGTTCTGGATAATAATATGACCACTTTGAAATTAGGCGTCAGTTTCTGATGTAATATCCCGGATATTCAGGGGTTGAAAAAAACCTCCCCCCCCCGCCTTGATGAGAGTGGGCATGGGGGTGGGTGTTTCTAATATATGTCGCCGCCTGGGATATCCGCACCGGTTAAGTTTCTGTATGTCGTTTGCAAAAGATCTACGGCATACCCGAAGTTGTGGATACCAAGGCTTTTGTCACGTTCAACGAAAGTATAGTTATACGCCGCTTTCAGCTCGGCTTCCGTGTAGTCGGCGGTGACCGTCACCGCCGGATCATCTTGCGGTGGCAGTTTAATCGCGAGCACCTCTAACAGACCCTTTACTTCATCCTGCACACCCTCGACCGCGCCGTCACCGTCATAGTCGGCCTGCGCTGTGATGTTAAACTGTGTCAGCCCGCTGTGGCAGCTCTGGCACACCGCCGTGTTCTCGAGTGCGTCGTAGCTCATATTAAAAGTATGCCCGCCCGCCTTGTAAGCCTTCGCGTCATCGTCAAATAGCGCGGAAACGTTCGGTGACGCCATGTGACACCCGACGCAGGAGTCGGTGACGGCGCTTATGTGGGGTGACGACGCGATCTCCTCGCCGTACTCGATGCCGCCTGCGCCAAATAGCATCTCCGCCTGCGGGCTGTAGTGAGCGCCGTAGCTTTCGTGATACTGCGCCGCGTAGCTCTCGGCATCCACCGGTGATCTGTGGCAGTTCATGCACAATCTGCCGTCGCCGCCGCCGCTGATGACCTCGCCGCCGGCGAGAGTAATGTCACTAACCGCGCGCAGCTGGTGCCCGCCGCCGCCTTTGTGCGGGTCGTGGCAGACCGCGCACGTTACCGGTTGTGTACCGGTGCGCAGGCTCTCTGACGCTACGCCGTTTGCGTTGTCGATGAAACCCGCGCCGCTGTGGCAGGCTGCGCACTGGGCGTGCTCGTCACCGACAGGCGTTGTGAACGCGGCGGAGTCGTAATCCGAATGGGCTGAAAGCCGCCACTGGTACGTTTTTATCTGGTATGAGTGTATGGCACCGCCACCGGAATCGTGGCACTGACCGCAGACGCTCTCGCTTAATGATGAGACGCCTTTATGCTCTTCGCCGGGTCCGTGGCAGTTCTCGCACTGCACGTTCAACAGCGCGTTTACTGTCGGGTACGCGGCCTTAAAATCATCAAAATCGTCTAAGGACGCAAGGCTGTCAATAGTGAAACCGGCCTCATCTGCGGCATCGTCGAAGCCGCCATTCTCGGCGTTACCGGCGGGATCGTAGCCGGTTGTGTGGCAATAAAAGCACTCAGCCGCGAGGTTCCCGACCGCACCGGTAAAGTACCCTTCGATGAGGGCGTCACCGACAGTCGCGTGACCGGTTGTCATATAATCATCGTACTCGCCGCTGTGGCAGGTTGCGCAGGCAGCCGCGCCGGTGTACGCGTTCGCGTAGATAACTACCTCTTCGGATACCGCTTCGCCGTTTCGCGCCGCTGTTACCGTAACGGTATAAAAGCCCTTCGTGTCAGCGAAGAACTTTATGTTTTCGCTGTTTATCTGTGTTATCGCGGAGGCGGAGCCAGGCGGCGCGGCGGACAGGCTCCACGCTACGGCGGCGGTATCATCCACCTCGCTTGCATTTACCTGCAAATATATGTATGAATTTACCGCTGCGTTCGGTAAGGAGGACGTGACCACCGGACTGCCCGAACCGTCGGACTCGTCTGTCACCGGTGCGATACCCCTTATGACGGCTATCTCTGACGGCACGTACCCGCCCGTGGGGCCGAAGTGGCAGTTGTAGCAATCGACACCCGAGGAGCCGCCGAAGAAGTCGTCGCCATGGCAGCTCCTGCACGTGTCAAGGCTACTCACAGCGGACGACTGGTGCCCTATCTCCCCCCAGCCGACCTCGTGGTAATCCACCGCTTCCACCGGCGTTTCCCCCTTATCACTGGATGATGAACAGGCGGTCAGCCCGAAAGTGAGTATAAACAGAATTATGAGCCATTTCGTTTTATTCATGTCAGCGCGTCTCCTTATTATTCGAGCTGGTCTTCGATCCGAATGTATACGGTCTTCTTTGTGACAAAGCTCAGCTTATCGATCCTCCTGATAGCGTTTTTGAACCCAGAATCGGGCGCGTGGTGCGTCTGCAGGACTATCGGCACGTTCTTTGAAGACGGCTTACCCTTCTGGATAACAGATTCGAGGCTGATACCGTTATCACCAAGTATACCGGCGATCTTTGACAGTACGCCGGGTTTATCCTTCACGGTTATCCTCATGTAATACTTGCTGGCAGTCTCCCCTATCGGTTTTATCGGTATCTCCTTCATGAACTCATCCTTTAACGACAAAAGCGGTACCCTGCCTGAGAACCCCTGGGCAATGCCCCGCGCGGCCTCTATCACGTCGCTTAGCACAGCGCTCGCGGTCGGCATCATACCCGCGCCCTTACCGTAGAACATCGTCGGGCCTGTCGCGTCGGTGTTGACATACACGGCGTTATAGACGTCACCGACTGTCGCGAGCGGGTGGTCTGACTTCAGCATCGTCGGGTGCACGCGCGCCTGAACGCTCTTACCGTCATTGCGTGCGATCGCGATCAGCTTTATCTTATAACCAAGATTGCTCGCAAACTCAATATCTATCGGGGCGATGTTTGATATCCCTTCTGTGTAAATATCCTTGAACCGCACCTTTGTACCAAAAGATAACATTATCAATATCGCGAGCTTATGCGCCGTATCAATGCCCTGGATATCAAATGTCGGGTCGGCTTCGGCATAACCGAGTCTTTGCGCCTCTTTCAGGACATCGTCGAATTTCTCGCCCTCCTTCGTCATCTTTGTCAGGATATAGTTGCACGTTCCATTGAATATCCAGTAGAACGAGGATATCTTCGTCGCGCAAAGACCCTCTTTTATCGAGCGGATGATCGGTATCCCGCCGCATACGGCCGCCTCGAAGCCCAGATGGACGCTGTTTTTTGCGGCGGCGGCGAATATCGAGTCGCCGTGCACAGCCAACATAGCCTTGTTCGCGGTGACAAGGTGCTTACCGCTCTTTATCGCCCGCAGGATGAACTCCTTCGCCGGCTTATAACCACCGATGAGCTCGATCACGATATCGATTTCCCGGTCGCGCAAAATATCATCTACATTGGTCGTAAGCACCCCTTTGTCCACCTTTACGCCGCGGTCGGTGGTGATGTCCAGATCGGCTATCTTCTTGAGTACAAGCTTGACACCGGTTTTGTGCGATATCAAAGCGCTGTTCTTTTTCAACAGCTTGACGACTCCGGCGCCGATAGTACCGAACCCGATCAACCCGATATTTATACGTTTCATAAGGACTCCTTTTTTTACCACAGAGTGCACAGAGTACAACACAGAGTGCACAGATTTTTTTGTTTTAATATTTTATTGGTGGACACAGCCCACCCTACATTCTGCTAATATTATGTTTTTCAAGCTTTTAATGTCAAGCTATTTTTATTTAGAAACAAAGATGAGTTGACAATACCTTAATAAAGCGCTATATTTTTATCATCAATAAAGGGGATAAGAGTTATGACCACTCAAGAAGCAAAACAAGAAGCAAAACAAGTAGCCAAACAAGTAGCCAAACAAGTAGCAAAACAAGTAGCCAAACAAGTAGCCAGAGAAATAAGAGAGTCTAACAAGCAACTTGCTGAACAGTTTGCTAAATTACCCAAAGAAGAAGCTAAGAAACTCGCCTTAAAGCAGTTGATTGATATAGGTATCTGTACCCCTAAGGGTAATGTGAGAAAACCTTACAGGCAAGCTAATAAGAATGTATAAAGCCCTTCCATCTTTTGTTCTTGGTTTCCACGGTTGCGACAAGGAAGTTGTTGATAATATTATCAATTCTAATAATAAGTACTTAGAACCAAGTGAAAATGATTATGACCGTCTTGCAATGCTATATAAAGAACGTGGACTTATTTTACCAGAGAATAAACCATTAGGGCAAGAGAGAGCCCTGCTAAAGCGTAGACTGGACTGTGCTGTTATTGAAACTACTCATAAATTTTACAGGGATGAGGGGAAAGCGCCGTTTGACTCTGTGCGTGGTGTCTTCTGGGAAGGTAAAGATCTATATGAAAATGCCGGTTTTAAAGAGAAAAACCACATCCAGATCTGCGTGCGCAAGCATAACTGTATCAAAGGATTTTTCCATCCCCGCGAAAAACGATAAGAAGGACATCTGTCAGGCCGTGCGGTGGTTATTTTACGCAAAGGTAGAAGTGGTTCATCTCAAACACGATCCAGCTCTCATCGAGGTCAAGCGCGCGATACGGCCTCTTGACGAGGATAACGCTCCCGCGGCTTATATCGCCAATGTCACGCTCTTTGTTCAAGATGGCTTTCAACGGATTACCGAACCGGTTTTTGTTGATGTACCAGACAGCTTCGCTCTCGTCGTGCGGCAGGTAGCGAAGGGCGCTTACTCCATTACTCACCAGATAATCCTTTATCTCAAGAAGTTCACTGTAGATCTCTTCTGTTTCATCGTTACTCTTGAAGAACTTATTATATACAAGGTTCGTCAGGCTGATGAACTGAAACGGGCGCTCCTTCTCACTCACTACCTCAAGGTCATCAGGGCTTAAGTTCATTTTCAGACCATCGGTGACTATTGCCGCCTTGACAAACCTGTATGGCGCGAGTGCGACCTTGTCAGCCGTAAGGGGATGACCGGAGTAACCCAGCTGGTTATACATGAACACTATCGCGAGGATGATGATGAGGGCGGCTTTTATCGCTCGATTATCATTCCTGTACGCTCTGACAAGCGGGTCTATGGCGCAGGTGACGAAATAGTATACCGGCAGCGACCAGTACAGTATGAACCGGCGGTCATTCCAGTCATAGATGAATACCCAGAACGCGACATTGCAAAGCAGAAGGGTCAGCATCGTGAGGCTTACCTTTTTCGCGCCGCTATCCTTCATAAACGGGCTTTTCAAAAGACCGGTAATAAACAAAATGGTAACGGGTATGCTAAGCGTGCCGACCAGGTTGAACAGGTAGAAGAATACGCTGTCCACATGGAGGCCGACGAGCCTGAAATATGGTTTCGGTGAATAAAACGGGTCACCGAACGCCCGCCACCGGTAGAGGAACCATACCGATGAGATAGCCGCACCGGTGAAGAATGCGATATGCGCCGCCCGCTTTTTCAGATGCTCCCTGCGAAACAGCAGTATGATTATCAGGTAGCCTGGCAGAAGCAGGAACGCGGCGTACTGGAAGGTGAAGCTTATTGCCGCAAAGATAGCCGCGGGTATGTAATTCTTCACATCCTTTTCGGCCTGGCAGAATTTGATAACGCTAAGCACGATGAACAAAAGAGCGTACATATCGGCAAGCGGGTAGTATGTGATATCCTGCAAGAAGAAGTTGAAATAGATGAGCGCGCCGGTGATGAGCGCCGCATAGGGCACGAACCGCTCTTTGAGGAAATTGTAGATGGCGATGACGAGCCACACCATGACAAGCTGGTTCAAGAGCGGCAGCAGGAACAGTACCCCGCCCCGCTCCATGCCCGCGATGATGAGCGGCAGAGCAGGCGGCCTTACCGAATAGTTTACGTTATAACCGGCGTAGTGCAGGCCGTCAGCTATCAGCTCATAGGAATCAGGGAACATGAACGGGTAGAGTATGTTCAGGTCAGGGTATACAAGGAAGTAGAGCTTGAGCATAGTGAATAGCGCGAGAAGCGCGGCTAACAGGCGTGTGGGGTTCCCCTGGAATCTTTTGAATATGGCGTAAAAAGTGTAAAGCAAAAGAGCGAGCAGGATGTAGATGTATGAAATGAGCGCGAATGGGGAGCGGTTACTAAGCGCGCTCAGCTGCCGCGTGTACAGGTTGAAGATGAGCGCCCCTTTTACCTGCCGCCCGTTCACTGTCAGCTCGCCGGTACGCGAATCGCCCTTGTCGATGTAGATCGTGGCGCCTTTCCCCTGTGGCGAGTTCGACTGGAAGATCATCGTGACCGGTCTCCCCGCAACACCGGTCACCACGGGCACGGGTATCTTTACGTAACCGTTATCCATAAAATCGTTTACGCTGACAGATTTCGTCATGAGCCTTTTGGCGGTATCGGCGGCAAATAGAGATATCGTCCACTCTCCCTCGTTATCATCGCGGGCATACGTACCGACAAAGAGCTCTATCGCGGTGATATCGTCAGATTTTGGGGTGAACGCCTGCTTTATGTTCACCCCCTGCGACAGTTCACCTGTCGTGGATAATCGCTTTGTGCCTACGTCTACCGGTGCGGTCGCATACGTATCGATATCTTTGAAAGCGAAGTAGACACACAAAACGATAAGCGCGGGCAGCATAAGGAATATCGATATTTTCAGGTGCTTATTCACGAGAGTCTCTCTTTTACTTTAACTGCATCTAAACGCAAGCATCATGGCGCCGCCTACAAATTGTAGTTCTGCGCGGCATAATTCACCAGAGCGTAAACGTTCATCGATAAAACCGTCAGGACAAACAGGTCTAACATGATATTTGCGTATCTTCTCATCCGGCCATCCTTTTGCTCTATGCCAGCCAATGCTATTATGGTGAGCGGTAGCGCCAGGAAGAGGAAGTATCTGCCCTGTAATACCAGGCCGGTACTTTTCAATCTTAAAAACTCCATGACGAAGAAGAAGAGAAAAGAGAGAGTCACGGATACAAAAAGGATCGCGAATCTTTTTCTTCTCTCTTTGTGTATATTGTTTATCATAGCGTAAATAAAGAAGAACAGCATAATGATGATGAAGAGGATCAGTATATAATACGCCGGCGTTGGCATAGGGTTCTTTAGCGCGCCGAAAAAGCCGGCAAATGTCTTGAACAGCGGCATAGGGTTTTGTATGTAATACGCGATATATTGGGGTAAAGAGAAGTCTACGAGCGCCATCGGCGCCAATACCCCGAACCCGCGCTGTTTGAACCAGAGAAGGTATGCCCCGAAGAACATCAGTATGCCCGGCAGGAAATAGACAGCGCGCAGCTTACCTTCTTTATATATCGCCCATAGCACTAATATTGCGCCCCAGATGGATATTAAGAGAATGCCGCTTACTTTTGAGAGCGCCGCGAGCGATGCCGCGAGTGCGAAAAGCGCCCAATCCTTCGCTGATGATTCGTCCTTAGCAAACAGTATTCTGACAATGTAGTAAAAGGAGACGGTACAAAATAAGTTCAGAAGCGCTTCGGGGTTTATCGTACCGGACACGAACGAGTTTTGCGGCCAGAACGAGAATAGCAGCGTACCGGCAATGGCGCAGCGCTCGTCATCCGGCCAGACGACCTTAAATGACCCGTAGACGAAGAAGACCGCGATAACGCTGAGGAATACGGAGAATAATCTGCTGAAAAAGTGATCGTTGATTATACTTGCGCCAAAACAGCGCACAGCTCTTTGAATACCGGCGACTATCATGTAATATAGCGGGGGGTACATATTGACGTGCGTAAAATAGTCCCTTTTCTCCCAGCCTATCGGCAGCGCCCGCACGGCGAGCCGCTCGTCAGGACGCTTTGCAAAGGTCGCGATCATACCCTTGATAGAGGCGTCTTGTCCATCACCGACGATCAGCGTCTCATCGAGCTTATTATCGATAAACAGAAAGCCCGTTGATTTCTCCATAGGAGTGTTCATCTGGAACTCGCCCTTGTACTTCCGGCAATATATCAAAACAGGCTCTTTGGCTTTTGTAAACAAAAACGATATATCGTAAGAAACGCTGTCATCACGCTCTTTGACGATTTCAGGCTCCCACGGCGCTGTAATCGCCTCAAGGTCTACCGGCGGCAGGCTGAGAAAAAGGTCTTTCGCCTCCGCGGGGTCTGTCACAGCGTCGATATTCTTCTCAAATGGCGCGTATTTACCATCATACAAGTAGCGTTTCTTATCAAAATTATGGGAATAGTAATTTGATGCCGCTATTGATTTATAGATACTATAAGGAAGAAGATATGATTTGTTAAGGACTAACGCGCTTTCCCGCTCGAGGATATCGGCGTAGAGGTAGTGCGCAAGCTCATCAGGGGCGTGCCACAAAGGCGTCGCGACAGACCAGACGAAGCTTTTTATCATTATGATAAAGATGAGCGCTAAGAAGATGATTTTCTTGCTTTGAAAGATAAGTATATGACCCCTTGTCTTGATTTTACGCAGATACCACGCGCGCTATACTTTCTTGTGGCTCAAAAGCAGCACCGGTTTGAAAGCGTGCCGCGCGACCCTCTCGGCGGTGCTCCCTAACAAGGCCTCTTTTATGAAACCTTTACCGTGTACGCCCATAGCGACTAATGTGATCTCTGTCTCCCTGGCCGCCCGCTTTATCTCATTATACGGTATGCCCGCGGCGAGCATGGTCTCTACATTTAGACCGTACGCGGTTAATTCATCTTTCACCACTTTGAGCTTCTCTAAATCGATATCCTCAAACTCCTTGATCTTACTATTTGTATGGTACTTCAAATTCCGCACGTCCATTACATGCAGTACCGTTACGGACTCCATACCGATATCCTTGAACCGCTTTATCGTATTCAAAACATCCTGCGCGCACTCTGACCAGTCAGTCGGGAACAGGATATGCTTAAACGTCCTCTTCGCTATCTCATGGCAATGCTCGGGCTCACACGCCTCAAATATAGCTACTTTTTCAATAAGAACGGGTACTTCACTGTGATATATCAGTTTCTCGGCGACACTGCCCAAAAACATCCTCTCTATCATGCTCTTACCATGTGAAGTGATGACGATCAGCGAGGCGGCCTCCTTGCTGGCAATATCATTTAACGCGATAAACGGTACGCCATGCCGTATGATAGTCGTGATACTGAAATCCTCATCCTTATACCGCTCCTCGTACTCTTTGAACGCGTCCTCTGCCCATTTCGTTCGCTGCAAGACGTCGCTCTCATCCCTTTCATCCACAATATGAACGAATACCGCCTCTGTCATACCAACCCGCTTAAAGTCATTGATACAGTCAAATATTCTGTTTGTCGCCATCGAAAAATCGGTTGGGAACATGATTTTATTAAACATAGCATCTCCTCTTTAATGAAATTATTTTTACCACACAAGACGCAGAGTAGACACTAAGGACACAGAGATTTTTGTTTAAAAAGCTTTTCTCCGAGAACTCTGAGAAATCCTCTGTGTTCTTAGTGGTTCATAGCATCTCATTTAAAATTATACATTAAACCCAACGTGATTTAAAGTATTTTCTCATAAATAAACGGATATTTTGCACGATAATTCCCCACAAAAATGTGCGTAAAACGCCTTTTTTCTTGACACCGGCGCTAAAGTATACTAACTTGTGGAATCTTTTTAATTACAGCTTAAATAGTAAGGTATAGATGAGACTTTCAACTAAAGTACGGTACGGGGTCAGGGCGATGTTTGATATAGCTTATCACTCAAACGGGTTGCCTATCCAGATCAAGGATATCGCGAAAAGACAGCAGATTTCACAAAGGTATTTAGAACAGATATTTCAAAAACTCAGAAAGGGCGGGCTCTTGAAGAGTAAGCGTGGGCCAAGCGGCGGATATTCCCTGGCTAAGCCCGCCAAAGATATAAGTATCGGTAATGTCATAAAAGCGGTCGAAAATACCACGCAGCTTGTACCCTGTACGAAGAGAAAGGGCAAGAGTAATAAGAAATGTGAACAGTATGACATCTGCGCTACGAGGACCTTCTGGGACGAAGCGTCTGAGAATTTCTTCGACTACTTCAGCGCCATCTCTTTGCAGGACATCTGTGACAGAGCAAAAGAGATGGGAATAAAAAGGGAATTTGACTATCGGTTCATGTACTTCATATAACTTTGTGGTATAGGGCTGCCACGCAGTCCGCATTAAGGAGGTGGTGTTTATGGAAGATGATATGTGCGGTGGTATGTTTTTTCAAGCTGAAAATATGATTTCAAACTACACTACAGGAAGGGGTAAATTGTAACTATGGGAGATTTTAAGGTAAACAAAACGTACAAAGAGATAAACGAGAAAATAAAGCAAAGACAGGCTGTTGTGGTTACCGCAGAAGAGATGATCGGTATCGTTGAGGAGAAGGGCGCCGAGCAGGCAGCCAGGGACGTTGATGTTGTAACGACCGGTACGTTCGGGCCTATGTGCTCATCGGGCGCGTTCATAAACTTCGGGCACGCGAACCCGAGGATAAAGGCGTCAAACGTGTCTTTGAATGACGTACCATCGTATGCGGGGCTTGCCGCTGTAGACATTTACATCGGCGCTACGGAGCCCACCTCAGAGGATCCGCTTAACAAAGTATTCCCCGGTGAGTTCAAATATGGCGGCGGCCATGTGATACAAGACCTCGTCGCAGGGAAAAAGGTCAAACTCAAAGCGACAGCTTATGGTACTGACTGCTACCCGAACAAGGGGATTGAGAAAGAGGTCACGTTAAATGACGTGAATGAGGCGTTTTTGTGTAACCCAAGGAACGCGTACCAGAACTATAACTGCGCGGTCAACATGTCAGACAAGGCGATATACACGTATATGGGTGTACTGAAGCCGAATGTCGGTAACGCCAACTACTGCAGCGCCGGTCAGCTCAGTCCGCTGCTCAACGACCCGCTCTACAGGACTATCGGTATCGGTACAAGGATATTCTTAGGCGGCGGCGAGGGGTATGTGTTCTGGAACGGCACACAGCACGCACCAAACGCGCGGCGCGGCGAGAATGGCGTTACAAGGACACCGGCGGGCACCATCTCTGTTATCGGTGATCTGAAGCAGATGAGCCCTGACTGGTTAGTCGGCGCCAGCTTCTTAGGGTACGGCGTCACACTCATCGTCGGGCTTGGTATACCGATCCCGATACTCAACGAGGAGATGGCGAAGTTCACCGCGATCAAGGACGAGGATATCTACACACAGATAGTCGATTATAGTCACGACTACCCGAACATGATATCAAAGAGCTACGGCGAAGTGAACTATAAGCAGCTCAAGAGCGGCTCGATAACGATCGATGGCAAGGAAGTGCGCACCGCACCGCTTTCAAGCTACCCGAAGGCGAAAAAGATCGCCGAGACGCTGAAAGAGTGGATAGATGCCGGTAAGTTCACCTTAGGTGAGCCGACCCAGCCCATACCGACGGCGACTAACTTCTAACTAACAATAAGATTATTCAACGAAAAGGCCCCGATAATTAGGGGTCTTTTTTGTGCGTAATATTATTTTCCAGTAGCTCAAGCGACCATTTATTCAACGGCGCAGTCGGAGCTGTCGCCCTTTATCTTCTCGACGGTGTGTTTTATGGCGGGGACTACCACGGCGAAGTTTTCGCGGACGCCTTTCGGGCTGCCCGGCAGGTTGATGATGAGCGTCGCGCCTCTGATACCGGTGACGGCTCGTGATATCATCGCGCGGGGCGTCTTCTCAAGGCTCTTCGCCCGCATAGCCTCGGCCATGCCCGGCACCTCAATCTCTATCACCGCTTTTGTCGCTTCGGGGGTCACGTCGCGCAGCCCGACACCGGTGCCGCCGGTTGTGACGATCAGGTCAACCTTCTCGTTGTCGCAAAGGTTGACAAGCGTATCGATTATCATATTCTTTTCATCGGGTATCATGATGTATTTCGCTAACTTGGCGGGGATATCCTTCAGAAGCTTCTTTATCTCGCCGGCGCTCAAGTCCTCGCGCTCACCCCTGTAGCCTTTGTCGCTCATGGTCACTATCGCGGCTTTAATCATCGGTTATCACCTTTATGTCGTCGCCAGGTTTTATTGTGCCGCCTGCCACTACCTCGGCGAAGACGCCCTCTCTGGGCATAACGCAGTCGCCCGCCTGATAGTAAATGGCGCATTTATCGTGACACACCTTACCGATCTGGGTTATCCGAAGGATCACCTCACCCCCTACTTGTAGCCTGGTGCCGACCGGCAGGCTCACAAGATCGATACCGGTGGTGGTGATGTTCTCGGCAAAGTCACCGGAAGTCACGTCCAGCCCTTTGTCACGCATCTTTAAGATACTCTCTTTCGCAAGGAGACTGACCTGACGGTGCCACTTGCCCGCGTGCGCGTCACCGACAATACCAAGATCGACTTGCAGATCGGCCGATTCCACGTTACTTTTCCTTGTCCCCTTCTTTTCACTTACGCTGATCGCGTAAACCTTAGCTACCATTATTATTACCTTTTCTTTTGCAGCATTTTTTTCGCCGCCATCACCAACACGCTTGGTATCATCTTACTCCTCGCGATCGCGCCTAAATCCCGCTTCTGGACAAATGGCAGGAACCTCATCGATACAGGTAACGGTGTCTTTGGATTATTAACAAGATTTACCTTGACCTGATAATTCTTAGTCCATTCCTTCTTCCTGCATATCAGCCTGAGCACTTCTTCAGAAACGCTTCTTGAGGCGGATACCTTGACAATCTCATCTTCTGTTATTTTCGGGCTCTTTATTACCGCGGTCGATACCAGCTTGTTTGATTCCTTTATCAAAATACCGCGCGCCTCTCTGGAACCCTTCAACGCTTCCTGGATCTTCTCTGCGACCGACATAGACTGGATACGCTGGTACAGATTCAGCTTGAGCTCCTCGACCTCCTGGTCAGAGTAATTGATAAGCTCCTCTTTAGAAGGCATCTTTACCTGCTCCTGCTCATAATCCTCAGGCTCTTCGGGCTCCTCCTCCTCGGCTTCCACGGGCTCTGTTACTATAGGGGGCTCCGGCTCTTCAGGCTTCAGGCGGAACAGCTCATCCATATCAAATTCTTTGAACTCTTCGGTTTCCTTGGATTCACCGCCGAAAGATTTTAAGAAAGTCCTTAATCCCTCGATAACAGAAGCGCTTACGTTACCGTTCTTTTCAAGGCAATCAAATATCTCGGGATCCTGAATGATCCGCTCCTGGTTCTGGGCTATGATAGTCGCAAGGCTTTCCGTGACGTTGCCCGCCAAAGATTTGATCGTATCGTTAGAGGTGCTTTTATTCAGGATTATCACCTGGAGGAACTGATCATCACCGGCTTTCAGCTTCGCGAAATAGTCTAATATCTCAGCAGGGTGCCTTAACGCCAGGTAGCCTTTTAACATACTATCAGGAATGCGCTTGATAGATTCTTTTGCGCTGCTCTTAATATCCTCTTCACTATCATACCTTAAATAGTAAAGCGTTGTGATCAGCTCATTCGTCTGCAAGGGTATCAGCCCCTTCGCGGCCTGTAACCTGATATCCTTAGGGGTAATTTTTTCATCAAGAAATGACTTGACGATGTTCTTGACTTTTAATTTTAGTAATTGCTCTTTTTGCATATATTTATGAGATTATTATCCTATTTATTAAATAAATATGACTTGACGCCCTTTCCCGTCAACTCACTTTGCACTGCCCTGGCTTCCTGCTTCGAGTCATAGGCACCAACCCGCAATATATACAGGTCGTTATATTTCTTCTCTTCTTTTATCCTAACTTTTATACCACTCTTGGCAAGCTTCTCCTTGATCTCCTGCGCTACTGATCGATATAAAATTGAGCCGATGCTGACCTCATATTTACCTTTAGCAAGCTCTGTGATGTCAGGTTTATAACCAAGCTCCCTGATTTCCCCTGCGGCTTCATCCGCATCGTCCTTCGCACTGAACCTGCCGAGCGTGACTTTTATGACATCAATTTTCTTCTTTGCCGTCCTGATATCAATGGGATAGCCGTATCCGTCTATCTGCTGCTTTAATTCCTCAAGATTTGCTTTGTCAGCAAAGGCGCCTACCTGTAAATAATAACCTTTTTTCTTTACCGCGGACTCCTTAGGCGCGGTTTGCACCGGTGGGAGTTTTGCTTCGACCACCTTCGTTTTTTTCACTTTCTTCTTTCGCTTCGCCTTCTTCTTTGTGCTCGCCGCGGCTTCGCTCTTTTGCCTGGCCTGGGTCTTTGCAGGGCTCTTTTGGCTGGTTATCCTTATCATCGGCGCAGGGCTACTCGTATCGACTGTCTCAACTACAGTCTTTTGCCTCTGAGAGAGTATGAAATATACCAGAACCGCGAGCACAATCAGCTGGACAAGCACAATTACATTGATGAAGCTAAATTGTTTTTTTGGTGAATATGTTACAGGCTTTTCCTTTCCCATTACCAACCTCGCAAAAACTTTTGTCATCTATGAAAACTTACACCTATAACATATCTTATTTTACTTTATTTTTCAAGAATAATAAAATCCGGTGGTTCCCGCGTACGTTTTTTGCCACATACCACACGTTTTTACATGGGCATGTTGCCCAATACAATAAAGGGGGGAATTCCCCCCTTCGCGTCCGTTGGTCGCTCCCCCATTTTTTCAATAACTTACAACGACAGCTTTTTAAAAATTCTTTAAAATCTTCTATTTGGTAACAGTCCCATAAGAGGTAAGGTAAAAAGATAAAAAAGCGTTTAAAGTCCTTGACATCTGCATTGGGATATATTAATATATTTACATATTAAAAAATGATGAAAATTAAAAATAACATAGATTTCGAAGATTTGGCAGAAGTTATAAAAGTGCTTGGGCACCCGGTGCGCCTTAAGATCGTATGCGGACTGATATCAAAACAGAGTTGCGTTACAGACATTTACACGTGCCTTGAGATGCCGCAGGCGACGATTTCGCAGCACCTTTCGCTACTAAAGAGCAAAGGCGTCGTAAAGTCAGAAAGAGACGGTACGAAGAGGCGTTACTATGTTGCTGACGTTAATGTGAAAAAAATAGTAAAAGCGTTGTTAAGTTAAGATGCGCGCACTGGTTGTTTCGGTCACTCCTTCTCCTTATACGTCAAACGTTTGGTTTGTCCGTCAAACGCTCGGTTTGCTTATAATATCTCAAAGATGATAGTCGTGCCGTCATCAAATTCAACCGCCGGTGATTCTACCCAGATGTTACCGTTATGCGCTTTGACCGCCATTTTGCAAAACGCGAGCCCTAAGCCGCTGCCGACGTTGCCGCCCATTTGCATTATCTCTACCTGCCCGAATTTCTCGAATATCTTTAACCTGTATTCCTCAGGAATGACATCGCCCTCGTTTGATACCTGCACCCTTAGCAGATTATTTTTTATCGACGCATAGATCATTATTGTAGAGTTTTTGTTCGCATATTTCGCGGCGTTTGTGAAGATATTCTGCATGACCCTTTTGAATACCTGCGGATCGATATAATGCCGCAGGTTACAGTCACTTACGAATTTTGTTGTCAGCCCTCTTTTTTTAAATAAAGGCGTCATAGCGTCAATAATATCAGCGATCATCAAATAGATATTTTCATCACTTTTATTCAGCGTAAACTTATTATTTTCCAGACGGGTGATGTCGTGTAAGTCCTCAATGAAATTAAGAGCATCCGCGACACTGTTCTTAATAATGCTCAGGTACCACTTTATTTTGTCCAGATTTTTTTCCTTTATCGACAGGTTTATAAAACCTACTGCCGAGATTAAAGGGTTCTTCAGGTCGTGGACGATCATCCTTGTCAGATCATCCTTTAGCTGGTAGAGTTTGATCAGCTCATCGGTGAGTTTTTTCACCTTGATAAGGGTTTGGACATATACGACAACCAGTTTATTATTGAAAGGTTTCGCCAGAAAGCCTTCCGCGCCGACTTCCATCGCTTTTATATTGTCCTGCACCTCACTTAGCGCGCTTATTACCAGCACTGGTATCGCTCTTGTATTTTTATCACCTTTTATCGCCTTGCAGACATCATAGCCGTTCATCTCAGGCATCATTAAATCCAAAAGGACAAGGTCTACTTTCTCTTTTTGAATGATATCAAGAGCTTCTTTGCCGGACTGGGCCCCTATCAGGTTATAGTCGTATGGTTTAAGGATAGCCATCAAAAGGTCAATGGTAGTGTATTCATCATCAACAATCAAAACAGTACCGTTTGATTTATTATCATCCATTTTATTTGTTTCCGTTGAAATGTTGTCTGGCGCCATTTGCAACAAACCTCACCTGTCAATGTCTAAATATAGCGCATAAATCTATGCTATTCAAGGGAAATAAACCATCTCGATGGTTTTTAAGGAGCGCCTTGTATTCGATTGGGCATCATACCCTTTTGATGCCCTGGATATTACAAATTATTCACCCACCCCTTTGTCCCCGTGCATCTGGATGCCCCATCAAGGGAGGGGAACAGTTTATGGGTTGCGCAGAGTTCTTGACGTCATACTATCAAACAAAAAGACGGGGGATAATTCCCCCGTCTTTTAACTCAGCTTAGGCTGGAGTGGTTATGGACAGTTCTTCCTCTGCTCTATCGTGTATGGAGCGCTGTCAGTCCCCGGGCATTCAATTAAGTCAGACACTATTACGTAGTAATTGTCATCCCAGGCATCCATAAAGTTACCTAACCCTTCTTGTTTGTATCGATACTCGCCCTTACCGGCATCCCATGATATAACCTGAGGTCCCCACTGCGCGACACCGGCGCCATCGTACACAACAAACTGTAAATCCAGCGATGTATTAAGCTTGGTGGAGTCAGCAGTAACTTCCACCTTCTCTTTATTACAATCGATCTTGAACTTGGTGACTGTAATAGTCTCAGAACATGCCGAGTTGATGGTGACCGGTGTCGTGGCGACACAACCGTAAGTATCTGTAACCGTTATAGTTATGTTGCCGGCGGCGATAGCCGAGAATGCGCCTGTCAGCGAGTCAACCGTACCAAGCAGCGAATCTGAACTTGACCATGTATACGGCGTTGCACCACCCGCCGCGGCGAACGTGTCTGTATCGCCTTCGGTGTACGTCGGGTTGTTCGGCGCTATGGTTATTGTTGGACAAACGACAGTAACCGCCTTATTTGTCGTACAACCATACTTGCCGGTGACAGTTATCACTGTGCTACCCGTGCCAACGGCGGCAAACGCGCCAGTCGCGTCTATCGTTCCAACCGTCGTGTCTGAGCTCACCCATGTGTATGGCGCCGTTCCGCCAGTTACCGTGAAGGTATCGGTGTCGCCTGTTGTATAAGTCGAGCTGGCCGACGTGATAGTGAGCGTCGGACATGTCGCCGTAATCGTAGTATCTGCGAAGCATCCGTTTGTATCAGTACCGGTGATTATCGCACTGCCCTCACCGACGGCGGTGAGCGCGCCGGTCAAAGAGTCGATCGTAGCAACTAATGGAGCCGAGCTCGTCCATGTGTATGGCGCCATACCACCGGCTGCCGAGAACGTGTCGGTTGCGCCGACGAGGTATGACGGTGTGACCGGAGCGATCGTGACGACCGGGCAGGCGACACTAACCGCGGTAGTATCCACGCACCCGTACTTGTCGCTGACATTTATCGTTGTCGTACCGCCGGCGAGCGCATTGAACACGCCGGTCACCGGGGCTATCGTACCGACCGCGGGGTTGTCTATCCACCAGCTATATGGCGCGCTTCCCCCGGCTACGGAGTAATTGGCGGTATCACCGATGTTAAATGTCGCGTTATCCGGCGATATGGTAAGCGTGGGACACGCCACGGTAACCGTCGTCGTGCCTATACATCCGTATGCGTCAACAGCGGTAATAGTCGCGGTTCCTTCACCGGTTATTGTCATCATCCCGCTTAATGAATCAATAGACCCGACTGTGGGGTCGTCAATCGACCATGAATAAGGCGCTGACCCGAAGCTTGCGCTGTATGATACCGGTGTCAAAGGATCTGCATAGACAATTGTAGCGTTTGCCGGCTCTACACTTATTGCAGGGCACTGCACCAGTACCGTAGTCTGACCGGTACAGCCGGCGCTGTCCACCACGTAGACGTTTATTGGAACCGGCCATGCGGCAATCGGTGTAAACACGCCGGTTACCGGATCGATTACCCCGATATTGGTGTCAGAGGTAGACCATGTATATGGCGGCGTACCACCGACAGCTGTATACAATTCCGTATTGCCCGCAACTAAGCTGACAGTCGCGTCCGTCGGATTTATCGTTATCGTCGCGCATGGCAGAACCGTGACGAAAGCGGTTGACGAACACCCGACATTATCATATATAGTCACTTCAAAGTTACCCGGCATCGATGGTGTATATGTACCGGTAGTCGGGCTGGTCACTGTAAGCGCCGCCGGGCCTGCCGGGTCGGTGGTATCCCATGTATCGATAGTACGCGCCGGTACCGCGATACCGACGTAACCCACATAATCGACGGTTTGCGTTTCATAAATAGTCGTGTTGATGGCGCCGAACGAATCAAGCAGCGTAATATCACATGTGCTTAACAGTTGAGTACCCGTACAGCTCTCATCATCCATCGCAGATATGGTGTAGGTGCCCAAGACACCGCCAGCCTGGTATCTGACCGCCTGCCCTAAGAGCGTGCTTAATGTGCCGGAACCTACCCACAGGCCTGATACTGCATCGAAGAAGAGACCGGCAGGATCATCAGAATACCAGATGAATCCTGGAGCGGTCGGGTCACCCAGCACCGCGGATACGCAGACCTCCCCGTTGACGGTTACAGTGTTAGTCTGGATCGATGTACAGTTAATGCCGTCAAACTCATAGAGCTCAACGAGCACGTAACACGGGTCAACGGTTATTGTAATGAACGCTTCGGCACAGCCGCCGGAATCAGTGACCTTGATGATATCTATACCACCGGTAGCGCCAGCCGTATATGTTACGGCGTCACCAACGTTCATATCAAGGGAGCTACCGCTTTGGTTCTGTACTATCGACCAGTTAAACGGACCGCCCTGGAGCGATGAAGCCGACAGTATCCAATCCTGTCCAAGCGGAATAGTGAGAGTGGCCGGATTGACGACAACATTGCAATAATCGATGACATTTATTGTGGCTGACGCCCCGATACACCCGGACGACGAGACAGAAACAATATCAGTGCCAACATTCGGCCCTGAAGTGTATGTGGCGGTGTCACCGACAACAGAGACAGTTCCACCACTCGTACCGGTCACCGTAAAGTTATATATACCGCTCAATGAATTTAACCCTGTCAGAGTGACAGTGTTCCCGCCCCTTGTAACAGTAGCCGAAGAAGGCGTTATTGCAAGCGAACAGGCGATTGCCGCGCCGCCGGAGTCGCAATAACATCCGTACCAGTAGGCGGCTGCCCGCCTTACGCAGTCATTGTACCGAAAGTCCATGTACAGGCAGTTGTGTATAACGTTGGCGATCTCCGCGCCGTGCAAGAACGCCTTGCCCTGTGGGGTTTTATTGTGGAAATGGCTCTCGTTTTCACTATAGACGATACCTTTTAACAGTGTATGGGCGGTTCCGTCTTTTACCTCTAATTTTGTTCTGGCGACTAACGCGATCATATCATAAGGGATATTTTCTTCGCCGCCGCGTACAGCTACCCAGTCATCATAATTAGAGTAAGTCACCCCTGTCCAGCCGTCTATCCAGTCAATCGGGCGTTTGCCGCATCCGTAGACTGCTATACCATCATGATTACCTTTAATGCTCAACCTTGTCTCAGATACTATCATACCAAGAACAATAAACTGGTACGGCGCGCTTAACTGCGTGGTGTCGAAACCATTCGGGAAGTGGAATACAGTACCTTCGTACGGGTCACCGATTATGTAGATAGTTTTCCCCTGCGGATTTATATGCGGCGTAGTGTAAGACGTTCCGTCTATCGCGGTATACGTCGGTCTCGCTGTTGTCAGGAATGTCTCGAATTCCGCCATACTGTTGAAGTATGTGTCCTCACCGACAAACATATGATACTTTGTAGTCAAGTCCTGTGACCAGGCGACAGACTGGGAGAAATCAAACGTTGGCAAATCACTCGCGACAAGCACCTCTCCATCTGGTACCGGCAGAGCATAGTTTGGATCGACATTCGGGTCATACGGATAGCCCGGTTCGTTCGGGGTCGCGAATACGGCGCCGGTATGTAACATGCCGCCTGTAACGGCATGTACCTGCACGCTGCTGCCCGGGGGCGGCTGCGCGATATTAGAAGCGGCTAATGACGTATAATTGCCATAGCTTGGCGGGTTCCCCCTCGAACCTATTATTTCAGGGTAATATGTACTTACGACATCATCATAATAGAACCCGTCCATGAGGTATAAATCACCCAGGACAACACCTTCATTTGGTGGGAATACCTGCGTGTTCTGACCGGCTCCGTCAGGGCCGTACAGGTCTACAGAAGGCGCGTAACAGTCACCGATAACGTTACCGGCTAATGACATGTGACCAAGAGAAACGGTCTGGAAATCATCAGGGGTATGGATTACGCCATCAGGGCCTCTGTTATCGACAGACATATCGCCTGACAATTCAAATTCGCCATTTGTAAAGATATTGCCGCCTAATGACAGGTTCGCGGTTATACCGTGTCTGTCAAGGTGAATGTATGAGCTTCCATAGTATGAGTAAACGAATGCCGGACAGCTGAACGTGTTTACGCCTAATGTTTTTACGCATCCGGTGTCTGTCGGGTCATCAGGATCAACATACTCCACTGTCACATCATAGCCGGGTCTCAGGAACAACCTGCCATTATAAGCCGTATCGCCGCCAGGCCCTAAACCGCAGTAAATAACCGGCAACGGTCCTGGCGTATTGCTGGTAGGCGGTACGTATGTATTACTGTTGAATATACCGGTATCAGGACCTGTCTCGGTAAGGATAGCGATCTCTATGTCCGGGGCCGGCGGTGAATAACCCTGCGGGCTGGTCACCGTAACCGTCAGCGTTTCCACTACGGTAGAGTCCTTGTTCTCGTCACAGTCCTCTACTTGTATGTAAAGTTTGTCATTCGCTGAGATATCGGTTATCTCCGTATAGCCTAACTGGATTATCTCATTAAATACACCGATATATGTACAATACGATTCAATCGTTATTATATCGATACCTGAACATGTAAAGCCCGCCGGATCGGTGGCGTAAGTCGCCTTGTCCGGTGAGTACGCGGTTATCGATATAGTCGCTCCACTTGGTGCGTTACCGCCATAAATGGAAGCTGAGAAGGAATTTAATGTAAAAGTCCCCATAATCGTTGAAACTGAAGGGTTGCTTTGGTCAAAACTCGCATTCAGAGCCGGCCCCGCCGATGATGACAGCTCAAGCTCTACCGGCGTTCCGTCTGCTATCCCGCAGAACACAACGGTAACTCCTGGGACATCGATAACGCTTGCGGTAGTGTCAGAGATGCAATTGCTCATTACCGGCGTGCTTGTGACGATCTCACAGTCAAGGCAGCTTTGCAGGTTCAGCCCGAAATTAACAGGCCCCTGGTTTGTAAAATTGTTTGGGGTAAGAGTGATAGTCGGTTGAATTATCCTTGTATAAAGCGGCGGCAGAGTACATGACGGCTCAAGATATGTGAGATAGTAATCACCGGCGACCGATGTTTGTATATTCGCGGGTAACGCGGGCGATATAGTCCCCTGGTCTGATGGAGTATTTAAGATCCCCGCCGGGTCTGGCGTAAATGTGACCTCAACGTTAGCGCCAACTGTCTGGGTAAACTGGGTCATATCATAGACCGCGTTGCCGCATGAATCCTCTACATTGAATATAGCGTCAGTAGACTTGAACCCGGCCATGTTGCAATCCGTATGGTTTGTAGCGGTAATCGGATTGGTAAGCGGGTCAAAATTGGTTATATGATCAGGGAACGTTTCTACATAAAGAGACGTCAAAGGCGCTAAGCAGTTTGGCGCGCCATAAAAGTCATGATCTATATTCACAATGAACTGCTCTATGTTACCCGCTGTCCTGTCAGCGGCATAAGGGCCGCTCGCCTCGGATGTGTAAGATACCGTGACACTGCTTGTCGTAATCGGTATGACATTTGGTGTAAGAGTCCCAAACCCTGCGAAACATGCACCGCCGCTAACGCCGAAAGCTGTCAGGTTGATCGGTGCGTTCGGTGTTACAGGGTTACCACACGCGTCCTCTACCTGTAGGTCAAACAATGTGGCGATGGTAGTGTCTCCACAGCTGAACACGACTGATGAGCTCGGTGTATTTGTTACATTAAGAATACTCTGGTCACCGACAACCATCGTCAGGTTAACGTTTTCAGAATCCGCGGAGCATGGGCCAAACGGTGTAATCTCTGAGGGCAGCACAGCGGTGACGACTACTGTACCGCCTATAGGGAAAGTTCCAGGCGGAACATAAGTACACGAAGGTGTGCTGACTGTAAGGCTTACAAATCCGTTGACATCTGATGTCGTTGTGGTGGTGGATAACGAGCCGCCTAATGTGGTGATGTCCACTCCACCGATCGTCGCGCTGAATGTTACAACCTTATCCTTCTTAGGGATACCAGATTCAAGCACTATGAACTGTATTGTCGTGTTGTCTCCGGCCGGTGGGCCGCCAGGGATGCCCGTTGAGATTTTAAGGGTCGATTTATAGCCCGGTACGATATCCAGATTGGCGCATGTCCACAGGTTACGCGGGGTTACCATAGAAGCGTGTCTTGTTTGCCTGAAACCTGAGTTTGTCGGGTAGTTTGGATCGTTCTTTCCTGTCTCGGTGATGACTGTAAGATCCACTTTTTGCAACATATCGTCAAGAGCCCTGGCATTACCGGTAAGGTCTGTGACCGGGTCCAACGCACCGGATAAGCCATTTGTGAGGATCTCCGCTGTCTGAAGCTCGCCGTCCTGGTTCGCGTCACCCCACAGATCCAGAGCAGGGTCAGCGTCAAAATTACCCCAATACTGGAACACGACAACCTGATTACCCTGAGTGTCCGCCACGGCTATTCCCGGGGCCAACTCATCGATTATCGAGGTTGTACCGGTATAGACTTCCCGCCACAAAGAGTACTGGGTCGCACCGGAATTAGTGTTTGTATAATCGGCGGCATCTACGCTGCCATCGCCGTTTTTATCCAGTGTCCAGCGGTAAGTCTCTGAATCCTGGTTGACGAAGGGCGTGGGGTCTGGCGCGGTATACAGCGATGTACCGACAGTGGCGTTCATGGCCATTACGTCGCCGGCCGTACCGTTTACGTTGCCGCTGAATACAAAGTCGTAAGGCCCGCAATATAATATCTTTTGCTGGGGAGGCAAAACACCGACCCCCGCCATTTTTACTACCCGCGCGAGCTCTTCCATTGCAACCCTGTTATTTTGCTGCATATTCGCGACTTCTTCTTGTATCGCGAAACCTTTTTGCTGAGTAATAAAAAGATTATAGATAGCGACTATCGCAATAGACGTGATTGCAAGGGCTATTATGAGCTCGACAATTGAAAAACCCTTTTTCTTACACGCCAGGCGCATATATTTATTCGCTCTCTCTTTATTCATGGGTATCATCTCCTGCCTCCTGTATCCCGGGCGCATGAACCTTGTGTCGCGCCCCTGTTAATATCGTACTTTAGTAGTTACATAAGTTGTGTTCTGCACTGTCGATACACCTGTCGCACGCCAGTCGACACTAACTGTTATTCTCTTTATACTTGTATTAGCAGCTATTAAATCAACGGAATAAACTCTCTCGTAGATATTATCAAAAGTTTCAGGGGTAGATGACCACGGGTACGCCATCGGGCTGATATCAGGGTCGGTAAACTCCATCCGCCTTATATCCTCTAACTTATCCTGCGCGAGTTCCGCCGCTCTTGTCATCTTGTTGCCAAAGGAATGCGCCCTGATCGTCGTTATTACCATCGGTACAAACCCAAGCATTGCAATAGCAAGGATCGTCAAAGCGACCAATACCTCCACTAAAGTAAAACCAAGCTTTTTCCTCATTTTCCTCATTACTTAGCTCCTATGGTGAAATTTATTTCCATGACGCGCTGCTTGTCTGCCAGGAGAATGCCCTGACTCTGCCGGTATTACCGATGACCTCTACCGCGCGCTGCCAGCTTGCCTGGGGAGTAGTGGTTATCGGGTAGAGGTAAAGTGAACCGTCCTCTGAAGAACCGTCAGGCCGAAACCGTACTGATTTACCCGGCCCTCTTGTCGGGAAGTCTATGCCGTCGGCAGGTATCGTCCCTCCACTTACATGAGGCGCTCCGATAGTGCCAAAGAGGAGGTCCTTGTAATTATCGTCAAGATTTACGGTTTTAATGATCGCTTCCCCGCCGTTTCTTATACCGTCCCCTATTGTGCCGCCGCCGGCTCCATTATCTTCAAATATCTCATATTTTCTTAGTGAGGCGTAAAATACTATGGCGTGCATATCACCAGAGCGTATCGCTTTGCTCTGAGTCAATCTCATATCAGTCAAAATGCCCCGTGCGGCGCCGTTTACCTTCCATAAGGGTCTCTGCCCTAAGATCGAGGGGATCGCTATTGATAACAGTATCCCGATCAAGGCGATCACCACCATCATCTCTATAAGCGTAAAACCTTTTTTATTCAATGAGCTCACGTATGACTCCTTTTTACAGGCTCGCCTGTTTTTTTTCAGCGGGGTTGATTCCCCCGCAACTTGCTACGGAGTAGTTCATTATTTTACATTATCTACGGCGATACTTCCCGCCAATCCCTGAACAGTACGTCCCCGTTACCTGAATCGTTTAATGACATTGTAATCGCTTTCCTGTTCTTCGCCAAAGTCCCTACCGATTTCATGATAAATGAACTCTTTGAACCGCCAACCGGTGTTATCGTAACGGTGGCAGTTGCCACAGCGCTACCGATAGTATAGCTTGTGTTGTATGTCGAGGTACCGCCGCCCGCGTATAATGGTGAGTTCGAATTATACATCCAGCCCGGCATCGCCAAAGTAAACGAACCATGCGCCGGTGTACCGGCCCCTGCTTCTAAGTTGATATCATTACCGATAAAACCACTCACGTCATCTACGTTAAACTTGTTATTGTTAGAATCGATCAGTACCCACCCCACCTGGTAGCTGTTGATGTAGCTCGGTAGCGGTGAGTAGCCGTTCACAACGGTCATAACATCAGAGCCGCCTATGTTGCCGAATATCGACCAGTCACCACTCACAGGGGTACCGGCTACGGTAAGGGTGTCCGCGGTGTTGCTGACAATGGTAAACTCAGAGCCTGCGGAGTCAACGAGAATGTGGTTGAACCATTCGTCAGTCGCCCATGCCATGCCAGGAACATTAAAGGTGTTCGCGCTGCCTGCGCCATTGATACCAGAGGTGCCTGAATCATATACTTTGAACACTATATGGTAAGAGCCGGCCAAAGGGGTGCCAGAAACATTTAACGTGTCAAAACTATTCCCTGATATTAGCATTTCACTCGCGGCGTTATCGACTAAATACATACCGGCGTATTCATCAGTCGCCCAGTTCTGAGTGTCATCCTGCAAAGTGCCCGGGCCGACCGCGGTCGATGTGCTCTTCATAGGATCGTTCAAGACGAAATACTTCACTTCCTCAAGCGCCGCCTCAGATACATAAAAGGCCTCTTTGCTCTTGTTGACATAACCGGCGATAAGCACTTCATTAGAAGAGGTTATCATATTGGTTATACCAATTAACGATAATATCACTATCATTAAAAGAACCGTTACTAAAATGAAGCCTGCGTCTTTTTCTGTGCGGAAAGATCCCATCCTCTTATCCTCCTCTTTTAATACTAAACAACATGCTGTCCTAATGAGCAATTACCGTACCACCTCCACCACGTATCGCTCGCCGCCCACAGATCTCCCATGATTACACCATGTTATGCGTGCATTAATTCTCGCGGCCGCCCCTTGTTACCTTATTCTAACAAATAATCGCTTAATTACTATGAAATTTTTTCATAGTTTTGATTTTTTTTCCGTAGCCAAAAAAGGCGGTAATACGTTGAAAAGTATGATATTTATAAGACCTTGCGCGACCCGTTATTCCCGTAAGAGCGCAGCAGTGTCTGCTTCCCCCTGCTTATTATCTGTTGTGCAGCCATGTCTTGCAATCAAATAAAATAGTATTGAATTATTTTTAAAATATGTTAAGCTTAGTGGATAATAGTTAGTTACTTCTCTTGATTCATCAATTTTTAACAAAAGGTGAGAAATGTCTTATAAGATACTGGTAGTGGAAGATTCCCCGACGATGCGTTCTATGATCGCGACAACGTTAGAGGATTCAGATGATTATGAGATTGTCGAAGCGTCTTCTGGTTTCGATGCTCTGCGGGAGCTGCCCCGCCTGAAATTCGACCTTATTATCACTGACATAAACATGCCCAACATAAACGGTCTCGAGCTTGTAAATTTTGTGAAGAACAATGACAACTATAAATCCATACCGATGATAATAGTATCTACAGAGGGCAGTTTGAAGGACAGGGAGAAGGGCTTGAAGTTAGGCGCGGAGGAATATATCGTAAAGCCGTTTGACCCGGAGTATATGCAGCGGAAAGTAAAAGAAATCCTGAAAAAGAGTAAAACATAACGATGTCAGAAAAGGTAGAAGGCGTAACCAAAGAGACAATCAAGGAGTTCTTGGCGGAGGCAGATGAGATCGTTGAGAGTATTAATTCTGATCTGATGTCGATAAGTTCTTCGCAGAATATCGAGGATGTTGACCCTGACCTGTTAAACAACATCTTCAGGAACGCTCACTCTTTAAAGGGCATTGCCGGTATGCTTGGCTTCAAGGATATCGGTCACTTAAGCCACGAGCTTGAGAATATCTTAGACTCGATCCGGTTAGGTAAAATAAAATTAAGTCGAAACGTTTTAGATATCCTTTTTGAGGGGATCGAGTTTCTGACAGAGCTGGTCAAAGAGGTCGGGATAAAGGGGCACGTCGCGAGGAAAGAGGAGGTAGACGGCTTCATCCTGGAGCTGAACGCCAAGTTGCAAGGGGCGACTACCGGTAAGGTGGGCGCGGCTCCTGAAACAAAGAAATTCTACATTGACAAGAAGATATTAAGCGTCCTGACCGAATATGAGGAGCATCGCTTAAGCGAGAACGAGAAGAGTAAAAAGAACATTTTTTTAGTCCACTCGATCTTCTCCTTAGAGATATTCGATGAAGAGCTTTCAAAGATAACCACAGACCTGAAGCCATTAGGGGAGGGTATCAGCATTTTACCCTCTTCAGGGGAAGCGAAGGAAGGGACGATCGAATTTGACATATTAGTCGGCACCAACAAGGATGCTAATGATATATTAGCGGCGTCAACAGTTACGATAACTGTGCATGACCTCTCTAAGAAGCCTGAGACAGAACCAGAGGAGGCGCCGGACAAGGATGAAGCGGCACCTATAACGAAGCCGGCGGGGGCAGAGCCGCAAAGGTCAACGCCGCTGAGCGCAAATAGCGGTGCGGACAAAGCGGTCAAGAGTATCAGCTCGACGGTAAGAGTGGATATAAGCCGCCTTGACAGCCTGATGAACATCGTAGGCGAGCTGGTGCTAAGCAAGGCGATAATCGGTGGGATATCTGACAAGCTCCGGGCTAAGGAGGGCTTCACCGGTGTCGCGATAGAGCTTTACAAAGCTAACCGGGTCTTCAGCCGTAAGCTTGACGAGCTCCAGAACAGTGTCATGGGTATAAGGATGATCCCGCTCAGCCAGATATTTGAGAAGATGGCGCGGATCATACGGAAATTGTCCAGGAAAACCGGTAAGGAGATAGAGCTGAAGATGTACGGCGCGGATACCGAGCTGGACAAGCTGATCATCGAGGAGCTGGGCGACCCGATAATGCACACGATAAGGAACGCCGTCGACCATGGCATAGAGTCACCCGGGGAGAGGAAGGCGGCCGGCAAGCCCGAGAAGGGCTTAATAACGTTACGGGCTTCTCAAAAAGGGAATTATGTCGTCATAGAGGTAGCAGATGACGGGAAAGGTATCGATAAAGCAAAAGTACGCGAAAGAGCGATCGAGAACAAGCTCATCGACCCGGATGAGGAGCTCAATGATAAAGATATATATAACCTTTTATTGATACCCGGGTTCAGCACAAAAGACGAAGTCAGCGAGACCTCGGGCAGGGGAGTAGGCATGGACGTTGTGAAGTCTAACATCTCAAAACTCTCAGGGATGGTCGATATAGAATCCGAAGAGGGCGCCGGCGCCAAGGTGATATTGACACTCCCGATAACGCTTGCGATAATACAGGCGCTTATTATCGAGCTGTCAGGCAGGCTGTACGCGATACCATTGAATTCCGTAAGCGAGATACTAAGAATACGCCCTGAGCAGATATTGACGATAGAAAAGAAGGAGGTCATGCAGCTAAGGGATGAGACACTCCCACTTTTGCGGCTGAAAAATATGTTTGAGTTGCAAGAGACTCAAAGTGACAGGGAGAAGATCTTCGTTGTGGTGATCGGTTTCGGGCTGAAGAGGATCGGAGTGATCGTCGACGCGCTAAGGGGTCAGCAGGATATCGTAATAAAGTCGATAGGCGATACATTTAAGAACATCAAGGGGATAGCGGGCGCGACTGATCTTGGCAACCAGAAAACCGTTCTGGTGATAGATGTCGGCGCATTGATAGAGGAAGCGCTTCATTAGGGCAGGATGGGGAAAGTGGACGAAAACACAAATAACAATGATGACGTATTTGAGGAGCAAGGGTTAGAGAACTTTGACCCGAAACTCTTTATTGATGAGGAGTTTTATGCGGACGGGTTCGAGACTTCGGCGGAAGTGTCCGAGAATCTCTTAAACATCCTTTGTTTCAAGCTGGCGTCAGAAGAATACGCGATCGACATAATGAGTATCAAGGAGATAGTAAAGCTAAGGGAATTCACCGAAGTGCCCGGCTCACCGGATTTCATTACCGGTATCATCTCTTTAAGAGGCGTGATAGTACCGGTGTTTGACCTGAGGAAGCGATTGGGGCTTGACGTAAAAGACTACGACAGGGACACAAGGATAATCATCGCGCGGGACGAAAACAGGAGCTGGGGTATGATAGTTGATAAAGTCACTCACGTTATACGGATAGCAAAGGATAACATCGAGCCGCCCCCACCGATAATCAGCGGAGTAAGCGCCGAGTTTATCTCTGGTATCGGTAAATATGAGAACACTTTCGCGATCATTATGAACCTTAAGAACGTTTTGGATATCGACATATAGCGGGGGATAAATGGATAAGGATTTTGTATCTTCAGAAGAAACGTTAGAACGTCAGGCTGTGGTGATCAAAGTCGATGACGGACTTTATGTAATCGACATTATGAAGATAAAGGAGATCATAAAACCGCTCAAACTGACTATTGTCCCCAAAGCGCCCGCTTTCATCGAAGGCGTTATAAATCTAAGAGGCGTTGTTATACCGATAATAGACATGAGGAAAAAATTTGAGCTTGAACAGAAAGAGGCGAGTCAAAAGACGAGGATAATAATCGTTTCTATCGAGAAGAAGATCGTCGGGCTCATCGTCGATGAGGTAAGAGAAGTGATAAAAATCAATGTTAAGAACATAAAACCGCCGCCAAGAATGCTTGAAGGGGTCAACACTGATTATATTTTCGGTGTATATAAGTATGGCGATGATCTTTTGATGATATTGAAACTCAACAATGTTTTATCGACCCAAGAGAAGGACACACTTAAGAAAAAAGAGTAAAGGCCTGTATATGGAAGAGAACTATCACATAAAAGAGCAGCTGAAAAACCCGAATGCGGAGGTCAGGCGGGTCGGTGTCGAGAAGATCGCCGCCCTGCAAACGGAGGACGCGCTTACTCTCTTGTTCGACGCTATCGGTGACCAGTACTGGCGGGTAAGAAAAACGGCTGTCGATTCTCTCTTGCGCTACTCTGATTTCAAAGGTTTTTACAAGCGGGTGTTCGCGGCGTTAGAGGCAGGGGACAATGCAGGCAAGAGGAACGCGGCGGTTGAAATAGTCACGAAATTGGGCGCAAAAGCCGTAGCGCACATCACTGAGTATCTGTTTAACGCGAATTTTGAGGTGAAGAAGTTCCTGATTGACGCGTTAGGTGACATAAAGGATGTCAACTCATCAGAAGTAGTCGCGAAATTGTTAGACGACGATGACGAAAATGTACGGTCTTCCGCGGCGGAGACGTTAGGAAAGATAAAGGATCCGTCAAGCGTCAAACATCTTGTAAGTACATTGAAAAGGGATGATCTACAGTTGCAGTTCTGTGCGTTAGAGGCTCTTGAAAGCATTGGCGAACCTATCGACATAGGGGCGCTCATACCTTTGTTGGACTCAAAGATACTGCGTAAGGCGGCGTTTGAGGTAATGGGCAAAAGCAAGGATGATGAGGTTGTCAAGTACCTTGTCAACGGCATCAGCGATACATCTAAAGCCAGCAGGGAAGCCGCGATCAAAGCTGTCGTCAATATATACAACAGCATAAGCGATGAAAACAGCAAACAAAAGATTATACAGCGCTTAAACGAAGCCGTGACTAAGGAGCTTCTCGACAGGATACCGGCTTCGCTCAGCTCGGCACACGAAGAGGTGCAAAAGGCGGTCATCTCCCTGCTCGGCTACCTGAAAGCTGTTAAGACTATACCAAAGCTGCTTGAGGTTCAAGGAGACGAGAGCATAAAAGCGTGCATATTTGACTCCATCGTCTTCATGGGTAAGGAATCTTTTGAAACGATCAAGGAAGTGTTTTTAACGGCGGATGACTCAACAAAAGATTTCCTGGCACAGGTAATGGGGGCATTAAAGGATGAGCGGTATGAGCCGCTACTCGTAGAATCATTAAAATCCGGGTTCTGGCACCTTCGGAGTTCCGCGGCAATCTCTCTGGCTCAATTAGCTAAGGGTACTGCGATCAAGCATATTTTCCCCGTGCTGAACGACCAGTATAAAGATGTGCAGATGGCGGCGTTAGATGCTCTTACTGCCCTGGGGAACCTTTATCCCAAGGAGATAAGGCGGGAGATAGAATCGCATTTAAGCGCTCAGGATGAACAGCTTAAAATAAATGTCATATCCCTTATCGGCAGGATCGGCATCGATGAGGACATAAAACACCTTGACATGGCGCTCAAAGACAGCAACCCAGAGGTCAGAACCGCTGCGGTATATGCTATCGGCGCTATAAACGTCTTAGCTGAGAGCAAACACCTTGTCCTGACGCTCACTGACGAAAGCGACAAAGTCAGGATAGCCGTCGCGAAAACATTAGGGCTCTTATATTCCGAGGAATCCTTCAATTCCCTGATACTGGCGCTTAATGACCCGAATGTATGGGTGAAGATCAACGCGATGAGAAGCCTTGCTAAGTTGCAGGCCGCTGATGCCGTCAGGCGGCTAAGGAAGTTTTTGCAACACGATGACCCGATACTTGTCATCAACGCGATAGAGTCGCTCAAAGAGCTTAACGCGCCAGAGCTTAAAATCTACTTGTTAGAACTGTTGCGCCACAAGGATTATGAGGTCGTCAAAGCCTCTCTGGGTATATTGAAAGAGTCCATGGATGACAATATTTTAAAGAATATTTTAGAGCTGCTAAGTTCCGCAAAAGCGGATATTAGAATTCTGATTTACAAGTCATTTGAGGGTATTAAGGATGACAATATCGTTCAAAAGCTGACCCCTTTCATTGAAAAAGAGGAAGATGAGATGATTCAGCGTATGGCGAAAAGAGTTCTGGGCATTATTTCTTAAGGAGTACTTTTTTACTATATGAGTAACGAACCGATTGAGATGTCCGAGTATGAGTTTTCTAAGCTTCGGGACTTTATAAATGAATTCAGCGGCTTATACTTTGATGACGGCACCAGGTACTTCCTGGAGAAACGACTGCACAACAGGCTAAAGTTGCATCAATTTAATAATTTCGAGGATTATTATTTCTACTTGAAATATGATAAGGGAAAAGATGAGGAGATCAATGCGATCGCTGAGGTGTTGACTACGAACGAGACCTACTTCTTTAGAGAAGAGCCGCAGCTAAACGCGTTCGCCAAAGAGGTCTTACCTGAAATAAAATCCGAGTTTGAAAAAGAGGGCAAGAAAGAGCTGAGGATCTGGTCGGCTGGCTGCTCCACCGGTGAGGAACCTTATACTTTAGCTATACTTATCAAACAGAGCGGGCTGTTTGAAGGATGGAACGTCGAGATATTTGGTAGCGACATCAGCTTAAGGGTACTGCAAACAGCCAGAAGCGGGATATATTCCAGTTCATCTTTCAGACTTACGAAAGAAGAATATATCGCTAAATATTTTGAAATAATTGGGGATAAGTTCAAAATCAATGATAATATAAAGAACATTGTGACATTCGGGCAGCTAAACCTGATAGATAACAACAAGATATCCACTATTGAGAAGATGGATATCATCTTTTGCAGAAACGTTATCATCTATTTCAACAATGACACAAAAAAGCTGGTAACCGAGTCTTTTTATGAAAAACTTAAGGAGAAGGGGTTCTTGTTTTTAGGGCATTCTGAGACACTGATAAATATCTCAAATAAATTTATCCTTAGGCATTATACGAACGATATGGTATATCAGAAACCTGCATTAACATTATGAGGAGTAAGTAACTTGGGTGGAATAAAAGTATTAGTAATAGATGATTCCGCGTTTAACAGAAGGACAATAGTAGATATGCTGACTTCGAGCCCTGACATAGAGGTGGTCGGTACCGCTGTTGACGGGGAAGATGGCATAAAGAAACTTAGCAAGCTCAAACCTGATGTAATAACTATTGATCTTGAGATGCCTGTCATGGACGGGTTCTCTTTCATCAGGATGTCCATGGCGACCATGCCGGTACCGATTGTCGTTGTATCATCAAAAAAAGACGACGTGAATGTCTTTAAGGCGCTTGACCTTGGAGCCGTAGACTTTATCCCTAAACCGACTGCGGCGATCTCAACTAAACTGTACAATATCAAAAGCGACCTGATCGACAAAGTCATCAATGCGTCCTTGACTAAATTAAGCAGCGTGCAAAACCGGATACAGAAGTTTAAAGAGTCTGATATCTTTGAAAAGAAGATGGATGATTCTGATAAAGTCTGTTCTGATATCTTTAATTTCAACTCAAAAAAACTAATCGAAGTCGTCGCGATCGGTTCTTCCACCGGCGGGCCATCCGCCCTGAAGAACCTGTTCAGCGTACTGCCGGTCAACCTTGATGTCGCTGTCGTTGTTTCCCAACACATGCCCGCCGGGTTCACCGCGTCTTTCTCTCAAAGGCTCAACGAGAGCTCGGAGTACCTCATCAAAGAGGCGAGCGATGGCGAACCGTTGGAGAAAGGGAAGGTGCTGGTAGCCCCGGGCGGAAAGCACCTTGCATTTAAACGCTCTGGTGATACCATCGTCACAAAACTTGAAAAAGAGAACGATAATGACAAGAATGTCCCTTCGGTCAATAATATGTTCAAATCTATCGCGAAAATATTTAGAGCGAAAGCATTAGGCGTCATACTGACCGGCATGGGCGCCGACGGCAGGGACGGCGTTGTAAGCATGTCCCTTACCGGTGGGAAAATCATTGCCGAATCCAAGGAGACCTCTGTTGTCTTTGGTATGCCGAACGAGGCGATCAAGACCGGCAGGGTACATAAAATAGTTCCGCTGGACAAGATTTCTGATACGATTATAAGTATATGTAGCGAATCAAAAAATTAACAGACGCGCATGGTTTTCCTGCGGGCTTTATTACCCGCAGCTTGATGCGTAATTTTAAAATTGCTATCCCAACAGCTTGCTACGGGGTAATTCATTGGAGGGAATGTGGCTGAAGATCATAAATACAACCCTGCCGAAATCGAGGCTAAGTGGCAGGATATCTGGGAGAAAGAGAGAGCCTTTAATGTAACGAAGGATGAGACAAAAAAGAAATATTATGTTTTGGAGATGTTCCCGTACCCATCGGGGAAGATCCACATGGGGCACGTCAGGAACTATTCGATCGGTGACGTAATCGCCCGTTACAAGATGCTTTTCGGGTACAACGTCTTACACCCGATGGGCTGGGACGCTTTTGGTATGCCCGCGGAGAACGCGGCAATCGCCCACAACACACACCCCGCGACATGGACGCACAGCAACATCGAGTATATGAAGAAGGAGCTGAAAAGGCTCGGGTTCAGCTATGACTGGGAGCGGGAGTTAGCTACCTGTGACGCCGATTACTACATGCACGAGCAGCTCTTGTTTACCAGGATGTATGAAGAGGGGCTTGTCTACAAGAAGATATCCAGCGTAAACTGGTGCGAAAAATGCCAGACCGTCCTGGCGAACGAGCAGGTGGAGGACTGCCTGTGCTGGAGATGCTCATGCGAAGTCATACCAAAGGAGCTCGAACAGTGGTTCTTCAAGATAACAGATTATGCCGAAGAGCTACTCGCCGGCTGTGACAAGCTCAAGGGCTGGCCCGAACGCGTGCTTGCCATGCAGCGCAACTGGATAGGTAAAAGCGTCGGGGTGGAAGTCGATTTCCGAGTTGTTGACTCAGACGCCCCGATCCGTATTTTCACAACGAGACAGGATACTATCTACGGCGCGACATATATGTGCCTCGCACCCGAGCACCCGCTCACACTCAAGCTGTGCGAAGGCAGACCTGAAGAAGCGGACGTAAAGGATTTCGTCGCCAGGGTGTCAAAGATGGAGAAGGAGAAAAGGGTCGGGGACTCCTATGAAAAGGAGGGCGTCTTTACCGGCGCGTACTGCGTCAACCCGTTCAATGACCAGAAGATACCGATATATACCGCGAATTTTGTGTTGATGGATTACGGTACCGGCGCCATCATGGCGGTACCGGCTCACGATGAGCGCGATTTCGCGTTCGCCAGAAAATATGGGATACCGATAAAGATAGTCATCCAGCCGCCGGCGGGTGGGCTGAAAGTAGCTGATATGACTAACGCTTATACCGATGAGGGGAACATGTACGATTCTGGTGCGTTTACCGGTATGAACAACAAGGACGCGCTGCCAAAGATAGCAGATTACATCGAGGAAAAAGGCATCGGTAATAGAAAGATCAACTACCGGCTGAAGGACTGGGGGATAAGCCGGCAGCGATACTGGGGCGCCCCGATACCGATCATCCACTGCGACGCGTGCGGCGACGTACCCGTACCAAAGGAGGATCTGCCGGTAAAACTCCCGCTGGACGTCAACATCGAGACAGTCGGTAAGTCACCCCTGGCGGATATCCCCGAATTCGTCGAGGTGCAGTGCCCGAAGTGCGGCTACGATGCGAAACGCGAGACCGACACGATGGACACCTTCGTCGAATCATCATGGTACTTCGCCCGATACTGCTCGGCTGACTACGCGGGCGGGCTCTTCGATAAAGAAGCGACGGACTATTGGATGGGCGTTGACCAGTACATCGGCGGCATCGAACACGCGATCCTGCACCTGCTCTACGCACGGTTCTTCACTAAGGTCATAAGGGACATGGGGTTCTGGGACGTGGATGAGCCGTTCGAGAACCTGCTGACACAGGGGATGGTCATAAAAGACGGCGCCAAGATGTCGAAATCCAAGGGTAATACGGTCGATCCTGACATGATGATAAAGAAATATGGCGCTGATACGACGAGGCTCTTCTGCCTGTTCGCCGCGCCGCCAGAGCGCGACCTCGACTGGAGCGACAAGGGGGTCGAAGGCTCCTTTCGGTTCATCAGCCGGGTATACCGGCTAATCACCGATAACCTTGATGTTGTGAGGGGGCTAAACGAGCATCCCACGGATAAACCTGCGCCGCTCACCAGCGAAGCGAAGGAGCTGCGAAAAGCCGTCCACAAGACTATCAAGAAAGTCACGGACGACATAGAAGACCGGTTCCATTTCAACACGGCGATCAGCGCGGTGATGGAGCTTGTAAACAGACTGTATGCAGTGGATCTCACGAAAGATGACCCTGCGTTGAAGATCGTATTCAAGTTCGCCATAGAGAGCATAGTCATCCTGCTGGCGCCTTTTATCCCGCACGTATGCGAGGAGCTGAACGAGATGCTCGGCTCAGAGAAAAGGCTGATGAACATGCTGTGGCCGATGTACAAGCCCGAATATACCGTCGATGAGGAAGTCACCATCGTCGTACAGGTAAACGGTAAGGTGCGAGACAGGCTCACCGTCGCGAAGGACTCCCCCGAAGACGCGGTGAGGGAAGCGGCTTTTGGCAGCGACAAGGTGAAGAAATACACCGATGGCAAAGAGATACGGAAAATAGTCTATATAAACAACAAACTGATGAGCATCGTCGTATAGGGACCATTATGTATCATAGACCAAAATCAGCCAGCCGGTGCAATATCCTTAAACCTGCCGCATACTTGCGGATCGTTTACCGAACCTGCCTGATTATTGCTGCCGCGATGATCCTCACGTCATGCTGCGGGTACCATTTCCGCAGCCGCGATATCGGTATCGCCGACACCGATTACTTCACCGAAGTGGTCATAAGGAATGAGACGTATGAACCCGAGTTAGAGCTTATCCTCAAAGAGGAGCTTACGTCCGCGTTCATGACGAACGGCTGGTTGAAACCGAATATGGCCGGTGGTGACAAAGGTGCGGTATTCTCGTGTAAAGTCACCGGCTTCTCGAACAAAGCGGTATCGTATACGAGCGCCGACGACATCTCACGATACGAGCTGGTAATCCGCCTTAGCATCGCGATATACAAGGGATCACCGGGAAACACAGTATATTCTATGAAGGACAGGCGCTACACCGAACAGTACTTCGCCAGCAGTGATATAAAGGTGACATCTATGGATAAGAGGTCAGCTGTCAGAAGAGTCTTCAAGAAATTCTCAGATGATGTAAAAGATATAATCTCGCAGGGGTTTTAACGATATGCCGCTAAATAAGGTCATCAGTCAGATAAAGAGCAATAAGCTCGCGCCGTTTTACTACTTTTACGGTGATGAGAAGTACCTGCTTGGTAAGGCCGTCGCCGCACTGACGAAATACATTGCATCCAAGGGTCTCAGCGATTTCAATCTGGACAAGCTCTCGTTGACCGAGAACTCCGTTGACGATATCTGCTCATCGGCATACCTGCTACCGACGATGTCTGACAAGAGGCTGATAATCGTCAGGGATGCCGAGAAGCTGAGGGAGAGCGGGCAGAAGCAGCTGTTGAAATACATATTAGACCCGCTGGATACTTCATGTATCATATTCATCAACAATAAAGATAAGGTGGACGGCCGCCTGAAATTCTTCGCCGCTCTGAAGAAAAAGGGCGAGTTAATGAATTTCAAGCCGCTGTATGAGAACAAGCTACCCGGATTCATCAAGCTGGAAGTGAAGAACCTGAACAAGATGATCGATGATGACGCCTTGCAATACCTGATACGGATCGTCGGCAACAACCTGCTCGAGCTCGAGGGGGAGCTCACGAAGATCGCTATCGCTATCGGTGACAAGAAGTTAATCTCGCTTGATGATGTCAAGGAAGTCTGCTCTGAGGTGAGAAGGAACACTGTCTTCGAATTAGCCGACTGCCTGGGTAGTAAGGATATTACGAGCAGCCTTAGGATACTGGGCAAGATGATCGAGCATGGCGAGTACCCGACAATGATATTGGGCGCTATCATCAGACATTTCAACAACCTGTTCGAGATCCGGGAGCGGGTCGAAAAGAGAGAGACGAAGGAGCAGATAGCGAAGAGTACGCGGATACACCCGTTTTTCCTGAGCAAATATATCACCCAGTCAAAAAAGCTGAAAAAAAGCGATATCAAAAGGGTTTTCGACAGCCTCCTCCTCACGGACATAGCGCTCAAATCGCGCAAACTACCAGACAAACTCATATTAGAGAAACTCTTCTTTGACCTTTGCCTGTGATCCAGAAGATTACGACGTTTTTCAAAACCGGATAGTATTACCGTATTTCTGTTAATTATTTTTTTACTCAAATTCTGAAGTATTTTTTTATATTTATCCTCACTGCTGTCCGGTTAAGCTTGTTGAAAAACCATGTAAGATTACGTAATATATAGACAAATAGCAACTTTTTGCCGTAATCGATTTGATTTTACATTAATTGTCAGGCATCTTGTCGAGTTAGAGAGAAATTCCAGCTCAAAAGGAGATGCCGGTGAACTCAGGGAGAACAATTTTTTCACAAATTATGGACTACTTACCGAAACATGAATTCCGGCAGTGCGTCGCCCGCTCATTTTCCTGCTATGATCAATTTCTTTGCATGGCTTTTGCTCAGCTCACTTTCCGTGATAGTCTGCGTGACATCGAGTGCTGTTTGCGGGCGTTTCAATCGAAGCTTTACCATGTCGGGATTCGAGGGGAAATTGCACGAAGCACCTTGGCTGAAGCGAATGAAAAGCGCGACTGGCGCATCTATGCCGACTTCGCGCAAACCCTCATCAACACCGCGCGCGACCTCTACAGCGATGACGATTTTGGTGGGGTTTCCCCAAAAAAAGTATAATTTGTGCTCGTATTTTGACGGCTATTTTGCTATTATGCATAGGAGCCTCCTTTGTAAGTGGTTATTTTTACTACGCTATGGTGAACGTAATCATAACAGAAGGAGGCTCTTTTTTTAAGAAAAAAGTTACCCCCAAAAATAAAAAAGATGAAAAAGGCCGTGAAAATGAGAAAAAAGACCAATTCCACTTGTGAAAACAGCTATATAGCTGTTATTGCATGATATGTAGGGTTTGCCTTAGGAAAAAACGGGGAAACTCTCCAGGTTTACTTTCTGTTGCATATTAACTTAATACAACTAATCGCCGACCCTCGTAGTCGGCTTTTTTTATGCCCGGAAATCACCCTTTAAGGTACTACAGCGAAATTTCACCGGACGTTAGAAAAAAATATTAAAAAAGTTTACCTTTTTAAAATCATGTATTTCCTAATTATTTCAATGCACTCCATTTCTTAGCCAGCAGTTGTAGGTCGTATTAAGGAGCTTGCGACGAATCCGACGATAAAGAGACAAAACATTGGTGAGTAACAAAGGAAACAAATGACGGATATGTTATAATGTAACCATGGTATGAGTGGAAAACGTACACCTAACGTCGGGTTAGAAATACGCAACCCTACCCGGCTACATCGGTTGGTGTTACTTCGAGTTAGGGGATCCGGCGTCACGCTTTTGGCGCGCCCGACAGGATTCGAACCTGTGGCCTCTTGATTCGTAGTCAAACACTCTATCCAACTGAGCTACGGGCGCGTTTATCAGATGTGTCCAAGTATATTACCAAGTAGCGTAAAATAATACAACAACTATTTTCAAGCGGTAGCTTGGAAGCGTGTCGCTTCACCCAATTGAGCCCACCGTTGTCGGTCTGTTTCGGGGAGTGCGTGCCTCGTCATCCCCGAGCGTCTCTACCTGGGATCTATCTACTAAGCGCCTTTCTGGTGGCTATCTGATTAGGTGGAAGGGTTCCTTCCCAACATGCGGACGCCACGAATCGCGAAAGCGGATTGATTCCCGATTGCTACCTCGGGAATGACGTGATAGAGGACGGTGATGGCATTATGGACTCTTTTTGAGTGGCGCGACAAATCTTGTTTCTTAGAAGGTGGTCGTTTATTATTTAATTTAAGTTTTGTTATCTTGACAAATCGTTTAGAAAGATATATACTTTATATAATATTACAGTATGAAAAGTTTGTATATCCGCAGTTGCGGAGCTTGTAACAGCGCGATATTCTTGTGCAATAAAAATAATTAATTTATTTGATTATTTTGCTTGACATTGTTTGATTTAAAAAGTACAATCCCGTTTCCTTTTTGAGGAGAGCAAGAAAAAAGATATTAAAAAAGATATTATTTTTTTCTTGACATGAGAGATGAATTAACGTATAAGTTCATTCTTTGAAATTTAAAGTTCTTTGAAAACAAAATAGCAGTCGAAACGAGGTAAGGATAAAAATCATCAAGCTTGTGCATTTAATGCATAAGGGTAAAAAGTTTAAACTTGAGAGTTTGATCCTGGCTCAGAACGAACGCTGGCGGCGTGCTTAACACATGCAAGTCGTACGAGAAAGAGTCCTTCGGGGCTTTAGTAAAGTGGCGCACGGGTGAGTAACGCGTGGGTAACTTACTCCTAAGATCGGGATAACATTTCGAAAGGAATGCTAATACCGGATAAGACCACAGAGTCTACGGACTAAGTGGTAAAAGAAGGTAGCTTGTCTGCTTTCACTAATGAATGGGCCCGCGTACCATTAGCTTGTTGGTGGGGTAATGGCCTACCAAGGCTACTATGGTTAGCTGGTCTGAGAGGATGATCAGCCACACTGGAACTGGAACACGGTCCAGACTCCTACGGGAGGCAGCAGTGGGGAATTTTGCGCAATGGGGGAAACCCTGACGCAGCAACGCCGCGTGAGTGATGAAGGCCTTCGGGTTGTAAAGCTCTGTCAGTTGGGAAGAAACGTCT
>JAJRZU010000053.1 GCA_024275075.1 Deltaproteobacteria bacterium | reverse complement strand
ATGAGGTTGACAGGCTCTTTCACCTTCTTTTTGATACTTCACCTCTCGTCTCAAGTGTTGAGAACGAGAATTATCCGCTTGTCGATGTTTTTGTAAAAGATAACAACGTTTGCTTTGAGTTTGGTGTCCCTGATGTCGGTAAAGCGGACTTGGATGTACAGATATCAAAAGACCTGATAATTGTCAAAGGCGTGAAGAAGGAGAAGGTAAAAGAAGGCGCGAAGAATTATATATGTATGGAGCGGGTTTACGGCAAGTTTCAGCGGGTTGTCAAGATACCGTCGATTGTCGATACGACCAGTGCAAAAGCGAAGTATAAAGATGGTGTTTTAACCGTGACATTAGCGCAGGTGCAAGAGAGACGCAATAGAAGCAAGAAGATCGCCATTGAATAACAGGCATGTCTGTTTTTCAGGTTTAATTCCTCGCGGCCTGCTGCGAGATTTTACACTTGACACCCTGACAGCGGGGTGCGGGTTAGTTCATTAGAATAAGGAGCAAACAAAAAAATATGTCAGAAGATGTAATTGAACTTGATGAGCAAGAGGAACAAGAGGAACTGGAGATCCCTGAGGTTTTACCGCTTCTGCCGGTCAGGGATATCGTTGTGTTCCCTTATATGATCATACCGCTGTTTGTCGGGCGTGAGGCGTCTATCATCGCGGTGGATGAGGCTATTTCAAAGGACAGGCTTATCTTTTTGTCTGCTCAAAAAGAGGTCTACACCGAGAAACCGATACCAAAGGACATTAACACTGTCGGTACTATCGGGATGATAATGAGGATGTTAAAACTACCTGACGGCAGGATAAAGATCCTTATACAGGGCTTGGCAAAGGGCAGGATCAGCGGGTATGAGCAGGAGAAACCGACATTTATGGTAAGGGTCCAGAAGATCCAGGAGCAACCGGTCACTGAAATAACGTTAGAGGTAGAAGCGCTGATACGAACGGTGAAGGAGCGGTTAGAGAAGATATCGTCTTTGGGTAAGATAATATCGCCTGAGATAATGATGATATTAGACAGCATATCAGAGCCGGGCAGATTAGCTGATCTGGTCGCATCGAACCTGGCCTTGAAAGTGGATTTGTCACAGCAGGTGCTCGAACAGATCGATCCGGTGCTGCGGCTTAGAAAAGTGAACGATTTCCTGCAAAAAGAGCTTGAAGTATTGACGATGCAGGCGAGGATCCAGTCTCAGGCAAAGGAAGAGATGAGCAAGACCCAGCGAGAATACTACCTGCGGGAGCAGTTAAGGGCTATAAAGAACGAACTTGGAGATACGGACGACTATAGCAAAGAGCTTGAGGAGCTGCGGAAAAAGATAAAGAAAGTCAAGATGACGAAGGACGTGGAGAAAGAGGCGTTAAAGCAGCTAAAACGCCTTGAGCAGATGCATCCTGACGCGGCTGAATCCTCGATGATCAGAACCTATATCGACTGGTTGATAGAAGTCCCGTGGAGTAAGTCTACCAAAGATAAGCTTAACATTCAAACAGCCAAGAAGGTGTTAGATGAAGACCATTATAACCTGGAAAAAGTAAAGAAGCGGATTTTAGAGTACTTAGCGGTCAGGAAGCTTAACAAAAACATGAAGGGGCCTATCCTTTGCTTTGTCGGGCCTCCTGGTGTCGGGAAGACCTCCCTGGGGAAATCGATCGCGCGCGCGCTTGGCCGGAAATTCATTCGGGTCTCCCTTGGCGGTATGCGCGATGTGGCGGAAATAAGAGGGCATAGAAGGACTTACGTCGGTGCGCTACCGGGCAGGATAATCCAGGGGCTGAAAAACGCGGACTCTAACAACCCAGTGTTCATGCTCGACGAGATAGATAAGCTTGGGTCTGATTTCAGGGGCGATCCGTCATCCGCGCTGTTAGAGGTGCTTGACCATGAGCAGAATTTCATGTTCAGCGATCACTACCTGAATGTACCGTTTGATCTTTCCAACGTCATGTTCATTACCACGGCAAACAGGACTGACACAATCCCGCCGCCGCTTCGGGACAGGATGGAGACTTTGCGGATATCCGGCTACACCCACGAGGAGAAGCTGAAGATCGCGAAGAAGTACATCATTCCAAAACAGTTAGAGGAGAACGGGCTTAAACCAAAGAACTTAAAACTATCTGATAAAGCGATCCTAAGGGTGATTTCACAATATACTTTAGAAGACGGCCTCAGGAACTTAGAGCGGGAGATAGCGGCGATATGCAGGCAGGCGGCGAGGAACATCGCAGAAGGCAAGAAGAAGCCCCTCTCTATAACCGAGGCTAATGTGCATAAGTTCTTGGGCCCGCCACGCATAATTCCCGAGGATGAGCAGGAAAAAAGTGAAATCGGTGTCGCTACTGGTCTCGCGTGGACTGAGAGCGGCGGCGACATATTGCATATTGAGGCTACAATAATGGAGGGGCGGGGGAGCCTGCAATTAACCGGTCAGCTCGGCGATATAATGAAAGAGTCCGCCCACGCCGCGTTGAGCTTCTGCCGGACTCACCTGAGCGGATCCCTTGAGAAGGACTACTTCTCAAAGCATGATATACATGTGCACGTACCCGCCGGCGCTAGACCAAAAGACGGGCCATCCGCCGGTGTCGCAATCGCTACCGCTATCATCTCGGCAGTGACAAAGAAACCGATCAACAAGGATATCGCGATGACCGGTGAAATAACGCTGCGCGGCAGAGCGTTACCTATCGGCGGGCTGAAGGAGAAGTCTCTTGCGGCTCTAAGGGCGAATATCAAGACAATAATCATACCAGAAAAGAACAAGAAGGATCTGGTCGAGATACCGAACTCAGTCAAAAGCAAGTTAAACTATGTTTTTGTAAAGCAGACGGAAGAAGCGCTTAACCTCGCGTTAATTGATGACAACAAAAAAAAGAGCGGCGTAAAAAAAATAAAAGAGTTAAAGCAAATCATATGAACTACCCCGCAGCAAGCTGATGTGGTAACGAGTTTAAATCTCGTAGCAAGCTACGGGGAATTAACCCGCAAAAAAAACAGGCGCGCCTGTTAACAGTAAAAAGGGAGTAAGAGGCAACAGTGAAACAGTCCGATGAAACAAAAGATATGGGGGCGGAAAGCTTTCAAATAAAACATTTATCAGCTTTAAATGAAATAAGCAAGACGGTGAACTCTGCCTATACTGTTAATGAAATGCTTGATATCATT
>JAJRZU010000052.1 GCA_024275075.1 Deltaproteobacteria bacterium | reverse complement strand
GGGAAGGGTTTTATAAGCTTCGAGAGCGACCACTGTCGTGGTTTCCTGCGCTCCGCGTCTACCAACAAAGCTTCCTTGAAAACAGGTCGATCACGACTGCAAGATATAGCCACCCCTCGTGCGTCGGGACGTATGTGATGTAGCACCTGGAATATTTTAAAGCGAAGCTGGGGAAGTAACGCTTGTACCAATAGCCTGACTGCGGACGCTCCTCGCGCTTCGCACATTGAAAACCATCTCGATGCCTAAAATATTTGACATAGCCCTCTTAATATTGTAGATTACGTAGGATTGATTGTACGTATATTAGAGAACTTAAGCCAAATAGAAAATATGACGTATTTCCAAAAACGCTGCTTCGTAAGTTATTGATATTACGGGGCGCCGACAGCATCTGGATGCTCGGAGGCGAAGGGGCAAGCCCCTTAAATTGGATTGGGCATCATGCCCATTAGATAAGGAATAAGCGAGGTCAGTGAATTATGTGTAACGAGAATCATATCCGGAGTAATGTATATGATAATATATCGGATCTGGTGGCAGACCCGAAGAACCCTACCCCGATGGTAAAGATTAACCACATGGTGAATAATGAGAAATACGATCTTATGTTGAAGCTCGAATGGTTCAACCCGTTCGGCTCCATAAAGGACAGGACCGCGAAATATCTGATCAAGGGGCTCTTAGAGAGAGGCCAGCTTGCCGGTAAGGAGATCGTGGAGCCGTCGTCGGGCAATACCGGTATCGCGCTCGCCGCAATCGCGAACCTTCTCGGGGTGAAGACAACGGTGACGATACCAGACGCGGTACCAGAGGAGAAGCAGACGATCCTGCGTATGCTCGGCGCTACAGTATACCCGACTCCCGACGATTTATGCCCGATAAACCACCCGAAGGACGGTGCGATCGCGCTCGCACACTCGATCGCGAAGAGCGGCTCCACAAAAGACCGCTACGTGATGCCGAACCAGTATGAGAACGAGGATAACGTCAAGGCGCACTACGAGACGACGGGGCCGGAGATATACCGCCAGACGGAGGGTAAGGTGAAGTACTTTTTCGCCGGATACGGTACCTGCGGCACGATCACCGGTGTCGGGCGGTACCTGAAGGAGCGTGACCCTAACATCAGGATAATCGCTATCGAGCCGCAAAAAGGGCATAGATTACCCGGCCTTAAGAATTTCCAGGAGTCGAAAAAGCCTGAGATATTAGACTCTGATATTATCGATGACACCATTACCGTTTTAGATGACGACGCGTACAGAACGGCGATCGAGTTAATGCGCAAAGAGAGCCTGCTCGTGGGGCCGTCCACCGGCGCGATAGTCTGGGCGGCGCTCAAGTACCTGAAAGGGAGAGACGGTACGGCTGTGGCGATCTCACCTGACGGCGCCTTCAAATACGTCTCCTTCTACTATGACTACGTTAAGGATGATGGTAAGCCCGAGATATGAGAGATAGAAAGCCCTCTGTGTCCTCTGTGGTTAGGTCTTTCATCCCATTCAGGGTCAGGAATGTACAACCAATTCCACGGCGGTGACATTACCGTCAATTATCTTGAAGCATTTGACTACGGGCGCCTGCCTGTCGAGAAGTGAGATTATGATATAGTCGATTTCGCGGAATACCGCCTTCGCGATATCGGCATCAGATGGGTAAGCGTGAGCGATCGGGTGCGAATGGTATACCGCAATCATGTCGAGCGAGACTTCATCCAGTTTATAAAGAACGTTCTTTAACTCATTGTTATTCATAGAGTATTTAGACGATGATACGATGTCGCTTCGTACGGGGATTATCTGCCTGGCGAATGCGCCCTCCCCTGCGATGATACCGCAGCACTCATAGGGATAACGCTCGAGCGCATGGTCGATCATCAGTTGCAATTGCGATTTGTCAATCTTGAGCATGTTATCTTAGCTCGCAGACTTCTTCCTGCTCTTCCTGGATAAGCTTCGTTATCGTCGGCTTCTTTGAGCATAGCGGGCACGCGGGATCCTTCTTCACCTTCAGCGTCTTAAATGATGTGGCAAGGGCGTCATAGATGAGCAGCTTGTTTATCAATGGCTAGCCGATTCCAAGGATGACCTTCAGGGCTTCCTGCGCCTGCAACACACCGATAGTACCGGCGACAACACCCAAAACGCCCGCCTCCTGACATGTCGGCACCATCCCCGCCGGCGGCAGCTCCGGGTACAGGCACCGGTAGCACGCGGAACCGTTCGCGGCGTCAAATACGGTCAACTGCCCGTCAAAGCGCAGGATACTGCCGGACACGAGTACTTTTCTCAGGAAAAAGCTCGCGTCGTTCAGCAAGTACCGGGTCGGGAAGTTATCCGAGCCGTCAAGTACTATATCGTACCCTTTAAGGATCTCCATTGCGTTATCAGCGTTTATCCTTTCGTTATAGGTAGTTATAGTGGTGTCCGGGTTCAGGTCGTTCAGCTTCAGCTTCGCCGATTCCGTCTTGGGAGCGCCAACATCGTCCGTAAAATGGATTATCTGGCGCTGAAGGTTGCTCAAATCGACTTCATCCGCGTCGGCGACACCGATCTCCTTCACACCCGCGGCGGTGAGGTAGTACAGAGCCGGTGAGCCCAGCCCACCGGCGCCGAGTATGAACACCCGCGCCTCTTGTATCTTCTTCTGCCCTGCAACGCCTACCTCGGGCAGGAGTATGTGCCGCGAATACCTGAATATCTGTTTTTCTGTAAACATGTGATTCCTTTATTGTTTTTCTTGCACCGCACCTATTCGATGACGTTCAGCTCGATCGGTTCCACTGTCACGCCGCCATCTTTGAAGAACTGTATAGCGCCCTCGATCTCGTCGTTCTCACCGGTAAGCTCGAGCGCTACGATACCGACCGCCTCGGTGACTGACGCGCTGCGGATATTTGTCACCACTTTGAACTTGTGGCCGGCCAGATATATCAGCGGCTCCTTGATCAGGTTCTGCGGGAAGGTGAGGTAGACCTTCCTCGTGATATCGGCGCCGCCGGCAATCGCGGGGACGATAGATACCTCGTCACCAGCCTTCACCGCCGTATTGGTATTGTCCAGGAACCGGATATCCTCATCGTTCAAATATACATTGATGAACCGCCTGACATTACCGTCATCGTCACACAGCCGCTCCTTTAACGCCGGGTACTTCGCTGTCAGGTCCGTTACCACCTCGCTGATATTACTACCGGCAACGTCCACTTCCGCCAGACCGTCCGTTATCTTTCGCAATGGCGAAGGTATTCTTACCTTTACTGTCATGTTATCCTCCCATAATAGTTGTTATAATAATTAGTTACTCTTTTGAATGACGATATTCATGGTTTCCTTAGAGTATGCGCACAATTATTGGGCATTATGCCCTCTTATGTTATAAAATTCTTTTTTTTAACCACGGAGTTCACAGAGGGTTTTCTATCACAGGGAACACAGAGATTCTGGTTTAAAAAGCTTTTCTCCGTGTACTCTTCACTCCCCTCCGTGTACTCTGTGGTTCGTTTTTGTTTTTCGTTGCGTTGCGCCTGACGCCCTTAACAGCAACCTACACAAGCGTGTCGCGACCCCATTAAGCCCGCGCTTTGCGCGGTCTACCACTGCATCTGCTTCCCGGGCCGACATCGGAGGCCTATATTAGGTCAAGCGGTAGCTTGCGACATTGGAGGCCTATATTAGGTCAAGCGGTAGCTTGCGACATCGGAGGCCTATATTAGGTCAAGCGGTAGCTTGCGACATCGGAGGCCTATATTAGGTCAAGCGGTAGCTTGCGACATCGGAGGCCTATATTAGGTCAAGCGGTAGCTTGCGACATCGGAGGCCTATATTAGATCAAGCGGTAGCTTGCGCTCCCTTTCTGACTATCAGGCTGAATACGCCTTCGCTGACCTCTTGTATCTTGAGTATCTTATGCCCCTCGTCCTTTATCGAGCGGGGCACGTTTTTCATCGCTTCACCCTTGTTCAAAGTCACCTCAAGGATATTACCGCTGTCAAGCCCGTCAAGCGCTATCTTGACCTTGACGAAAGTGAACGGGCACACATCCTTTGTAATATCTACCTGCTTGTCAACATTAACCTCTTCTGACATCTTCTCTCCTATAATAGTTTTTCGTTGCGTTGCGCCTGTTTCACCACAGAGGCACAGAGATTCGGTTTTAAAAGATATATCGTTACGTTTCGGCTCCGCCTTTACGTAACCTACTACTACTCCTCTTTTATGTGAGCCAGGAGTTTGTCAAGCCCTACCCTGTCGATAGTATCACCGAACCGCTCACGCTTACCGCCATGCTCTATAAAGAACTCCAGCGTCTTATCGATGACCTGGAACAGCTCCTCATCACTTTGTATTATACCCGGCAGCACATCGGCGAACCTTGGCTTCTTGCCCATCTTGCCGCCGAGGAAGACGATGTAGCCCCTTATCTTCGGTAGCCAGCAATCCATCGGGCAGTTCATCACGCATTCGCCGCAGTTGTTGCAAAGGCTTAAGTCGCAGGTGACTTCATCGTCGATAATATCGATAGCGCCGCAGTAGCAGACCTCTTTACAAATTCCGCACAGGGTGCACTGGTTAGCGTCGTAGTGCGGTACTATAGCGCCCTGTACGCCAAGATCGTTCTCCTCGGGTTTCGCGCAGCCCGCCGGACACCCTGTGATGGAGAACTTGAACTTGTGCGGTAGCGCCTTACCATAATACTTTTCGTCTATCTTGTCTGCGAGCCCCTCACAGTCTATCATCGCTCGAGGGCATACCTGCTCGCCCTGACACGCCACAACCGTCCTCACCCTCGGCCCGCATACACCAGTCTTGACACCGTACGCGGCCAGCTCCTCTTTGATCGCATTGACGTTTTCAAGGTGCACAAAAGGTATCTCTATACCCTGCCTCGTTGTCAGGTGGAGGTACCCCTTACCATATTTCTTCGATAGTTCGGCGATTTTTATCACTTTTTCGGCATCTATCTGACCACCGACAATATGAAGCCTGAGCGAAAAATAACCGGCGTCCTTCTGCCTCATAAATCCGCCCTCTTTCAAGACCTTATAATCTATCGCCATACGCGTCTCCTGTAATAGTCATTATGTTGACACTATACATTACAATGGTTAATAAAACCATGTTTTTTTCACTCAGCCGGTGCGATCATACCGTTCTCATCCCTTGAATGATAAAGCTCGTCAAATTCGGTAAGCCTGGCGTTGATTACATTACCGATCTTCAGTGCCGCGGTCAAAGCCTCCTGGGTCTTCAGCCCATTACCGGTCACACTTATCACTATCGCTTCATCCCGTGGTATCTTACCGGAATCTATCAGCTTCTTCGTTGACGCCACCGTCACGCCGCCCGCCGTCTCCGTGAATATCCCTTCGGTATTCGCGAGCAGCTTCATCGCGTCGATTATCTCCTCGTCAGAAACATCCTCGGCATAGCCACCGGAATCTTTTATGGTCTTGGCGGCATAGAACCCGTCAGCGGGGTTCCCGATCGCCAGTGATTTCGCTATTGTGTCCGGTTTGACAGGTACAATAAGCTCTGACCCGCTCTTGACAGCATTCACTATCGGGCAGCAGCCTGTCGCCTGAGCGCCGTAGATGGCCGGCATTTCATCATCGACAAAGCCGAGCTCCTGCAACTCACCAAACGCTTTTTTTATCTTGGTGATGAGCGACCCGCCCGCCATCGGTACGACAATATGTTTCGGCAGGCGCCACCCAAGCTGCTCGGCGATCTCATAACCGTAGGTCTTTGACCCTTCTGCGTAAAACGGCCTGATATTGATATTGACAAAAGCCCAGTCGTACTTATCGGCAATCTCGCTACAAAGCCTGTTCACCTCATCGTAAGACCCCTTTATACCGACCAAATTCGTACCGTAGATGAGCGTACCGAGCACTTTGCCCTGCTCTAAGTCATGCGGAATGAAAATGTAACTCTTTAGTGACGCGATCGCGGAGTTCGCGGCGACAGAATTGGCGAGGTTGCCCGTGGAGGCGCACGCGACGATCTTGTACCCGAACTCCATCGCCTTCGAGAGCGCAACCGCGACGACCCTGTCCTTGAACGACAAAGTAGGGTAGCAGACGGCGTAATTTTTCACGTAGAGCTCTTTTACACCTAATTCTTTAGCGAGGTTCTTCGCATGGACAAGCGGCGTGAAACCGACATTCAAACCTACCTGCGGCTCATCGTCAAGGGGCATCAGCTCTTTGTATCTCCACATGTCAGCGCTCCTGCTCTGAATCTTTTCGATCGAGATACTCTGCTTGATCCCCTCATAATCATACTCCACTTCGAGCGGACCGAAACAAAACTCGCAGACATGAATAGAAGCCTTTTCATACTGCCTGCCGCACTCCCTGCACTTAAGCCCTTTGACAAATCCCATCAATAACCTCCTGTAAGTTGTTGGGCATTATACCCGAACTTACTCTCTGCTAATTATTCAGCACTAAATTGATAAAGTATATTAACCGTAAGGACGATGAATAGTTCAGTTAATTGTTGTAAAACAGCAGACTATATACAAATTTAATACGGTTGTCAAGAAAAAGTAACCCACTTTTTTTATATGGTAATTATTTTCCCTGCAATACCTTGTAATATATAGCTAATGTGTCTTCGCCAAGCTTCGTGAGAGTAAATCTTTTCTGCGCGTTATCCCTCGCTTTTTTGGAGAATGCGCTCCATTTTACACTATTTTTGAGCAGAATCGTTATCCCTCTGGCAAGCGATTCATAATCACCGGCTGGTACGATGAAACCGTTCGCGCCGTCTGTTACCACCTCAGGGATAACGCCCGTCGCGAAACTGACAACGGGTACGCCCGAGCTTTGCCACTCCTCGGCGACGCGGCAGTTCGCCTCAGAACCGATGGACGTTATCACACCGATATCGACGCTTGCGGTGAGCGTGTCCAGATCGCTCCTCTCTTCGATGATGAACGAGACGCGGCCTGTCAGGTTTAAGCGGTTCACCTGCTCCTTCAGGTAGCTTGCGTCATCCTCGCGGCTCTTGCCGATTATCAGGAACCGGACATCCGCGACCTCGCCGCACACGATCTTCGCGGCGCGGACAAAATGCTCATGCCCCTTTATGTCACCCAGCCTGCCCAATATGGCGACAATCTTCGTTTCTTGCGGGATGCCCAGCTCATTGTGGAGCTTCGTCCCTCTTTTCACCGGTGTGAAGCGCTCCGTATCGACAGCGGTATATATCGTCGTTATCTTATCCTCTCTGCACCCAAGCCTGGTTATCATGCTCTTCTTGATTATCTCACCTGATGAGATGATAAAATCCGTCAGCCTGTTATAAAGGAGCTTGTTAAGCGCGCCCCTTCTGACAGGCCGGACATCGCCGCGGGTGCGCACGAGAGGTACCCCTGCGGCGCGGCACGCCATGGCGCCGGTAATAAATCCCTCGGAGCGGTGGAAGTTCACGAGATCGAACCGCTCTTTTTGCAAAAGCGCTTTAAATTTCAGATAGTTCGCAAGTACGCTAATCGGGCTTTGGCTGTTCAGATCGACAGAGGTGATTGTCTTGAACCCGTCCGCCTTCGCTCTTATGATGGCGGGAAAACCGCTACTGCCCATGATAGTGGCGTCCTGCCCTGAATCGCGCAGGCTTTTCGCAAGCTTGCAACAGTAATCGGCTTCCGCATTGTACCAGCGGACGTTTATGACTTGCAGGATCTTTAATTTTTTCATGACCTTATCATCTGGTATAGATTCGACTTTATGCCGCTTGAATACGTGCGTACTCTCGCTTTAAACCAGCGCATCCCCTTTGGTTTTACCTCGAGCCTCTTTATGTTGTACGGGTCGCTCCCCGCGCTGTTTGCGCCTCTTTGCAAAGAGAATATCCCTTTAAAACCGCACCTTTTAGCTATCCGTACGAGTTCTGGTGACGATTCCCCCCATGGGAGGCATAAGTATTCGGACTCTTTACCGGTTATCCGCGCGATGACCTCTTTTGATCGCACGAGATCATCAGTGACTCTCTTTACGTATTCTTCATCGGTTTCATACCGTTCGTTTAATCTATGATTCGCTTTATATTCCGTAACCTTATCATGTAGCCGCCTGGAGCGGTCTGCCTCCTCGAAGAAACCGCCGCCGCTGTGACGAACATATTCGACAAGAAACTCCCTCAAACCTTTATCGTCAAAGAACCTTTTTTTGCATACCGCGGAACTCATAGTGTAAACCGGGGCTCCATAGTCAAGCTTACCGCGAGTCTCGAATAGCACAACCCAGTGGGAGGTCGGAGAAAAGAACCCGCGTATTTTGTTGTCAGAAAAACACTTCGCATGAAGGTGAGTGTGTGACTCGAACTCAATGGTGCCGTCACGAAACATCTTGTTTATCTCCGCGGAGTTAAGGAAATCGTCAGTAGCGCCGTTCTTAGCGGCGCCAATGTTCGCCTGCGTCGAGAGGTTCGTCTCATACAGTTCACTTTCAGTGCATCTTCCGGCTGCCAGATCGTCAGCGTTATACCGTATTTCATCAGTAATATTTATCCGCGACGTGATCAGGAAGATAGCGGCGGTGAAGCCGTATTTTTTCAATATCGGGTACGCGTGCACGAAATTATCGGTGAAGCCGTCATCGAACGTGATCAGGATCTTCTTACCCGCGGCTTTTTGTTTACCGGTGATATATCGGTAGAATTCATCGATCGAAACAGCCTTATAACCGGCGTCATGCAGGTACTTCATCTGCTCGTTGAATATCTCAGGCGTTATCTTGCTGCTTTTGCCCACCTGGTGATACGCGATTACCGGAATGCTGTTATTGAAGATTTTCATTGAAGGCTTCTTACCTGTTTGTAAACTTCAATGGTCTGCATAGTATTGTTTTCAATGGTATATTTGCTGGCAAGCTTCAACCCGTTTTTGATGATCTTTCTTCTTAAGATATCATCATCTAACAAGAGCGCTATCTTGCTCGCTATCTCCTTGTCATCAGAAGGGTTTTTGATGATAAGCGCGTTTTCGCCGTCGGTCAATATCTCCGCGATTCCGGCTATCTCACTGATAATATTCGGGAGCCCGCAAGCTATCGCCTCCAGACATGTATTCGCGAAAGTATCGTAAAATGTCGGGTAGACGAATATGTCACCGGTATGATAGTACTCGTTTATCTTCTTAGCGATACCGGTAAAGATGATCTTGTCCTCTACATTTAGTGATTTCGCTAACTGTTGGTAGTGCTTATACTTCCCGCCACCGACGACGAGCAGCTTGATATTCCTCTCCTTTAAGTTCCCCAAAGCGGTGATAAGGAACTCAAGACCCTTTAATTCGAAATTTGTCGCGGCGAATACCAGGACGACCTCATCATCCTTGATGCCATACTGCTTCCTCTTTTTTGACCTGTTCTCTTCCTTATCGTCAAGGTTAAACTTTATCAGATCAACGCCATTATATATCACCTTGATATCATCATCAGGTATGTTGTAATATTTAATGAGCTGCGTCTTGACTCTTTGTGACGGTGAGATTATCTTCTTATAGTTCCCCTTCTTAAAAGTCTTCCTCTCGATCATAAGCGTTACCCACTGGTTAAGTGAAAAGAGCCTGCGGATATATTTTATATTCCTGAGGAACTTATTCCTAATGGCGAGCAGCGATTCCTTCTGCCACGCTTTGTGGCATCCGCCGCCGGTTCTGAAGATATCGTGCTTGATCGTCTTACCGAAGCCCTGTATGATATTAAACGACTCCTTCCTTAATATAAGATGCGCCATAACGGTGAAGCTGACCAGCTTGAATATCTTCAACCCCTTGATTATCGGTATTTTCCTGAATGTTATCCTCTCGTCAAACAACTTGCCCCATTTGTTCGCGAATATCGTCACGTCAAGGCCGGCATTCAAGAGGCCTTTCGCGAGGTTGGCGATATATCGCTCAGTACCGCCATAAAAGTAGTATTTTTTGTGTAAAAGCGCCACTTTTACCTTCTTTTTCCTCTCTTCAGCCGGTATCGGCAGCGCTTTCTCCTTTAACTCCCTGGTAAGGAAGTAACGTAGCTTTTCGTCTAAATCAACGAACGCCGGCAATGCGGCAAATACCTCATCGGCCTGCAACTCCTTCATGCACCTTATATCATCGTTGCAATAGTTGTTTCCGCACGGCTGGCACTCAAGCCGCTTAGATACCACCTTGTGTATCTTGTCCGGGTGAGTCCATGCCTGTGAGGTAGACCCCAAAATCACCAGAGTCGGGATGTTCTGGGTCACCGCAATGTGCCGCGGCGCGGAATCGTTACCGATCAGGATATGCGTATTCTTTATCAACATGGCAAGCTGCTTGAGATCGGTCTTGCAGGCGATGTACGACCTGTAGCGGCATAATGCCTGAATTTTGGCTACCGCTTTATATTCTCCGGGTCCCCACAGCATTATGACCTTGGCGTTATATTTCTCACATAAAAGGTCTATCAGCTCAGCATAACCTTCTGGTGTCCACCTTCGTGTCGGGCGCCGGTGAGTCGGGTCGATGCAGACGATGAAATCATCCTCTTTTATACCGATGGCCCTGAAATACTCATCGATATACTTCTTCTCGCCGTCTGCTACAAACATCTCAGGATAGTTATCCGCGCCCTTAATACCGATGCTCTCTAACATGCTCAGTTTATAGTCAACTGCATACCCGTTTTTTGGCACTACCTTGACATTGTAGAACCTTCCACGTACAGGGTGGTTATATGAGATAGAGGTCTTTGCACCCGAAAGAAGCGTTATCAGGGTGCTCCTCGGGTTCTGGAAGAAATCGAGCACGAGATCGAATTTCATACCCCTTATCATCCAATAGAACTTGAGTTGCTTGAAGATATGCGTCACCTGCTTCTTGTCAAGCAGGATAATATCATCGATATAAGGGTTCCCCTCGAGGATCGGGTAGCAAAAATCCTCTGTGAGAAATGATAAGTGCGCATCAGGGAAATGTTTCTTCAACACCTTGACTACCGGTGTGGTCAGGATAACATCACCGATCTGCTTATGCTGTATCACTAATATACGCTTCGGATTTACACTCATTAAATGTACCTTGAAAATCTACAATCTTGAAAATACTGATATGACCTTTTCCTCTTCAAAAGGCTTGACGATGTAGTTTGAGGCGCCGGCGTTTTTGCTCTCGACTATCTTGTCTATTGCGCTGACAGACGTCACCATCACGATCTTGACTTCATCGGATATGGATTTTATTATTCTAAGCGCCTGGATACCGTCCATGTTAGGCATAATAACATCAAGGGCTATAATGTCCGGCTTCAGCTCCTTATATTTACTCACAGCTTCCAAGCCGTCCTTAGCGAAACCCACGATATTAAACTCCGCATTCTCCAAAATAGTTTTTAAAGAATTCCTGATAAAACTTGAATCATCAACGATTAATACGCTTTTACCGGTTCCCATTATTATTCCCCGCTATTCAGACTATTCGTTCATCCTTAAAAAAGATGTTCATATCGACTATACCTAAACCTGTCTTTATCGATATTATTGTTAATTGATCCGAACTTGAGAGTTCATAACTCACCTTTGAACCTAAAACAATCGTTGGTGGAGTCAACAGCTCTTTCAGACCAAGATCATACAAATTGCCGGTAGCATTACCGACGATCATGTTTACTAACTCGCTAAGAGCCTCCTTAGCATCTATATTCAAATCGGTCAGCTTATCCTTGCACAGCATCTTTGCCGCTATATTCCTGGCAGTCTTCATCGAAAAACCGATGATCACAACACCGCTAAGGTCACCGCTAAGACCGATTATTACAGAGAACGCATCCCTGGCGTTTACGGTTACCGCCTTCGTTATCTCACCTATTGTTACCTTTACCTTAAGCACCTTCTTGATAACGCTTACTGCCGGCTCTAAAAATGCATTAACATATTCTGCTTTCAAATGATTATCCTTTTGCTTTTTTACCTTTTATCAAATATAACCAGAAAAATCAATCAATATTTTATGACATGTTGAAAACATTGCGATAACATCATGCTGCCTTTACTTTAATTTAAACATGCCATATAGTTATAACGTCGGGTAGAAATACGCAACCCGACCCGGCTACCATAAAAAATGAACCACAGAGGGCACGGAGGGAAGCGCGGAGTCCACAGAGAAAAAAGTAAAACAAATGTCATCCCAGTTGTAAGATGGGTTTCTGCGCAACAAAACCCCTTGATAAAGGATGTATAATGAAGAGCTATTAAGTAATGTGTCTCCTTAATTTCAGGGGTTAGGGAGTTGAGAGTTTATCGATTATTTCTGTGGAGGAGTGTCGCTTCTCATCCCCGGCGATCATGACCTGTCCGCCGTAAGCTAAAACGGTGTCGCGCTCTGGTACAGTTTCAGCGGTGTAGTCTGTTCCCTTCACCTGGATATCGGGTTTCAGCTCGCGCAAAAGGCGCCGTACCTCCTTGTCATCAAAGAGAATCAGATAATCGATACAGTTAAGTTCGCTTAATATCTCAATGCGTTCGCTTTCTGGGGTATATGGCCTGCCTGCGCCTTTTATCACGTTTGTCGACGTGTCGCTGTTGACCGCGACGATGAGCATATCACCTAAAGATCGCGCCTCTTTCAGGTACCTTATGTGCCCGACGTGGAGTATGTCGAATACCCCGTTCGCGAAGACGATCTTCTTCCCAAGCTCTTTTGCGCCGATTAGAATCGCTTTCAGTTCGTTTATATCTTTTAGTTTATCTATCATGGCTTATACAGTGTCTGAAGTATCTATCGCTTGTTTCAGCTCGTTTGGGGTCACTACCGCCGTGCCGCTCTTCATAACGACTATCCCGCCGGCGATGTTAGAGAGTCTCGCCGCGGCCTCGGGCGACAGCCCTGTTACGAGCCCGAGCGTGAATACGCTGATGACTGTATCACCGGCGCCGGTAACGTCGGCGACTTCGTCAGAGCCGTAGATCGGTATATCGACGTGCGGCTTACCCTTGTCGAAAACGACCATCCCCTTCTTACCGCGCGTTATCAATATGCTGTCGCACATGATCCGGTTATATAGCTGCTCACCGGCATACGGGATATGCTTGTTCCCCGCGAGCGAGATATTTAAAAGCTCCTCGACCTCTGGCTCGTTCGGGGTGATGGTCGTGACATTCAAGAACTTGAAGAGGTTGTGCCTGGAATCGATGGCAATCACCTTCCCGCTTGTCTTCGCATAGTCGTTGATACAGTCTATCACCGGATCTGATAGCACACCGTAACCGTAGTCAGAGATTATTACGCCATCGACAGCGTCTATGTTGCTTTGGATGTTCTCAAGGATATTCTCCACCGTTTTATCGCTAAAGCGCGGCAGACCCTCTTTGTCTATCCTGATCACCTGCTGCTTTGTCGTATGCAGGCCGCCCGCTAATATCCTCGTTTTCGTGGTGGTGTTCCTGCCGGCCTCCTGCACGATAGTATCAGGCGGTACGCCTTTATCATCGAGGATCCGTAAAAGCTGCTCACCGGTAGCGTCATCACCGATAACGCCTATGGGCAGAACCTTCGCGCCAAGCGCCCTGACATTGTTTATAGCATTGCCAGCGCCGCCTAAGAATGTAGTGTGGGAGTCGAACTTCAGGATGAGAACGGGCGCCTCTCTGCTCACGCGGGATGTTAGCCCGTATACGTATTCATCGGCGATAATATCACCGATGATCATTATCCTCTTCTTCGCGAAATCATCTACAGTTTTTAAAATATTATCCATCCTTATCAGTTGTTATCCAGTATCCACCTGACAGCGTCATACAGATCCTTCGCGACGTAGTCCGGATTCGTTTGTGAACCTTCAAGTTCTTCAAACTCGCCGATACCATAACCGGTGAGCACCAACACGCCCTTCGCACCGACTTTGTGGGCAAGCGCGACGTCAGATATCTTATCACCTATCACAAAAGATCGCGTCAAGTCAATATCTAAATCATTTTTCGCCTGCAAAAGCATACCCGTTTTCGGTTTCCGGCAATCGCAGTCCTTCTTGTACGGCGCCTCACCGACATCGGGGTGGTGGGGGCAGTAGTAGATGCCGTCCATATAGGCGCCCTTCCCTTTTAAGAGCGCTTCCATCTTCTCATGCACGCGCGTTATCAGCTCCTCCTTGAAGTAGCCGCGCGCCACGCCCGCCTGGTTGGTGATGACCACCGCCAAAAAATCGGAGTCGTTGATCAGCTTCACCCCGTCCGCTGTCCGCTCCATGAGCCTGAAGCGGCTTATGTGGTTGACATAACCGACCTCATCGCTTATCGTCCCGTCTCTATCCATAAATATCGCTTTTTTAATAGCATCTCCTTTTTTCACCACAGAGGCGCAGAGTACACACTAAGAACACAGAGGATTTGATGTCACTTAAAAACACATCACATCAGCCGGACTGCTTCCACCGGTTGTGTACCCAGAACCAGTCAGCGGGTCTTTTGCGGACTTCGTCTTCGACTATCTTCGTAAACATCTGCGTATTATCAAGAATGTCCCTCTTCCTGTCGCCGCTCCTTATTATATCACACGGTCTCAAGTATGTAAGCTTATATTTTGTCTCCCCCACCGCCCCGCACCGGCTGACAAATACCGGTATGAGCGCCACATCAAGCTTAAGCGCCAATAGAGCCATAAAATACTGCGTCGCGGCTTTCTTGCCGAAAAAGTCAACGAAGACCGCCTCGTGCCTGTGCGTGTTCTGGTCGATCAGCGCGCTTACACTCCCCCCGCTCCTTAGTATCTTTATCACATCCTTGACCGAATCCCGCGTCGGTAATACCCGCACGCCCTTATCGCGGCGCAGCTTCTTTACATGCTCATTCACGTACTTGTTGTGCAAATCCTTCGCCAGGACGGAAGTAGCGCCAAGCAAAAATGGATGAGCCGATAGCAGCTCCCAACAACACAAGTGGGCGGAAATATATATGATCCCCTTCTTTTTGTCAATAGCGTCTTTTACGTGCGAAACACCCTCATACTCAATATAGTCCCTAAAGTTATTCTTATTGATGGCCGGCAGCACAGCGTAATCATATAAAGTCCTGCCCAGATTCTCAAATACCTTATGAGATATATCGCGAATCTCGCTGTCGCTCTTTTGC
>JAJRZU010000051.1 GCA_024275075.1 Deltaproteobacteria bacterium | reverse complement strand
CGCCCGTAAAAAATGACGCGGTTTGATGGCGAAAAGATGACTTTCAGATAAAAAAACTGTAAATTCTGTAAATCCCGTCAAAAAAATCGGGGCGAAAACCCCAACAAACCGTTGCGGATAAATCAATGTCTATTTTAGGGAGAGATTTGTATCCTTGACATTCCACTCATATTAGTATATTTATATGTACTTGATAATGTAATCTAAAGGGGTTTTATGGATATACAGCAGGTGTTCACCTATTTAAAGAAGGACCTTGACAGGATAGAGCGGGACTTTAGCAAGTACACGTTATCTGAAATATCGCTTATGACAAAGATATCTAAATACATCCTGTCAAGCGGCGGCAAGAGGGTGCGCCCGTCTATATGCGTGCTCAGCTCCAGGATGTGCGGTTACAAGAAGGCTAAACTCTACCCGATCGCGTGTGCCGTTGAGCTTTTGCACAACGCGACGCTTCTGCACGATGACGTGATCGACAGCGCGGAGATCCGGCGCGGTAAGCAGGCTGCGAACGCGCTGTGGAACAACAAGGCGAGTGTGCTCGTCGGTGACTTCATGATCACGCAGGTCTTCGACATCGTTGTCAAATCACGGAACTTCAAACTGCTCGACCTCTTTACTCAGACGACAGAATACCTCGTCAACGGTGAGATATACCAGATGTTAAAGGAGAAAGATACGCATATCACAAAGGACGAATATTTCTACATAATAAAGAATAAGACCGCGGTCTTGATTTCTGTCGCTGCGGAGTCCGGCGCGATACTCGCCGAAAGGAGCGACAAGGAGATAAGAGCGCTGAAGTCGTTTGGTATGAACATCGATATGGCGTTCCAGATAATCGATGACGCGCTTGACTATGCCGCTGATGAGGCGGTGCTTGGTAAGGCTGTGCTCTCTGACCTTGCCGAGGGGAAGGTAACTCTGCCGATCATCCACATCCTCGAGGAGGGCGGCGATGCGGATAAGGCTCTGTTATCCGCGATAATTGAAAAGGATAAGCATACGGCGGGCGATATGAAGAAGATCATGCGTATGATAAACAAGTATGACAGTGTCGGTTACGCAACCGGTATCGCGAGGAAGTTTGCGAAGAAGGCGACGAATAAACTGAAACAGTTCCCTGATTGCAAGGAGAAGGAAGCGTTGTTGACTATTTCAGATTTTGTCGTTGACCGGAAGTATTAGGGGGCAAGTGGTTTAAAGAGCCAATTAAAATTATAGGATGAGAAAATGCACAAGAAACTAAAGAACATATTTTATGAAGTACGGGCGCCAAAGCTCAGCTTCAAGGATATCGGTGGCTTTGCCGATGTGAAGAAGATTGTGAAGGAGTTTGTATGCCTGCCGCTCCAGAAGAAGGAGCTGGTGAAGAAGATGAACCTCGAGCTCCCTGCCGGTATCATGATGTGGGGTCCTTTGGGTGTCAGTATCACGATGCTCGCGGAGGCGGCGGCAAAAGAGGCCGGTGTCAGTTTCGTTTACGTTTCCGGTCAGGAGATGCTCGGGAAGGGTAAGGAGCTTGTCCGCGCTTTCGATGACGCTATACACGAGGCGCCCTGCGTATTTTACATCTCGGATACCGAGTGGCTGTGCCCGCGCGCCGGCTGCGACTATGAATGGGAGAAAGGTAACCTAAGGGGCATCCCCCCGACGTTTGCCGATGAGAAACTCTCGCGGCTCTTCATCGAGCAGATCGACCGGATAAACGCGGAGGATAACGTCGTACTGATGGGCGGCTGTTACAGGATCGACACCGTTGATCAGGCTATCATCAAAGAGAAGAGGCGCTTCAACAGGAAGATATTCGTACACCCGCCGACAGCAAAGGACAGAACCGGTATGCTGAAGATATACCTGAAGACGATACCGAAGCTGGGCAAAGATGTCGATATAAATGAGCTCGCGAAGATATCCAAGGGCTACGTCGGCTGGGACATAGAGAGCCTGTGCAAGCGCGCGGTGATAAACGCGATAAAGGACGGTCAGGAGCTGGTGCAGATGAAGCACTTCAGGGAATCCGTGAAAGAGATCGAGCCGTGGCTCACACCGGGTATGACGAAAAAATATAACGACCTGTATAAAAACGACTGCCCGCACCACTACGCTTTTTAGGTGTGCTACCGCACTTCTTTGCGCGCGAGCGAAGCGAAGTAATCGCATAACTGAAAGTTGTAAGGTAAGGAGATTTTCTATCTGGAAACAATCTCAAAATGAGCCATTGTTCAAACGGGCTTACGAGTTCCACGGGCACGTTTGCCTAATGTCGACCGCGGGGATACGGATCGCGTCCGCGGCGATGGATGCCATCGGTCTTTTCAGAAACGAGGACTGGCTCTTCGCCTTCTACCACGCGAAAACGTGCGCGATAGACCCGATACAATTCATCTGCGGCTGTACGCTTGGTAACAGTAACATCATCGTGACCGATGAGCGGACTCACGCGCTCGAGCTTGTCAGGCAGGAGAGTGGCGAAGGCGTTAAAGTCGCTTTAAAAGAGGAAGCGTTACAGCTTATGAGAGGCTGCATGGCGTTGAAACGCAAGTCAGAAAAGGAAGATGAAGCCGAGTCAAAACTCGCGTTGGCAAAGGAATTCGACGTGAGATTTCAAACCGCCATCAAGACGCTTAAAACGATAGACACCGCTGATATCGTCGAGGTAACCCCCGTTACAATAGATGTTGCACCATACCTGAAAAAATTCTAATGGGCATGTTGCCCGAGCCAATTCTAATACAACTCATCGGAACCGACATCGTACCCTGCGCCCTGCGGACGGTTATTGCCGTCTATGTCGAACGCCGGCGCGTTTGTCGCCGTACCGGTATCGATACATGGTGAGCCGCTACTGATATGGTAATTACCGTTAGCCGCGTCCACGAAGATCGGATCTACGTTGAAGTTAGCAGTGCCGGTATAGCCGCCCTGCACGTCAGAGTAAGTGACTGTTACTGTCGCGTTGTCAAAGTAGATCTCGTTATTACCGAAATATGAGGAGTCCGCCCAGAATATGCAGTTGAAGACTGACAGCACGGCATTCTTCCAGGCGTAGAGCCCGCCGCCGGAGTAGGCGGAGTTGCCGCTGAAGGTGCAGTTCGCTATCGTCGGCGCTGCGCTCGAGTACTTCGCGTCACACAGGATCCCACCACCGTAACCGCTGCTGACTGTATTGTTTATCAGGTTACAGTTCGTGACGGTCGGTGAGCCGTTCGTTATGTATATCCCGCCGCCGTTATTGTATGATGTGTTACCGCTTATCGTGCACCGGTCGATCACCGGTGATGTACCGTCCACGTAAATCCCGCCGCCGCCTTCGTTGATCGAGGTAGAGGCGTTGTCAGAGATCGTATTGCTGATGACCGTCGGGACCGCGTTGTCCCAGATATATATCCCGCCGCCGCCGCTCGCCGCGTTATTGGTGATGATGCAGTTCTTGATCGTCGGAGAACCGTAGTTCTGGCACAGGATCCCGCCGCCGTAAGTCCTGCCGTAATTACCCAGCTGTGTACCGCTACCGTTTGTTATGGTAAAACCCTGCAACACTGACGATGAACCCTCCCAGGTCTCAAAGGTCACTACACTGCCGGTGCCGCCGCCGTCTATCGTACAGTTTATCGCGCTGCTGCCCGATTTCACTGTGATCGCCTTGCCAAGGAAATTCAACCGCTCATAGTAAACGCCGCTGGCTACTATTATTGTATCGCCGTCAAAGGCCGCGTCGATCGCGGATTGGATAGTCGTGTAGTCCGCCGGTACGTAGATCGTACCGGTGCCGCCGCATGGCGCGTCACTGCCGGTGCAGTCCTGGTCGATGCCGTCGCCGCATACATCCACCGCCGCCGGATTGATCGCCGCGTTTGCGTCATCGCAGTCACCGCCGTCTACCACGTAGCCCGCCGGCTGGGAAGTCGCCGACTGTGTGACGTTCGGGTCACCGTAACCGTCTCCGTCTGTATCGAGGTAATATGTCGTGCACGCTTCATCTACTGCGCCGTTACAGTCGTTATCGACTCCATCGCACAGCTCGGGCGCCCCAGGGTATACCGCAGGATTTGTGTCATCGCAGTCACTGCTGTCATTTACATCACCTGCCGGTTGTGCGGAAGCAACTGTCGGCGCGCCCGCGTCACCGTAGCCGTCTCCGTCAGCGTCCATGTAATATGTCGCGGCAAAAAGCCCGTCGCAGTTCTGGTCGATACCATCATCCGCGATATCCACCGCTCCGGGGTTGACAGCCGCGTCAGCGTCGTTACAATCGCTGTTGTTCGCGACATATCCCGCCGGTGGGGAGCCCGCCGTCACCGATACGCTCGGGTCGCCGTAGCCGTCGCCGTCAGCGTCCATATAGTATGTATCTGTCGGGCAGGTCAGGTCATCGCCACTACAGTCCTGGTCTATGCCGTCGTCGCATACCTCTGCGGCGCCAGGATAGACCGAGGCGTCACTGTCGTCGCAATCCGCATTGTCCGCCACGTAGCCTGCCGGCTGTGAGGCGCTCTCTACATAGTTTGCCGCGTCGCCGTAGCCGTCTCCGTCAGCGTCCATGTAATAATAATCGATATCCTCACCGTCACAGTCCTGGTCTATGCCGTCGCCGTACACCTCGGCGGCGCCCGGGTAGACCAAGGCGTCGCTGTCATCGCAATCCGTAGCATCGGTGACGTACCCGTCGGGCTGTGGCGATGTTATTACCGGTGCGTTTGCGTCGCCGTAACCGTCGCCGTCGGTGTCGGCGTAGTAATAGTCAGCGTCGCTACCGTCACAGTCCTGATCGATACCGTCGCCGGGGATCTCGTTCGCGTTCGGGTTGATGAAAGGATCGGTATCGTCGCAATCCGTATTGTCAGCGACATAACCCTCGGGCGATGGTGTATCCTGCGTTGAGATGGCCGGATCGCCGTAACCGTCACCGTCACTGTCAAGATAATATGCACCAATCGTGTCAGTGTCGGTATCAGCGCCAGTGTCGGTATCAGCGCCAGTGTCGGTATCAGCGCCAGTGTCGGTATCGGTATCACTCGCGCCAACGCTTGTCACCGTATTGCTTTCGTTATCGCAACCTGTTGTAAATACTAATGATATCACAAACAATGATATAAACAACAATCCTGAAAATCTTTTTAATATTTTCATAGTGCGTCACCTTTTGCGTAAAATATTTAGTTATCGATTTAAGTAGCTAAAATTGTACACATATATTTTGTAGATGTCAAGAAAATTAGCTTATGGGACTTAAGCCGGAATCAAACTGTATGCTTTTGCGGCGCGTCATCCCCGCGAAAGCGGGGATCCATCAAGATAATAATAACAACTGGATTCCTGCTTTCGCAGGAATGACAACCTACTATATGGGACTTAAGCCAAATAGCAAATTATTCAT
>JAJRZU010000050.1 GCA_024275075.1 Deltaproteobacteria bacterium | reverse complement strand
CAAGAATCGCGCATTGCGACGAAGGTTGCCGGATTTTGTCCTGAGCATGACGTAAAACTGCTCACTTTACATGGCGGCTTGTTATATAGTTATATAGTAAGTGACGTATCCCCTACAGTCTGCTGACAAGAGTCTTCGAATTGTTGATTATGCCGTCTATCTTATCCTCACTGATACCGGTGCCTTTGAGCGTCTTTTTCGCTTTTTGTATGGTCAGAAGATCAAAAGGAGAATGAGTGTCGCTGTTTATCACCAGTTTTATGTTGTGTTTCAATGCCATCTTCGCGACATGTCCGTTCGTCAGGCAGTGGCCTTTGCGCGCGGATATCTCAAAGTGGATCCCTCTCGTGGATGCTATTTCGCATGTCTCGTCGTCAACGAGCCCTGGGTGCGCGAGGATATCGATATCCGAGCCCACGGCGGCAAGATTAGTACCGGTAATAACCGGTTCCGCGATCGTCTCGCCATGTACGATGACAAGCTTCGCGCCGAGCGCCCGCACCGAATCCGCGAGCCCCTTTATCAGAGCCGGTGGTACGTGCGTGATCTCCGCACCGGGTATCACCCTGATGCCGCCGGCGCCGTTTAACGCCTTGGCCGCTTTGGCGAGCCTTGGTACGACAAAGTCATAATTTGAGATATCGACATGGTCTGTAATGGCGATCGTCGTATAACCGGTATCCTCGGCGCGCCTTACAAGTTCGCTTGGTATCAGTTCACCGTCGCTGAAAAAAGAATGTGTATGCAGATCGATCATATTCACCTCAATGTTTAACAGGCGCACCTGTTTTTTTTGCGGGCTAATTTATTCACTTACGACTTCGTAAACAGATCGACGAAGAAGTCATTTACGCCCTGCTTCTCGTTAATATTATATGTGAAGACGCTGTTTAGATCATACTCTCGCTTTACCTTAGACAATTCACCGTCTGTTACCGGGTCGTCAGTTATCAGCACCGGTTTCACTACCTTGCCGAAATGCTTGTAGAAAAAGCCGCTCGCGCTTGACAGGCTTTGCGTATCATCCGCCTCTTTTTGCGGCAGCAGCAAAAGCACATCGATAATATCCTTTGAGAAGATGTTCCAGACCGGTTTGAAGCTGTCGGCGACAGGCATGGAGTAAAAGAGCAGGTTCAGCCCATCGGTGAGTTTTAACGTACCGATAATACTTATCAATACCTTTTCATGCGAAGAACCTAAATTCTGCCTGTTAATTTTAAACTCTTTAAGACGTGAAAATGTCTTGACAAATCGCTTTAATGTACGGTACTCGTCACCGATGACTAATATCTTCCCGAACTTCTTGTTCGATTTGAATCCCCTTGTCTCAAGTATCCGCTTCTTGATTGATACTAACTGGTCAGAGGTCAACAGGAACGACTTCCCCTCCTCTGCCGCCGTATCGGTAGAGACCACCTGAATGACCCCTTTTTGCAGTAATACAAAAATGGACTTGAGCGCCTCGAAATCACTAAAAGAGCAATGATCTACAATATCTTTGACGCTGTTGTAGTAGTCCATCAAAGAGAATATCTCTTTTGTAATAGGTTTTATGCCTTTGGCCAGGGTGCTTGGATCGACGTTAAGCTTGACCGTTGTGCTTAATGCCGGCAGGTTGCTCTCCATCTTCTTCCATTCGTCGAGCTGCCTTAACCCCTCCATCAAAAGCGAGTCGGTTTTCCTGAATATCTTTGGGGGGATATCATCAGAACCGACGACAAAACCCTCTGGTATAAAATTAAAGTGCTCCTCTTTCAGGGTCAAAAGCCGGTAGAACGCCTTATCCCCTTCGATATCATCCACTTGCACGTTGATTATATTGCCGTCCTTGATGAAGACGATAGCGTTGCCATTATTATAGTTTATGACAAGCTGCCCGCTCTTCTTGTTCATGCTGAATACCTGGAGAAGGTCAATGAGCGATATCTGGGAAAGGTGGCCAGAGAGTTCCTCCCCCAGAATAGAGGCCTCCTCCTTCTTGCCCTGTCCTTTAAAGAAAGAATCTATCATTAAGACTAAATTACCGTAATTTATCGGCTTTTGTATGAAGACGTCTCTCTCTTCGTCAAATGACTCTATCTCCACCCGCTCTGAATCTAAAAAGTAGATGCAAGTCTCCGCTGTACGGGGGTTTGTCCGCAGGATCTGAGCTATCTTAGCGCCGCTTATGATGCTCATGTCCATCTCCATGATGATCAGGTCAGGGCGCAGGTTAAGGGCTTTTTGCAGAGCGGTCGCCCCGTCGATCGCCGTGCTGACTTTATAGCCCATCGGTACAAGCATATCCTTCAATTGAACGATAAGCTTCTGGTCCTCATCAGCAATTAGAATCCTTTTTCTGTCCATTTATAGTTTTTCCTGTAACAGGTACTGGTTCTGGAGCTTTACCACCAGATTCTCTATAAAAAACGAATCAGAAGTGTGAAAACCTTTATAAGTATCACCCATCCCCTTTTTCGCAAACAGGCCGTACGCGTACTCCTCGTTCAGATATACTATGAAATAGTAATCCTTTATGGTCACGTCGGCAGTAAATATATAAGTTATATTCGGGTAGACAATCTCTTTCTCACACTGTTTTGTTATCAAAAAGAGCCGCGACTTGGCTTTCTTGATGTTCGGCAGGTTCTTCAGCATGGCGAGGGTATCCTCTAATGAAGGTTTCCCGATGAAGATAATACCGCCGCGCTCAGGGTTGATCCAGGCTTCGTTAAGTATGATATTCTCTACCTGGTTTATCATAAGCGACGGGAACGACGCGAACCTCGTGGTGCCTTTTTCATCCTGAAGAGTCTCTTGTAAAGAGAGCTTATCATATCCCTTCTTATCAGGCGCTAAAACCTCGGCTAACTGCCCGCCGTCAGTCAACGCCTTTAATATCTCGATAAACGGTTTTTTCTTTATATCCAGCTTCGTCGCGATACTGCTCTTCGCGTTCTTTGTGCGCGCCTTCAAGTTCCGCAGAATCTCTTCCCCAGTCTCGCCGTCTTTTAAATATGTCGCGGAACTGATCATGAGCGAGACCGGTGCGGAGAAATTATCATCCTTGATTGTCAAGCCCTGCGAAAGGATACTGTTAATTTTCCTGACGGTGATAAGCGAACCAAAATAGTCTGTCTCTGGGAGCATTATCAGGTACTTCGCTTCCGCTTCCTCAGTAATGAAGTCTGTCTCTCGTATTATTTCATTAAGCCGTTCTAAAAGCCCGATGATAAAATTATTAATCGTTTTACCACTAAACTTCTTCTTGATAGAATCAAAATTATCGATTTCTAAATCTATGAGAGAAAACGCCTTCTTATACCGGTGCGCGCGCCTAAGCTCATTCGCGAGATATTCAGTAAAATAATTCGCCCGAAACGCTCTCCTGCCATAAAGACCTAAAGAGCCCTGCTCAGCTGTTTCTGCGTCTTCATGTTTTGTTATGGCGACATTGATAAAATCGATCAGCTCGTTGGCAAGGCTCAGGTCAAGCTTTGAGAACTTACCCAGCCCCTGCCTTTGCGCCAATTTTAAGAACCCGTACAGCTTATCCTTATAATGCACCGGTATTATAAGCGAGTTCAGGTCTACTTTCCTGTCTTCCTGGATCTCATAAAAAACTTTACTGTTTATTTGCAGCTCATCTTTAACGAACAGGCTGATGGAGCTCCATCTCTTCAGCTCAGCTTCATTGCTGCCAAGGTAATCGATTATTTCAAAAGGTTCTTTACTATCTTTTATGATGAAGAAAAAACCCTTATCCGCGCGCATGATCCTTAGTGACTCACTTAGTATGCGCTCATGGACGGTCTGAGAATCGTTTCCGCTGATGATCTTATAACAAGAATCCAGTACGGTGAGTAATTTGTTCTTGCCGATATCCAAAAAGGCCTGCTCAAAAGGGATCGCGTCACTTGCAATGTTTTTGTCAACGTTCAAATAATTATCCTAAAAAATAAAGTTTCAGCTACATCTTATACTTACCGAAATCCTCGGGCGACAGGTTCTCTAATATCTCCGCCCATTTCTTCTTGTCATATTCCCTTTTTTCGCCATCGGCGGTAATGTCCATCTTACCGGATTTTTTTATCACATCTTCTTCGACATAGATGGGGGACTCCATGCTAAGCGCAAGCGCGATCGCGTCTGACGGGCGCGCGTCCACTTCTATCAGCTCCCCGCCTCTTTTAAGGAACAAAGACGCAAAGAAAGTGTTCTCCTGCAGGTCATTTATCTCGATCTTCTCAAGCTTGACGCCCAGCGAGGTTAAGACGTTCTTTATAAGGACATGAGTGAGATGCCGTGACAGCTTGATCTTCTCAAGCTCCGCGGCAATCGCGCTCGCCTCTAATATACCTATCCAGATCGGTACGACGCTCTGCTCCTCGAGATCCTTCAATATCACTATCGGTGTGTTCGCGAGCGGGTCGATCGCTATACCCGCCACCTTCACTTTAACAAACATGATTTCACCCTCTGTTTCTGTCAATGGTCTACCGCTGCCTCACCCCGAAGCGAGTTCATAAAAGCTTTCGTTATATTCACGTTGACTATCTTCCCCACAAGAGCGCTGTCACCTGAAAAATTGACAATCCGGTTACAGGTGGTCCTGCCGGTGAGCAGCTCCTCATTCGTCTTGGAGACGCCTTCGACCAAAACGCTTGCGCTCGTCCCCTCGAACTCCTTGTTTTTAGAAAAGATTATCTCCTTTTGTAATGCCTGGAGCTCACTTAGCCGCACCGACTTCTCTGCGCCCGACACGTCATCATCAAAGCCCGCCGCCTTGGTGCCCGCCCTGGTGGAGAACTTGAAAGAGTAGCTGTGGTCGTATTCCACTTCCCTCACCAGCTCCATGGTCTTGTTAAAATCGTCCCGACTCTCCCCTGGGAAACCTACGATTATATCCGTAGATATGCTTATATTATGACAGACTTTTCGTAATTTATCAACTTTATTTAAATATTCCCCGCGGGTATACTTTCTGTTCATCCTTTCAAGGACTCTGTCAGAGCCAGCCTGCACCGGTAAGTGTATATGGTTGCAAAGCGTCGGGAGCTCCTTGAAACACGATATGAGCTCATCGGTCAGATCCTTCGGGTGTGATGTGACGAACCTGAGCCGCTCAAGCCCGTTAGTCGCCGCCACCTTGCGCAAAAGCGCAGGGAAATCCGTCGTACCGTTACTGCTGTCATGATATGAGTTCACGTTCTGACCAAGCAACGTTATCTCCTTCACGCCGCTTCTGACAAGAACCCGCGCCTCGTCGAGTATGTCGTGCGCCCGCCGGCTCCGCTCCCGCCCGCGCACATGCGGTACGATGCAGTACGCGCAAAAATTATTGCACCCTTCGATTATTGTGATCAAAGCTTTCGAATCGCCTTTATTATGATCGAAGGCATCATCAAAAGCAGTCTCGCGGTGCTCAGCCTCACCGGTATCTACATACCGCCCGCCGCTTCGCTCAATTTTCTTTATCATAGCCGGCAGGTTCGAGACGCTCTTCGTACCGAATACCAGGCTGACGTGCCTCATCCTGCCAAGCAATTTCTTCCCCTCCTGCTGGGCGACACAGCCACCGACAGCGATGATCAGGTTTTCATTCTCTTGCTTTAACGGCCGGAGCCTGCCCAACATGCTGTAGACCTTCCCCTCCGCCTTTTGCCGTATGCTGCACGTGTTCAACACGATCAGATCCGCGCCGCACTTATCGTCGGTCATCTCATACCCGAGTGGTGCGAGCAGCCGCGCGACCCGCATGGAATCATACTCGTTCATCTGGCACCCGAAAGTCTTTATATACAGTCTCTTCACGCTTCTTTTCCTTTATATTAACCCGGCAATCAAACAGTGTGCTTTTACGACACGTCATCCCCGCACACCACCGTTATCCCCGCGAAAGCGGGGATCCATAAATCTGATAATAACACCTGGATTCCTGCTTTCGCAGGAATGACAACCTGCTATATTTTTGACAAGAAAGCATACTTATTTAGTTGCCGTGTTAATAATGAATATACAACCTGATTTTATATTTTTACCTTGATTAAGTCAAGAATAAACGACCACCTCAACTGGTGGGGCATCCAGATGCACGGGAGCAAGAAAACATCCCCCTCCCATCAAGAGGGGGGGCTCCGCTACTGCGTTACTCCTTTCAAACCATCGCGTTAGTGAAATATCGTACTTGACATAACATATTTAATTACTTATAATTTCATACGATGATGAAGATACTAAACGATCCAGGCGGGCAATATGACAGATAACAATAATTCAACTAACAACAATTCAGCGAAGCCGGCGCCGGTGCCGTTTGCCGTAAAGGACTGCGCTCTGGCGGCGGTCGCCACCGGCCTTAGGGCGCAGAACCTTCGGGAGCTTCGGGACAATCTTCAGAGAATACACTCAGGGAGCATTTACTACCATTTCTGGGGGGGGCTGCTCCGACCGAGATTCGACGACCCGGAGTTCAACAACGATTTTGCCGGCTGGGCGCGCCACGGTCTCCATGACACATCATTGGCGGAGCGTCTGAGCGTGATCGACCCGACGGACTACACGGATCTGGAGTCGTTGAGGCAAGAGCTTTTAGATGTAATAGAGGAGCGTCTGGATGAGAGCGAGTGGATACCGTGGGCGAGGAGCGACCAGCAGTTTCACTTTATCCGGTCGCAGATAGTCGTGTTTGATACCCATAAGCGGATAAGCTCGCCGCATGAGCTCGCGCAGGCGATACCGGGGATGTCGGTCAGCAGTATCTATTACCATTTCATCGACGCCCGTCGTCGTACCGAAGATAGTCTGGATGACTTTGAGGCGTGGTTAGACGGGTTCGGCAGCAGCTATAGCGACCTGAGCAAAAAGCTAAAGACTATAGACCCGTACTTTATTTCTTTATCAGAGCTGCGGCAACAGCTTATCACATTGTTCAAAAATTATTTTAAAAATATTAAAGAGGAAGCATGATGCTTCACCCAATATATTAGCAATATACATTATTTCGCTCAAATTGGAAGCATTGTAGGTTATTGCTTGACTTATTATTTCATTTAAAGAGGAAGCATGATGCTTCACCCAATATATTAGCCGCATAGGTCGGATTAAGGAGCTTGCGACGAATCCGACGTTATGTGGTAAAAAGAGTAGAATTTCATTAAAAGAGGAGTAGGTGTGACCACATTATTAGAATCGTACGCGAAAGTTGCCGGTGAAGATGTAATCGATCATCTCAGGCAGCTATCTGTGCCATTAAAAGGTATGAAGGTGCTTCATATCAACTCGACCCGCATAGGAGGCGGCGTTGCCGAGATACTGACGAAGCTTGTACCGTTGCAGCAGGAGTTGGGGCTGGACGTGAAGTGGGAAGTGATTTTGGGCAGATCGGACTTTTATCAGTGTACAAAGTATTTCCATAACGCGCTTCAGGGCAGTCATGTAGAGATACCACAGAATTTACTGAAGGTCTATGAGCAGACCAACAATGATTTCGCAGATGAGTTCAGGGAGATGCTCGAAGAAGCTGATTTCGTATTCATACACGACCCTCAACCCGCGGCGGTGCTTAAGTTCTGCCCGAACCGGAAAGGCAGGTGGATCTGGCGGTGTCACATAGACGGCAGCCACCCGAACCGGCAGGTATGGAAATATTTACGGGATTTTGTCTCGGAATATGACGCGAGCATCTTTTCGCTGGCCGTGTTTTCGCAGGCGTTGTCGCACCCCCAGTACCTGATCCCACCAAGTATCGACCCGTTAAGCGACAAGAACAAGTCGATAAGCGCGAAAGAGGTCAGAGCCGTTTTCCCTGATTTTGACCTTGACCCTGACCGCCCGATTATATTGCAGGTCTCGCGTTTTGATAAATTTAAGGATCCGATCGGTGTCATACAGTCTTACAAGTTGACTAAAAGATTCATACCGACTTTGCAGTTAGTGCTTGCCGGTGGCGAAGCGACAGACGACCCCGAGGGAGAAGCGGTATTAAAAGAGGTGCGGGGCGCCGCTTCGGGCGACCCTGATATCCATGTGCTTTTACTGCCCGCGGATGCGCACACAACTATCAACGCGTTGCAGCGCGCATCTGACATAGTGCTCCAGAAATCGATAAAGGAAGGGTTCGGCCTGACGGTCACCGAGGCGATGTGGAAAAGTAAACCCGTAATAGGTGGTAATACCGGCGGCATCCGTTTGCAGGTTATTGACCACCATACCGGTTTCCTTGTGAACACGCCAGAGGGCGCCGCGCTACGGATACGCTACCTGCTCCATCACCGCAACAAATTAAAGGAGATGGGTAAGAAGGCGCGTGATTTTGTGAGAGAGAATTTCCTGCTCACGCGGCAGTTACGGGAGCACCTGACCCTTATGGTCGGGCTGATACACGGCGCGGAAGACCGGATCGTGTTAGGTTGATCTTACCGGAAATTTATATATAGATTATGAAAATTCTTGAGTCTGGTTTTGATTTAGATGATTTCTTTGACGAAGTAAAAAACGCTGAGAATCGGGCGTTACTGCTTGATTACGACGGTACTCTCGCGCCGTTTCGCGATGAGCGCGACAAGGCGTATCCGTACGAAGGCGTACGAGAGATCATAGATGATATTATCAGCACCGGCGCTGCGCGGTTAGTTTTGATCAGCGGACGCGCGGTGAGTGACCTGATTCCCCTGCTCGGCCTGAAGAAGCTGCCGGAGATTTGGGGCTCGCACGGCTCAGAGCGCATGATGCCAGACGGCGCTTACTTTGCGCCAAAGATAGACGAGATCACATCTGACATTCTAATAAAAGCGGATAACTGGGTACTTTTCGAGCGATTGGCGGATCATTATGAGAAGAAACCCGCCTCGCGCGCGATACACCTAAGAGGGTTATCTGCTAATCTTATCAATGAGATACGCGAAAAAGTCATAAAAGAATGGACTTTTCTCGCAAAAGGGAGTAATCTGACTTTACACGAATTTGATGGTGGTATTGAGCTTCGCACATCAGGCGGGAATAAAGGCGGCGCGATAGACGCAATCCTTGCTGAGATGGGTGAAGATACTGTATCGGCATATCTGGGGGATGATCTGACCGATGAGGACGCTTTCAGGGCGATCAAGCGAAGGGGGCTTGGCGTCCTTGTGAGGGGCGGGCTGCGGGCGACAGCGGCGGATCTCTGGATCGAGCCCCCCGAAGAACTTTTAGAGTTCCTATTACGCTGGAAGAGAGCTTGTGGAGATAACTGATTGAGATATTAAACGAAGTATTCTATAACAACACCCTGGCAAAATGGCTATTAGCCGTAATAATCACCTTTTTCGGCGTCATTTTATTAGAGATAATAAAGAAGATTATCACTGACCGGTTGGCGCAGTTCGCAAAAAAGACAAAGACCACCATGGATGATACCATCGTAGACCTTTTCAAAAAGACGAAGTTTATTTTCCTTTTAATACTCTCAATATATGCCGGTACGTTTGTCCTGAACCTGACCGCGGCGGCTTCAATCATTATCAACACGGCGGCTGTGATCGCGCTGATACTCCAGTCGGCTCTCTGGGGCAGTGCGTTCATCTCGATCTGGAGCAAGAGCTATGTCAAACGAAAATTAGAGCATGATACATCGAACGCGACTACCATTTCCGCACTTAGCTTCATCGCGAAGGTAACGCTTTGGGTAGTGACATTTCTGTTAGTATTGGATAACTTGGGGATAGACGTCACCGCCCTTATCGCCGGCCTTGGCGTCGGGGGCATAGCCGTCGCGCTTGCCGTCCAGAACATACTCGGCGATCTGCTCGCGTCCTTGTCTATCGTGCTCGACAAGCCTTTTGTTATCGGTGACTTCATCATCGTCGGGGATTATCTGGGGAGTGTCGAGCATATCGGTTTGAAGACAACCCGCATCCGAAGCCTGTCAGGCGAACAGGTAATCTTCTCGAACAACGATCTTTTGCAAAGCAGGGTACGGAACTACAAGCGGATGCTCGAGCGCCGCGTCGTATTTACCCTGGGGATGACTTATGATACACCGGCAGAGAAGGTGGAAGCGATACCTCTCATGATAAAGGAGGTCGTCCAGAAGCAGTCGGATACCCGTTTTGACAGAGCGCATTTTAAGGAATACGGTGACTTTGCGCTGGTCTTTGAGGTCGTTTACATTGTATTAAGTCCTGATTACAATGTCTATATGGATATCCAGCAGGCGATAAACGTCGCGATAATGCGCAAGTTCAATGATGAGGGTATTCAGTTCGCCTACCCGACCCAGACATTGTATATAAAGAAAGATTCAGCAACCGTTGCTTAGGGGGAAAGATGTCGGCTGAAGATACTCATAAAAAGCGACTGGTAATCGTTTCAAACAGGCTACCTATCGTATTGAACAAAGGTGCGGATGAGTGGAATGTCGAGCCTGGTTCCGGCGGACTTGTAACTGCGCTCGCACCGGTACTGAAAAACCGTGGCGGCGTATGGATAGGCTGGACAGGCGTGACCGAGGAAGAGACCAGAAGTATTGATTTGTCAACCCTTCTTAAGAGCGCGGCAGGCCAGTCAGGATATACACTTAAGCCCGTAAACCTGTCAGAAAGCGAGATCAAGAATTTCTATTACGGGTTTTCAAACGAGATAATCTGGCCACTATTCCATGATCTCCAGACCCGGTGCAATTTCGCGCCAAAATACTGGAACTCCTACAAAGCTGTCAACCTCAAATTTGCCGAGGCGATCGCGAAAAACACTAAGAACGATGATTATATCTGGGTGCATGATTATCACCTGATGAACGTCGCGAGCGAGCTTAAGCAGATGAATGTAAATAACAAGACCGGTTTCTTTTTGCATATACCTTTCCCCTCTCTTGATATTTTTGTCAAACTGCCGTGGCGGTTTCAGATACTGCGCGCACTGCTGGAATATGACCTCATCGGGTTCCAGACGCTGCGAGACAGAAGGAATTTTGTCCAGTGCGTTCGTATGCTTCTAAAGGACGCTGTTATCCATGGTAAAGGGCAGGTTATCAGGTGCCGCATCGGTAAGAGGGAATCCCGGATCGGTACTTTCCCGATCAGCATCGATTATAATGAATTCGCGAACATGGCGGAGACGAAGGAGGTCTCTGAGAGGGCGTGGTACCTGCACGAAGACCTCCCGCACTGCTGCCTTATCCTTGGCGTCGACCGCCTGGACTATACGAAGGGGATACCAGATAAATTAGAAGCGTTCAGGAATGCTTTGATACGATTCCCTGAGATGCGAAACAGAGCCACGTTGATACAGATAGTCGTACCAAGCCGCGAGGATATACCAGAGTACTATGACCTGAAGATAGAGATCGAGCGGCTGGTGGGTGAGATAAACGGCCAGTTCACGCGTTCGGGCTGGGTACCCATACACTATATCTTTCGCAGCGTTAGCCGGGCAGAGCTGCTCGCATATTACCGCACGTGTGAGATCGCGCTTGTCACACCATTGAAAGATGGTATGAACCTCGTCGCTAAGGAATACTGCGCCTCGAGCGTCGAGGAGCATGGCGCTCTTATCCTAAGCGAGTTTGCCGGGGTCGCCGCGCAGCTGCAACGAAACGCGTTGTTAGTCAACCCTTATGACATAGAGGGTGTAGCGGAGACTATATACCGGGCATTCACGATGGACAGGGAAGAGCAAAAAACAAGGATGCGGCGGATGCGGCGCTCGATCAAAGAGAATAACATATTTAAATGGGTAGACTCTTTCTTGCGGGCAAACATCGCCAAGGCTTTGGATTCCTTCCCAATTATAGATGATTTTGTCCCGCAGGGAAAAGACAATGATGAATTTCTTTATTACGAAAATGTAAAGGGCTTGAAGCAGGCAAATAAGTAAACCCACCTAACATGCTGTAACAATTAACAGAGCAGGCAATTCCACCAAAAAAAACGTGTTTTTTATTTTTACCTATTGACAACCGGAAAAAATAAGCCAAAATTTTCTTAATGAGTGTTTTGTGGTTCGCATAGATACATATATATGAATCTTTTCTGTGGGGGGAGAGTGCAAAAGGTTAAGTGTTATTGTGAGTTATGATATTAAAAGTGAACAATATGAGATAATCCAGGAATTTATACAAGAGACCAGAGAGATGGTCGAGCAGTTAGAACCCGCGGTCATTGAGCTCGGGCAAAGCTGCGGTCATGTAAATTGCTGGGAAACGATGGAATGTGGGAACGATATCTGCGTAAGGTATGGAAAGGAGATAGAATTTCCGTGCTGGTTACATGTCGGTTATGTTGAAAGCGCCTTAGGGTCATGTATCGGGGGGGCTACAAGACAGGATTGCCTGAATTGCAAAGTATTTCAATTGATAAACGGTGACTCCCAGACACTTAACGCGATCTTCAGATTGTTCCACTCGATGAAAGGGAGCGCCGGCTTCCTGGAATTAGAAAATATCTGTGGCGTCGCTCATGCCGCGGAAAACCTGCTTGACCTCGTCCGCTCAGGCGGTATCTGGATTAGGCCCCAACATGTTGATCTTCTGTGCACCACATGTGATTTTACAAAAGACGCCCTGGATTATTTGCAGGATAATCTCTCTGACAAAGGTATGGCGGAGGATGCCAGGCTCGTGCGCGATAATCTGACAGAGGCTATTAAGCAGGCAAATGACGCACTCGACGCAGGGCGCAAAACCTACCTTACCAAAGATGGTGCGAAGGAGCCTGAAGAAGAGCGGACAGCTGACTCCATGCAGGAAAATACGTCGTCTGAAAAAGAGTTCCTTATAACGACACAGATGGTGGAACATTTTGTTCAGGAGGCGGACGAGCTTTTGCAGGCATTTGAGCAGGGTCTCCTTAAATGGATCAATTCAATCGATGATATGGAGATCCTCGGCGATTTGTTACGCAACATCCACAGCTTCAAGGGTAATTGCGGCTTCTTCGGTTATGTCGATTTAGAGATGCTCAGCAATAAGATAGAGACTATTATGGACGCGGTAAAGGAGAAAGCCAACGTCGATAAGCACAAAGCGGCAAAAGTTATGTTAGAGCTTGTCGATGTGCTGAGAACCGCTATGTTTGACATATCAAACGAGGGCGCCGGTGCAATAAGTAACCTGCCCCTTTATCTTGAGCTTATCGAAAGCTTGTTGCCAAAGGGGTGGCTGGTTACTCCGGGCAAGGAGAAAGGGTCGCTGTTCTTAGGTGACCTGTTGATCGAGCAGGGGAGCGTGTCTCCCAAAGAGATACAGATTGCGTTAGAGGAACAGCGAAAACCGCTTGGCGATATTTTAGTCAAGAAGGGCGTTGTTACCAAGCGACAGGTGCAAGAAGCGTTGAAAAAGCAAAAAGAGGCGAGAAGCATGATGACTGTCGCCCCTGTCATTGAAAAGAAAGTCAAAGTGGCGCCGAAAGATGTCCTGAAACGGCAGGATATACGGGTCAACCTGACAAAACTCGATTCCCTGATAAATCTGATCGGTGAGCTGGTCATTGCCGAGAAGGTCGTTGTCAATAACAACGATTTACACGATCTCCAACTGGACAATTTCAACAAAGCCGCCCAGCAGATGGATAAGATAGTGCGTGAGCTGCAGGAGATGGCGATGGTGATCCGTATGATACCGGTATCAGGGCTCTTCCGCCGGATGATTCGCCTTGTGCATGACCTTGGCGCCAAATCAAAAAAGAGGGTCGTCCTGAAGCTCTCCGGTGAGGAGACCGAAGTGGATAAATCTGTCATCGAGACGATCACAGACCCGCTTGTCCACTTAATCCGCAACAGCATCGATCACGGAATAGAACCGCAAAAGGAGCGGCGCAAGGCGGGTAAGCCTGATGAAGGCACTGTAAGGCTTACGGCGAGGCATGAAGAAGGAGAGGTGTGGATTATTATTGAGGATGACGGTAAGGGGTTGGACCGTCAAAAGATAATTGAAAAAGCGATATCCAAGGGCCTGATCGAGGGGGACGGCTCAGAGCTAAGCGACAAGCAGGTCTTTTCGTTGGTATTTCAGCCTGGCTTCTCCACCGCTGATAAGGTGACGGATATCTCCGGCAGAGGCGTCGGTATGGACGTGGTCAAGCAGAACCTGAAAAAGATACAAGGGAAGATAGATATCCAGAGCAGACAAGGGGTCGGCACAAAGGTCACTTTGCGCATACCGCTTACACTTGCGATCATCGAGGGGATGTTAGTTCGCGTCGGTAAGAGCAAGTGCATCCTGCCGATCCTCTCCATTCAAGAGACGTTTCGTCAGGATTCTAACAAGATCATCGTCTCGCCGGACGGGCAGGAGATAGTGCGCCTGCGGGAAGAGTTCATCCCGATACTCCGGCTGCATGAGGTGCTAAGGACAGAACCGGATTATCATAAATTCAAAGACGGGATATTGATAGTTTTTGAAGCTCATGAAAAGAAGGCGTGTCTCTTTGTCGATGAGATTCTTGGTCAGCAGCAAACGGTGATAAAAGGTTTATCAAGCTATATCGGTAATGTCAAAGGCGTTTCCGGCTGCACTATCTTAGGGAACGGTGAGGTGAGCCTGATACTTGATGCAGGGACTCTTGTCTATCTGGCTGAGAAGCAGGAGGATAATAACAGGACTGTTATGAAAGGAGGGGAGTAGTATGGCGCAGAACAAAGGTATCGTAGAGAAGTTAGACGATGAACTGTACGATGAAGATGAAGAGGATGCCCAGAAGGACAAATATTTGACCTTCCATCTTGCGAAGGAAGATTACGGTATTGAGATCCGGTTCGTCACCGAGATCATAGGTATCCAGAGGATCACGAAGGTGCCTGATATGCCGGACTTCGTCAGGGGGGTGATCAATCTTCGCGGGAAGATCATACCGGTGATAGATGTGCGCACCCGGTTCAGGTTAGAGCCCAAAGAGTATGATGACCGCACATGCATTATTGTCGTGAACATCAATGATATGGCGGTCGGGCTTGTCGTTGACGAGGTGAGCGAGGTCGCGAACATACCTGAAGACCAGGTGGAACCGCCGCCAAGGACTGGCAGGGGTGACCGCGGCAGATTCATCAAAGGTATGGGAAAGATGGAAGAGGATGTAAAAATAATCCTTGACGTGAGCAGGCTACTTTACGACGAAGAGCTGGAGATGTTAAAAGGAGCGGCGCCGGCGAAGGAGAAGAAACGAGCGACGGCTGGATAATAGCGGGTGCGAAACACTTATCACAGCGAGGTTCTCTTATTACCATGAAAGATATTATTAGAGTGGGGAATAAAAAGTAAGGGGGAGACAAAGAAAATGAAGTTTTATGAAAATATGAAAATATTACACAAGATGGTGCTAATAGCAGTAGTGTTGGTGGTGGGCTTTATTGTTATCGGGCTGGTTTACAACTCCGGGCGAAACATCCAGAAAACGGCGAAGCTTGAAGATAAAAGAGTGACCGCCATGGATGCGCTGACCCTTGAGCTGGGCATTGAATCTCTTGCCGCGAGGCGTAACGAGAAGGACTTCTTGATGCGAAAGGATAAGAAGTATCTTGACAAACAGGCCAAGACCATAGCGGCGATATATGAAAAAACAGGCAAGTTGGATACGTTATCCAAAGAGCCGCAGATAAAGGCCATTGTAGCAAAGCTTAATAATGCCGTTAAGTCTTATGAGACGAGTTTTAATAACGTTGTAGTATTAGAAGAAGAGCTCGGGCTGGAGTATAAGAGCGGGGAACAAGGTAAATTAAGGGACATCGCTCACAAGGTGGAGGCCATATTTAAAGACCATAAAGGTGAGACTGCTTTGTACAACTCATTATTGATGATGCGCCGCCACGAAAAGGACTTTCTCTTAAGAGGGGATGACAAGTATGTAAAGAAAATGGGTGCAGAACTGGCGGTCTTTAAGGATATAGTGGATAACTCAAAGCTTTCTGATGAAGCGAAACAGATATTTAAAGATGGCATAGATAAATATACCGCTATCTTCCAAAGCATGGTAGCCGCGTCTAAAAAAGTCGTTGCGGAGACGGAGATTTTTCGTGCTTCCGCGCATTCCATAGCTCCGCTGCTCGATGAGCTGATGGAGAAGGTAGACGCATTAAGCTCTGCAAACGACAAATATCAGGTAAAAGCGCTCGCGGCTGTTACGCGCTCCTTTGTGACGACGCTTATCATTGTGACTGTAATCATCGCGCTACTGCTCTTTGGGATAACCAAAGGAATAATGACGAACATAACGAACCTGCTTGACGAGAGCAAGCGCCTTACAGACGCCGTGGAATCTGGAGAGTTGAGCGTCCGCGCCGATGTAGATAAGATAAATTTCGAGTTCCAGGGTATCGTCAAAGGTATGAACGAGACTGTGGAGGCGTTTGTCAAACCGATCAACGTTACTTCTGATTATGTCAGCCAAATCGGTAACGGTATAATCCCACCGAAGATCTCCGAGGAATACAAAGGGGATTTCAACGAGATAAAGGACAGCCTGAACTCATGTATAGACGCGATGACCGGCCTGCTCGAGGAGACCACTTCCCTTATTCTGGCAGGGCAGGAGGGGAAACTTGACGCCCGCGGCAACGCAGCCGCTTTCAAAGGCAGCTGGGGAGAGATGATACGCGGAATCAACACGATGCTTGACGCTATCTTAGAGCCGATCTCCGAGGCGAAAGGAGTGTTAGAAGAGATGGCGAAAGGTGACCTGACCAAAAAGGTAACCGGTAACTATAAAGGTGATCACGCGTTGATCAAGGTGGCGATAAGCAGTTCGCTGGACTCGTTGAACGATACGTTAGGGCAGGTATCTTCGGCGTCTGACCAGATCACTTATGGCTCTCAACAGGTGTCTGATTCGAGCCAGTCGCTCTCTCAGGGCGCGACAGAGCAGGCGAGCTCGCTTGAGCAGATAACGAGTGCGATGACCCAGATCGGCTCCCAGACCAAACAGAACGCCGAGAACGCTACCCAGGCGAACCAGCTCGCGTCACAGGCGAGTGAGGTCGCGGATACCGGTAATGCGCAGATGAAGCAGATGATAAGCGCTATGGAAGAGATCAACGCTTCGAGCAAGAACATATCAAAGATAATCAAAGTCATCGATGAGATTGCGTTCCAGACTAACCTGCTTGCTTTGAACGCCGCTGTTGAGGCCGCCCGGGCGGGTAAACACGGTAAGGGTTTCGCCGTTGTCGCCGAGGAGGTGAGAAACCTTGCCGCGAGAAGCGCGAAAGCGGCGAAAGAGACCGCCGAGCTGATCGAGGGTTCGGTGAAAAAAGTTGATTCCGGCAGTGAAATCGTAACGAAGACGGCAGGCGCTTTAGAAGAGATAGTGGATAGCGTCACAAAAGTGTCAGACCTCGTCGCCGAGATCGCCGCGGCTTCTACAGAACAGTCGCAGGGGATAACCCAGATCAACCAGGGGTTAGGTCAGATCGAGCAGGTCACGCAGCAGAATACGGCTAACGCGGAAGAGAGCGCGTCCGCCGCAATACAGTTATCAGGGCAGGCTACGCAGATGCAGACAATGTTAAACGCATTTAAGCTGACTGCTCAAAAAGCGATCGAGACACACGCTATGGAGCAGCGTCAGGTGGCGGTGGGAGGCAGTGGCGGCAGTGGCGGCAGGCACTTAGCCGCTATCTCTCATGATGAGCCGCATGGGACGACGGCAGGCGCCGCACCGGTTAAGCCAAGTGACGTAATCGCGCTTGATGACAAAGAGTTTGGCAGGTACTAAGCATTAAGACTGCGTAGCTTAATGAACTACCCCGTAGCAAGCTGACGGGAATCAAACCCACAGCAAAAACAGGCGCGTCAGCTGAAAGCTCCTCCCCCATCAAGGGGGAGGAGTAAGGTGGGATGTCTTTAGGGACTTTTGCCAGATAGCGAAGGATTGGGCAACATGCCCTTCAGGGGACGAATGATTAATTCAGGACAGGTTTGTAAAAAAGATATGGGAATCCAGGTCTCGTTAGGGAGTATGACGATATCAGAGAAAGAGTTTCACTTAATGCGCTCCCTTATCTATGAGCGTTTCGGTATAAACCTGTCTGAAAAGAAACGTACCTTTATTGTCAGCCGGTTACAAAAACTGCTTCGCGCCGAGGGGTATGAATCCTTTAGACAATACTATGACAGCATAATAGCGGACAAGTCAGGGAAAGCTTTAGCGGAGCTGGCAAACTTTATCTCAACGAATTACACTTTTTTTAACAGAGAAAGAGCCCACTTCGATTATTTTGTAAATACCGCCCTGCCGGTGATTGTCCAGCGACTAAGGCGGCAAAAATCAAATGATATAAGAATCTGGTGCGCCGGTTGCTCATCCGGTGAGGAGCCGTATATGCTCGCCATGCTGTTGCTTGAATATTTCAGTGAAAGATATGTATCGTGGAATGCGGGGATACTCGCGACCGATATCTCATCTCACGCGCTGAGTCTGGCGAAATCAGGGGTGTATACGGACGAGCAGGTGAACCTGGTGCCTGAGGTTTTACGCAAGAAATATTTTATTCATCAAAGCGGCGACCAGTGGGCGGTAAAGGAATGTGTAAAGAAAGAGGTCACTTTTCGTCACTTCAACCTTATGAACAGGACTTTCCCGTTCAGACAATCTTTTCACATAATCTTTTGCCGGAATGTCATGATCTACTTTGACGCGCCGACCCGCGAAAAACTTATCTACAGGTTTTTTAAACAGACCGCGCAAGACGGCTATCTTTTTATCGGGCATTCAGAGAGCCTGCCGAGGGATAGATGCCCGTATTGTTATATTAAACCGGCGGTCTACCAAAGGACCGGCTCTCTACAAAAGGTTATAAAATGAACAAACCGATCCGCGTAATAGTCGTTGATGATTCGTCGTTAGTACGCACGATCCTTGCCAACGGCCTGTCCAAGGATCCTGACATACAGGTGGTCGCCACCGCGCCAGACCCTTACGTTGCCCGCGATAAGATAATAAAATACAGGCCGGACGTCCTCACGCTCGATGTCGAGATGCCCAGAATGAATGGCGTTGAGTTTCTAAGACGGCTCATGCCGCAGTTCCCGATACCGGTTGTGATGGTCAGCTCACTCACTCAAAAAGGTAAAAGCGTAACGCTTGACGCTCTCGAGGCGGGCGCTGTCGATTTTATCTCCAAACCGTTGGCGAATGTACCGCAGGGGCTGGCGGCGATGATCAAGGAGTTGCGCGCGAAAGTGAAGATTGCATCCACTGCAAACGTGACTCACTGGAAAAGCATAAACGGCGCCAAGGATGTTTTGTCTCATAAAGGCAATAATGATGATATAGGTAAATCAAAAGTGCAGATAATCGCGATCGGGGCATCTACCGGCGGCACCGAAGCTATCAAGAGGGTAGTCGCAGGGTTCCCTGCGAACACGCCGGGCGTTATCGTTGTACAGCACATGCCCGCGGGGTTCACGAGGATGTTCGCGGAGCGGCTTAACGATATCTGCGCGATGGACGCGAAGGAGGCCGAGAGTGGTGATGAAGTCATCCCTGGCAGGATACTTGTCGCCCCCGGGCAAAAGCACTTGACTCTCAGGCGCATAGGTGGCAGTTACAAAGTAACGTGTAACGCCGGTCAGCCGGTCAGCGGTTATTGCCCGTCCGTTGACGTGATGATGAGATCCGTGGCGGAAAATGCCGGTGCAAACGCTGTCGGGGTCATACTTACTGGTATGGGGCATGACGGTTCTGACGGTATCCTCGCTATGAGAGAGGCCGGCGCCGGTACTGTCGCCCAGGATGAAGCGTCATCGATTGTATTTGGGATGCCGAACGAAGCTTTTAAGAATGGCGGGGCGCAAAAGCTCGTAGCTTTGGATAAGATCACAGGTGAAGTCATAAGACTATTGACGCAGTGAGGCGCGCAATGATCTCCTTCGCAAAAAGGTAAAACATATATACAGCCTACAAATACTACCCATCACTTGATCCACGAGACTTTCTTAGATTAAACCTGATAATAATTGACAGTTCATGATTTAAATGATATACGTAATAAAAAAAGAGGGGGAGAGCCGATGAAGAAATTTATTATTTACATGGCATTAATATTTATCATGAGTGTCACGACTATATCATGTAAAAACAAAGCTGAAAGGCTGGCTAAGGCCAAGGAGTTATTAAACCGACGTTGCAGCAAATGCCACTTCTCAGACAGGATATACAAAAAGAAGTATACAAAAGCTGATTGGGAGAATATCGTGAAGCGGATGGTGTCTTTAAGCAAGCAGAACCCGCAGGGCGCGAAGATAGAGATATCTCACGAAGATGCTTATGAAATCCTTTTGTTATTGCAGGAAGAAAGCGGAGATTAGATCTTCTGATAAATGATATATAGCTTATTCGTATGGATATTATGGTTTGTGGAATCTGTAGTAATGGGTACTATTGCTACAGTTCTTGGTATGTTTGACCCGTCGGGCAGGGTGGCGCACAGAATTGCCCGGTTATGGGGGAAGCTTGTAATACTATCAAGCGGTATCAAGGTAACGATCACCGGCATGGAGAACCTGCTTACAGACAGGCCTCAGATATTCATATCAAATCATCAGGGTATTTTTGACATATTTTCGATCGCCGCGTACTTCCCGGTACAATTAAAGTGGATAGCAAAAAAAGAGCTCTTTCGTATCCCTTTCCTTGGCTGGTCGATGAGAGCCGCGAGGTACATAAGTATTGACAGGGAGCACAAACGGAGCGCCATAAGGAGCATCGAGCGGTCTGTGCGGGCGATCAACAAAGGGTTCTCCGTGGTCATCTTCCCAGAAGGGACAAGGAGCCTGGATGGGGAACTGCTACCGTTCAAGCGCGGGAGCCTGATCCTGATAAACAAGGCAGGTGCGCCGATAGTACCAGTTACCATCTCTGGCAGCTCTATGATAACGAGCCCAAAACGCTTTATGATAAAAAAAAATAATATTCACATAAAGATAGACGCACCGATCTATACGGAAAGTATGAGTAAAGAGGAGAGGAAGGGGTTGTTAGAGCGGATAAAACAGCAGATACAAAAGAATCTGGATGATATGGCTGGTGCGAGTGATGAAAATCGATGATATAGTTGGTCATAACGAGCAGATAGAGCAGATGATAAATGCCTACCGTTCTGACAGGCTTGCTCATGCGTATCTCTTCTACGGGCCTGATGAGATAGGTAAGAAGACCGTCGCGAAGGCGTTTGCCCAGTATGTTTTTTGTGAGAACTCGTCAGGCTCAAGCGGCAATGCTGGTGATTCCTGCTCTTTTTGCGCGCCATGCAGAAAGATACAGGCGGGTAACCACCCTGATATGTTGATTATCTCCCCGGAAAAGTCCGTGATAAAGATCGACATGATAAGGGATTTGCAAAGAAAACTGCAATATGGTAAATATGAAGCTAAGTTTAAATTCTGTATAATAGATGAAACGGAAAAATTGCGGGTCGAGGCCGCAAACGCCCTATTAAAAACGCTTGAGGAACCTGCCCGCGATACGGTAATAATCTTGGTCACATCGAAGATTAACATGTTATTACCGACTATCGTTTCAAGGTGCCAGAAGCTGAGGTTCAATCCGCTCAAGGATGCGGATATCACAGGAGAATTAATCAGGCGGTATGCTCTTGGCGGTGACGAAGCGCAGGTTATATCAGCTTTTTTGCAGGGGAGTTTCGCGAAAATTGAGTACTCTGATTTTTCTAAGATCATACAGCTAAGAAGGGAGCTTGTAAAGAGAGTCAAGGAGGCGTCATTAAACAACCTGGCGGGGATAATAAGCTTCAGCAACGAACTGTCCGGCTCTGACAAAGAGCTGTTGGTGCAGACGATAGAGATAATCAAGACTTTTTACAGGGATGCGGCGATGCTTCAAACCGGACTTAAGGATGATCTGATAAATAAGGATATTGTTAAGGATATAATGAGAATATCTTCACGCTTGACTAAGGATGAACTCTTTGAAAAAATAAATATTATGAATCAGATACAAAGCTCTGTGATGGCAAATGTCAATAAGAGGCTTGCTGTTGAATCGATGATGATAGAGCTGTGTACATAAAGGAATGGGAATGGAACTAATAAAGATAAATACAAGGTGTAACTGTAGCGCCGCCTGGGTCGAGGCCACTGATGTCGAGATCGCTCCTGGTGAGTATATCGTTGTCAAGACAAACCAGGGGCCTAAGATGGCAAAGGTCGTGTGTGCGAAAAGAAAAACCGAAAGCGAGAAATTTGTCACTGAATTCAAGTTGATAAGGAAAGCTACCGAAGAGGATCTTGAGAAATATGAGGAGCTTAGGGAAAGGGAAAAGGAAGCGTTCAATGTATGCCTTGAGAAGATAACTGAGCACAAGCTCGTCATGAAACTTGTGAGGGTAGAGTTCCTGATCGACGAGAGCAAGGCGATCTTCTATTTCACCGCCGCGGATCGGGTCGATTTCAGGGAGCTGGTAAAGGATTTGGCGCATAATTTCCACACAAGGATAGAGATGCGGCAGATCGGGGTGAGGGACGAAGCGAAGATGACCGGCGGCGTCGGTAACTGTGGCAGGGAATTTTGCTGCACATCATTCCTCAGCTCATTTGAACCGGTCTCCGTCAGGATGGCGAAGGAGCAGAACCTCGCGTTGAACCCGATGAAGATCTCCGGCGCCTGCGGCAGGTTGATGTGCTGCCTCGCCTATGAGCACAGCACTTACATCAGGCTGAAAAAGGGGTTCCCAAAGTGCGGGAAGAAAGTGGAGACACCTTTTGGCGCCGGTAAGGTAATCCGGCAGGAGATCCTGAACAACAGGGTCCTCGTAATTTTAGAAACTGGTGAGGAGAAGACCATCAGCGTTGAGGACATTCAGGTCATAAAAAAAGAGCGAACTTAAAAGAATTCTATTACAGGAGTTTTGATGACGAAAAAGTTTTATATCACAACGCCGATATACTATGTAAACGATGTCCCGCACATCGGGCACGCGTATACTACGATCGCCTGCGATGCTTTGGCGCGCTATAAGCGGATGATGGGGTGCAATGTGTTCTTCCTGACCGGTGCCGATGAGCATGGCCAGAAGGTGGAGAACGCCGCGAAAGCTAACGGTGAGGCACCGATAGAGCTTGCCGACAGGGTCGTCAAAAGGTACCAGCAGTTGTGGGAGAAGCTGAATATCTCTAACAACGATTTTATCAGAACGTCTCAGGACAGGCATAAGCAAGTGGTGCAGGATATCTTCAAAAAGGTGTTAGATGCCGGTGATATCTACCTTGGTGAATATGAGGACTGGTACTGTACGCCGTGTGAGACATTCTGGACGGAAAAGCAGTTGGCGGACGGCAAATGCCCGGACTGCAACCGTGACCCGCACAAGCTCAAAGAGGAGAGCTATTTCTTTAGGATGTCGAAATATCAGGACAGGCTCTCGCAGTATATTCAGGACAATCCTGACTTCATCGCACCGGCATCAAGGCGTAACGAGATATTGAGCTTTATCAAAGAGGGGCTTAGGGATCTTAGCATAAGCAGGACCACATTTTCCTGGGGCGTACCCGTTCCCGGGAACGACAAGCACGTCGTTTATGTCTGGTTCGACGCCTTGCTGAACTACCTCTCAGGTATCGGTTACAGGGCCGATGACAGGATGTTCAACAAGTACTGGCCTGCGGATGTGCACGTTATCGGTAAGGATATCCTCAGGTTCCACGCCGTGTACTGGACTACGTTCCTTTTTGCCGCCGGCATCGAGCCGCCAAAGAGGGTCTTCGCGCACGGCTGGTGGACTGTTGAGGGGAAGAAGATGAGCAAGTCGCTGCGAAACGCGGTAGACCCGAATATGCTGGTTCAGACTTATGGTGTGGATCAGATAAGGTATTTCCTGCTTCGGGAGGTACCATTCGGACTTGACGGCGACTTCTCCAAACATGCCCTGATTCATAGAATAAACAGTGACCTGGCGAACGATCTGGGGAACCTGTTCAGCCGCGTATGCTCTATGGTCGTAAAGTACTTTGACAGGGTCATACCAAAAGTATCGGAGATCACACAGAGCGAGAAAGCGCTCATAGCGAAGAAGGAGGAAGTCTATCTCCAGTTAGAGATTCACATGGATGCCCTTGCAATGAACAAGGCTTTGATATCTATATTTGAATTTATTTCGGCGATCAATAAATATATCGATGATATGGCGCCATGGAGCCTGGCCAAGGAGCCGAAGAAAGCCGGCAGATTAGGGACGGTGCTCTATGCCGCGCTTGACTGCATCCGCGTGATCGCGCTTTTCATCTATCCGTTCATACCAGAATCCGCGGTGAAGATATTAGAGCATCTTAACTCAAATTACGACATGTCGGATATTAACCTGAAATACAGCAGTAATTTTGGCGGGATAGAATCAGGCACAAAGATAGATAAGCCTGAGGTACTCTTCCCGAGAATTGAGCAAAAGAGGGAGTAATATGTTTGTCGATTCTCACGCTCATTTGCAGCTGCCTCACTATAAGAAGGATCTTGACGCTGTCCTTATAAGATCGGTCAGTGAAGGCATAGACAATATCATGCTTGTCGGGTCTAATGAGAAGGATTCCGCATCTGGCGTGAAGCTCGCCCTCCAGCACGACTTTCTGCGCGCGAGCGTCGGTATCCACCCGCACGATGTCAAGACTGTGACACCCGCGACGTATAAGAACCTGACTGCGCTTGTAAAGAAGTATGATGTAGCGGCTTACGGTGAGATCGGGCTTGATTTTTTCAAAAATTACTCACCGAAGGATCTTCAGCTCGAACATTTCATATCTCAAATAGATCTGGCCGATGAGCTTGCCCTGCCGCTTATCGTCCACATAAGGGACGCTTATGAAGAATGTTATGAGATTTTCCTGAAGAAGAAGGGGAAGATCAAAAAGGGCGGGGTGATCCACTGCTTCTCTTCGGATTCTGAACACGCGAAGAAGTTTATCGACTTGGGGTTTCACATCTCGTTCTCGTGCTCGATCACCTATAAAAATTCTTATAAACAAGTTGAAGCCTTGAAAAATATCTCAACTGATATTATACTAATAGAAACCGACGCGCCGTACCTGACACCCGTACCGTTTCGCGGCAAAAGGAACGAACCTTGTTATGTCAAAGAGGTGGCGAAGTTTATCGCTAAGATAAAAGGCTTGAGCGTAGAGGATGTCGCGAGGATAACGGCAAGGAATTTTCATTCCCTATTTGGTGCAAAAAAAAAAGAGGATGCCGCTGAAATTGATGCTGAAATAGTATACAAGATCAGGAACTCCTTGTATGTTAACTTGACGAATGATTGCACAAATGACTGCTCTTTTTGCGCAAGGTCACGATCTTTCGTGGTAAAGGGGCATAACCTGAAACTGGATAACGAACCTTCTGTTGATGATGTCATTAAGCTCATAGGTGATCCGTCAAAGTATGATGAGGTCGTTTTCTGCGGTTACGGTGAGCCGCTGATAAAACTAAAGAATGTTATTGAAATAGCCAAGTATGTGAAACAAAAGGGCGGTAAGGTCAGGATAAACACGAACGGTCAGGGTAACATGATCCATAAGAGGAACATTTTACCGTCACTAAAAGGCATTGTCGATATGATCTCGATTAGCCTGAATGCTGAGAGTGAAGAAAAATACGATAAATTTTGTCATTCCATTTTTGGGAAAGAAGCGTATAATGGGGTAAAGAGTTTTATCCTGCGGGCGAAAGAAGTGATCCCTTGTGTGACTGTGACTGTTGTTGATATGCCCGGGATCGATGTGCTGGCGTGTGAAAAGATAGCGCACCAGACGTTAGGCGTAGGGTTTCGGGCAAGAAAACTAAATGATGTAGGGTAATTAATGGGGACTACGGCGAAGAAAAATGTGGAGCTGTTGATCGAGTTAAGCAAAGCTTACAAGGCGGTGCAATTCTACCCGGAGGAGCACCCCGCCCTGACGGCCGCTATCAGAAGCGCGATCGAGTGCATCAAGACCAACGCGGGTGACGGGGATGACATAAGTTTCTTGGTTACACGAAGCGCGTTTGAGTATAACGGTGAAGTCGTTGGTAAGAATAACAATAGTTTCGCGTTATTTGCAAAGGAATTCTTCTCGCGGAACATCTCTACGATCTTCTTCATGAAAGATGTTACTGATGAGGAGATGACAAACTTTTTTCAGATACTGTCCCAAGACCCGAAAAGCATACGAAAAGCCGGCGGGATAGAGGCTGCGCTCTTATAGAAAGAGATCGGTAATATCTGGGCAAACGAGGTGAATTACCAGAAGTTGATAGACTTGAAGCGTCAAAAGGATATGCAAGAGGAATTGCCGCCAGACGAGGAAGAGGATGCGCAAGAGGACGACGGGCTTGATGACGGCGCGTTTGATGAGTTTTTAGACCACCCGAAGGAGAAGGAAGAGTTATTAGAAGAGGTCTTCGATGACCTGCATGATGACGAGGAGGGCAAAGCTCTTGCTGATTTAAAAGAGGTCTTCGTTTCTGATAAAGCGCTTTTTGAGTTGTTAAAGGAGCTGACCAGCGAGACCAACTCAAGCGCTTATGATGAAAAACTAAATAAAATCGCAAATATGTGCCATCACCTGAAAAACGCGAAGAAATTCAACATTATTCTAAAGGTCGCTCTCTTTCTCTCATCGCTCGCGACGCTGCCAATCCCAAAATTTCCGCAGCAGCGCGAACTGATATTATCAAGGTTGTCTGTTATCACTTCACCTGATGTAATCAACCTTGCGATAGAGGAGATGGGCGCCGATACCGTTCGCAATAAAGAAAAGTACCTGACGTTTTTCAAGAACTATGGTGAACACTGCATACCGCTGCTGCTTGGGTACCTTATGCAGAAACGTGATATAAACACAAGGTACAATATCGCGGACGCTATCGCTGTATTTGGTAAGGAGGCGTTGCCACAGTTAGAGCCATGGCTGAATGACAACAACTGGTACGTGGCGTGCACGGTAATCTCCGCTCTGGGCAGGACAGGGCTGAACGCTGCCCTAAACTACCTGATTCCATTGCTAAACAGCCCTGATACCCGGATTCAAAGAGAAGTGATCAAGGCTCTTGGCAATATCGGGAGCCCGGACTCCTTAGACCTTTTGATGTACACAGTGAAATCCGCCGACAAGAGCCTGCTTAAACCGGCAATTATTTCCATCGGGCAGCTTCAGTTTGATTTATCGATCCCGTACCTGATCGGTCTGGCAAAAAAGGGGCTGTTCAAAAAAAGCGATATGGGTATAAGAAAGTCCGCGGTGATCGCGCTTGGCAGGACCGGTTCTTATAAAGCTATTCCGCCGCTTTTAGCTTTGCTGAAGGATATCAGCTTCTTTGGTAAAGATGATAATAATGAGATACGTGTTTTGGCCGCGCATTCGATTGCCGAGGTGGGTGGCGAGGAAGCTATCCAGGCTCTTGAGATCGGGGTCAACTCACATAACCCTCATATCAAAAAGACATGTAAGGAGATGTTGCACAAAGTCATATCAAAAATGAAAGAAGAAGAAGAAGACTAAATGCCTGATTTAAACGACATAGGTGAAGACATTGTAAAGAGTTTTACCGCGATCGCGAAAGGGTCGCAGTTATACCCTGGTACGCATCCGGCAATAATGACGCCGCTTAGCACTGTCACCGCTATCATCAAGGAGATACACAAGAAGCGGGAAGTTGTGATATTCGGCATACTTAACGGGCTCTTACATATCGAGGACTTCGTGTTCTACGATGAGAGCGCGGTTGTAAAACGCTTCATATCTCAATTAGAGGAGAAGAATCTTGTATCTGTCAGTATCTCAAGAGGTTTTACAAGCGATGACCTGCTTGAGGCGCTGTCGCTGATCGCAAACCCTGACCCGTCATTAGCACAGACCGGCGCAATAAGGAAAGAGCTGAAAAAGAAAGATATTCAAAGTATTACAGTAGTATATGTCGATGAAGATGACATATTAGAACGAGCGAAAAAGGTACACTCCGAGGCGATAGACGTTGTTAAAGCCACTTTTGATGAAGTGCGGTTAGGGCAGATACCAAGAGCGGAGAGGTCGCGCAAAGTCGTCAAGGACATCGTTGATATTGTCTTTACCGACCATAACGCCATGCTTTGCCTGACGATGATAAAGGATTATGATAACTACACTTTCAACCATTCTGTAAATGTCAGCATATTGGCTATCGCGATCGCGAAGTCGCTGAACATCAGTGAGAAAGATATTAATGAAATCGGTATCGCCGGCCTCCTGCACGATATCGGGAAGACATTGACGGCAAAATCGATTATAAAGAAACCGGGCAAGTTGACCGAAGAGGAGTTTATGGCGATCAAGCTGCACCCTGAAAATGGTGTGGAGATATTAGAGAAGATGAGAGATATCAGTACTAATGTCAAGGAAATGGTGCACCAGCATCATATACATTACAATAAAAATGGATATCCTACAGTACCCGCTGATTTTCAGCTTAACCCTCATGCTACGATCATCACCACGGCGGATACTTACGATGCGGTGACTACCTTGAGAACGTATCAGGCGCCGGTGACGCCAAAGGACGCGATAGATATCATGCTGCGGTTTGAAGGCAAGCACTTCGAGAAGAATATCCTCAGGAAATTCATTGAGATATTGGGCGTGTTCCCAACCGGTTCGTTTGTCCGGCTCGATACCAACGAGGTGGCGCTTGTCACAAAACAGAACGTGGATGACTTTGAGTCACCGGTAGTAAAGATAGTCATAGATCGAGAAGGGAATAAGCTGACCGATATTGTTGAGACCGATTTACGAGATACAGATGGCGCTGACGGCAAGAAGCTAAAGTCGGTCGTTTCAGCGGTAGACCCGACTTTTATCGGAATAAATATCGTCGATTACTTATAGGGACACTTGCCAGATAGAAAAATACGCGCCGCCACAAATGCAACTTTGCAGGTTGTTGATATTGCGGGGCAGCCGACAACGGAGGCGAAGGGGGCAAGCCCCTTAAATTGAATTGGGCATCATGCCCTTATAGAAAACCATGAAAATATCAAAACTTGATGCACCGCTTAGAGTCTACTGGGACGTAAATTTCAAGCACTCTTCAGATGATATCTTACAAAAGGAAGATATATTCAAGATTGCGGGCAGGATCCTCGCGGGCAGACCCTTTTTCGTCAATTTAGGTGAAGATATCTTAAACTATGAGCATCTTAACGAACTGCTTGAAAAATTTCAGGACGCTAAGATAAAGCTTTCGCTGTCATCGTCTAATATCATCAAGGATAAAAAGGACTTAGGATTCCTGAATGAGCATAAGCTCGACTTCCTTGAGTTTAAGCTGAACCCGCACATCGCTACTATAAAGAGAAACAAAAAGCACCTGGACAAGATCAATAAAACATTGAAGATGTACCTGAACGTTACTGACAAGGTATGCCCTTCGCTTGTGGTAACTGCGGATAATTATAAGCTATTGCCTTAATTGCTGGACTACTTTATAAAGCGCGGGATCAAATACTTTAAGATGCCGAACACTTTTATCAACAACAGAGCCGCCGAGGAGATATCGCAGCAACTGCTGACTTTTGATGACCTGAAAAACCTCAGGGAACTAATATCTGGGAAAGTCGATTATTACCGGTCGAACATCCGGTTCTTCATTCATGACCTGTTTATCTTCAAAATATTCTTCCCTGAGAAAAGGAAGAGTAAGGAGCGAATGGAATATGGCGGCTGTCAGGCGGGTAACGCACTTTGCTATATCGACCAAAAGGGCGATCTTTATTTATGCTCATCTTTATATGTCAACCTTGGTAGCGTATTGGACAAAGACATAAAGACCATTTTCAGAAGCAAACTAAGGTCGGATGTAAGGAAAAAGATCGAAGAGCGTTTCGCCAAAAAGTGCGTGAGGTGTCTGGACTTCAGCGATTGTCAGGGGGGGTGCCGCGGCGTTGTTTACTTCATCAACGAGACTTTCCTGCAACCAGACCCGCTATGCCCCTATGGGAAAGAAGAGAACCAAAAACCAAAGAAACTCATGAAATAAAAGGACTGCCGCCAAATAGAAAAGATACATATTGTAAAAAACGCAATTTTGTAAGTTGTCGATATCGCGGGGCAGCCGACAACGGAGGCGAAGGGGCCAAGCCCCTTAAATTGGCTGGGCACCTTGCCCATAAAAGGAACTTTATGCAGGTATACTTTGATAATGCCGCGACATCATTCCCAAAACCTGAGGAAGTGTATCAGACGGTAGACCATGTGATGCGACACGTCGGGGCGAACCCGGGGCGCTCTGGCCACAAGATGGCGATCGAGGCGAGCAGGTACGTCTACGATACCAGGGTGGAGGCGGCGGAATTCTTCAATGCCCCTGACGAGAAAAACATCATCTTCACATGTAACGCCACAGAGGCCCTGAACCTTGGTATCAAGGGGCTGTTGAACCCCGGTGACCACGCCATCACGACCTCCATGGAGCATAACTCTGTCATACGCCCGCTCCACAAGCTGACCGCGCGCGGCGTCACGTTCACTATGGTGCACTGCACCGATACCGGTGAGCTAAGCCCCGCCGATATCAAAGGCGCTATCCGCGGGAACACGCGCCTTATTGTGTTGACACACGCGTCAAACATCTGCGGCACCATAATCGATATCAAGGCAATCGGGGAGATCGCGAAGGAGCACGGTATCGTGTTCATGGTCGATGCCGCCCAGACCGCCGGCGTGATCGATATAGATCTACAGAGCATGAACATCGATATGCTCGCCTGCGCCGGTCATAAAGCGCTACTCGGGCCGCAGGGCACCGGTATCCTGTACATCAAAGACGGTCTCGATATCGATACGATGAAGGAGGGCGGCACCGGCAGCCACTCCGAGGCGCCTGACCAGCCCGACGACCTGCCGGACAAATACGAGAGCGGTACCCTGAACGCACCGGCGATCGCAGGGCTCGGCGCTGGTATAAAGTACATCAAAGAGCAGACTGTGCAAAAGATAAGGGGTATCGAGACGGAGCTCCTCTCCCACCTGCAAAAGGAGCTGCAAAAGATCGACGACGTTATCTTATACGGCGTTTGCGACCCGTCGCGGCAAACGAGCGTCGTCTCATTCAACATTAGCGGGATGCCATGCTCGGATATCGGTTATATACTGGACACAAAATACGATATCCTGCTGCGGGTCGGTGTACACTGCTCGCCATGGGGGCACAAGACGATCAAGTCGTTCCCGCAGGGTACAGTCCGCGCGAGCCTCGGCTGCTTCAACACCCACGCGCAGATCGAGTATTTCATAAAATCAATAAAAGAGATCACTAAAAAAGGTTAGAGGTCGGGTTTGTTAAGGGTTGACGGTTTTCAAATCGTTTTTACTTGATAATAAACAATTATATATGTTACATTGTTTTCATTGATTCTATCACTGTAAAGCTTCATAACCAAGCAAAAGTACAATAATTATTAATGGCATTAAGCTTAAATGAAATAAAGAGTCGGGTAGGTTGCGCTGAGGTACGAAGCGCAACAAAAACATCTATTCATTACCCACGTTATCATCAAATTTAATCTCTGGCGTACTTCCCCGGTGGGCAGCTACGTCACGATGTAGTACTTACCGTTTTTCTTTATAATCCAATCTTTTTCCGGTAGCGGGTCACCCAGCCGGCTCTTCAGGAACTTGACGTAAGCATCTGGTATCCGTGCGTTATCGAACAGGAACGATGTCGGGTTGTCGCAAAAGATACGCGTCTGCATCTTTGGCGGCAGGTACTTCCTGAACGGTTTGATGTAATCGCTTTCCGACCATGTATGGCTGATCATGCTGGAATCGGTGCCAAACAGGATACCCGGCGAATAATCGCTGTTTTTCATCAGCGTTATCAACTCGCGAAAATATCTCCTCTTATCGCCGCCGAGCGCCATATCATGAAAGGATATGTCACTGAAAACCGTACCGAAACCCTTTTCATTTCGCGATCTTGCGATGAGGTTAAGGATCTGCCTGCGCCACGTGGCGGACTGGACACGCTTTGAATCGGTATCGTGCATGTAGTTGCCGCCGAGGTGCGCGAAATTTATCTTCAGATTGTGTTCCAAGATCGGGTCAATCCAGTTCGATACCTCGGTAAGCGGCCAGACATCCAGCTCGCGGTTTGAGTCACGCTCAGTGGAGTACGCTCCGCCCACGGACGCGTGAGCCGTTATCGGCACCTGATTATCACCGCAGTATTTGTAGAGATTACCGAGCCTTACCGCTGCGGCGGGGCTCGTCTTTTTCAGCACGCGGCATGACGGACTGTACCCGAGCGCGGGGTACATCTTGATACCGATGAACCCTTTGTTTCGCAAAGCGTCGATGCAGATTTTGTCCGCGTCCTGCCGCCTTGGGTCAAACATGATAAACGGGAAGACCCGCCATGGGAACCTGCGTACCTGCTCTGAGATCAGCGAGATCTGACTCTCGCCGTTTCCCCTGTAATAAGGGACGTTTACATCTTTCGGCTCCCTAGAAGCCTGCTCAAGATCCATCATCAACGGGACGCATATATCTATCCGGGCGTTTTTCATGCTCTTTTTGACATAATCCTGCGCCACCTTGTGGATACTCTTCTTGTACGTCTTCAAAAAGCTCCGGATCCGGTTATATCTGGGGCCGGGAATCACGTTAAAAAGGAAGCCGGCGGCGACCCCGAACCAGTCATCATCGGCGATATCCTCAGGTATATGCGCGAGCAGCTTAGTCATCTTGTCTGGTACGAACCTGAAATTCAGCAGATGGCAGTGCACGTTGAATACCGGTTTCCTCTTACTCATTGCCTATCCCCCTTTGAATGAAATTGCATTATATAAATATCGTACAATTTAATAAATGTAAAGCGCATACTTATTTCATGTGTAAATACATGTACTTATACGGCGTATTTCTTGCGCGCTAAAATGGATGTAAATTGTCGGTAATTAAACTTATTTTTCTATTGTATTTTTTAATTATTTTTGTTTATTTTATTGTTGTTCTGTGCTAAATATAGGCAGATAAATGTATATTTAATAAGCATGAAATCCGCTTTATAAGTGGGCGGGCGTTTACTGTCAGGTCAGGCTGTGACCTGTAGTGTAACTTTAATTACTAACACAGGTATAAGTAATGGTGTGCGTAAATCACATTAGGAAGCAAGGGTAGAGTATTGGGGGCGTTAGTGCTGAAAGTAAAGAAATTACGTGAGTGCGCGATACTGCCAAAGTATATGTCAGATGCGGCGGCGGGAATGGATTTGTACAGTGCGAATGAGGAGGATATTTTATTGATGCCTGGCAAGCGCGCAATGGTGCCGACCGGTATCGCGATATCACTGCCGGCGGGGTATGAAGCGCAGATCCGCCCACGTAGCGGTATAGCATATAAGCATGGGATAACGTTAGTAAATTCACCGGGTACGATCGACGCGGACTACCGCGGCGAGATAATGACATTGATGATCAATCATGGTGGTGAGCCTTATGTGATTTCAAGGGGCTTAAGGCTTGCGCAGATGGTGATAAGTCAGGTATTCAGACCAAAGATTATTCAGACAGATGACCTTGAGGAGACGGGCAGAGGTAGCGGGGGATTTGGCCATACTGGTCACAAATAAATATCACAAACAAATATTGCATTTGACAAACAGTTATTATGTAGTATAATTATAATTGTATTCTCAAGGTTAAAACTATGACAGATCAATCAAAAGATGAAAAACTCATTAGAGAAGTCAAGGAATTAACTGACCTGTTCGAGATCGCCAAAACAGTTGTCTCGACCTTAGACTTAGACAAGGTACTCTCCTCTATCTTAAGAAGCGCGATGGATATTGCCGATACGCCTTCTGGCAGCATAGCGTTGTATGATGAAGAGAGCAACATGATGATAATTCACGCCGCTAAGGGTTTCAGCAAGGAGTTCATGACGCAGAAGTCATGGCCGGTGAGGAAGGGCGGGCTCACGGAAAAGATCCTGAGGAACAAATATCCTGTAATCATTGATGATACTAAGCGGCGGCGTTATTTTAACAATCCTCTTGCGAAAGCGGAGGGGATTGAGGCGTTAGTCGCTGCGCCGCTTATCTTCCATGACAAGATCGTCGGGATTTTGTACGTCGACGATTTCAAGAAGCGTAAGTTCTCTAAAAATAGTTTAAGGCTGCTATCCATCCTCTCGTCATTCGCCGCAATGTCCATAGACAACGCGAAGCTGCATGAAGAGACATTTAAGCTCGCCATTACCGACGGCCTTACAAACCTTTACAACCACCGCTACTTCCAGGAAGCGTTAGAGGACGAGGTGGCGAGGGCAAAGAGGTATAACCTGTATACATCGCTCATTTTACTTGACATAGATGATTTTAAGAAGCTCAATGACCGCCATGGCCATCAGATCGGCGATAAGATACTAAAGAAAGTGTCAAAGAGTATTCAAAAGTCGATCAGGGAGGTGGACTGCGCTTCAAGGTACGGCGGGGAGGAGTTTGCGATAATCCTGCCCGAGATCGACATCGAGTCCGCATACGTAGTCGCAGAGCGGATACGAAATAGCATCATTACCGACACAAAAGGCTTTTTTGAAGATGCGGATAGTGATGTGACAGTAACCCTTGGTATCGCCTCATACCCGATAGACGCATTAGATAAGGACGAGCTCATCAGAAGGAGCGACGAGGCTTTGTATTACGGTAAGCGCACCGGCAAGAACTGCACCACCAGGTATGACAAGCTTGAAACACACTATGATAACGATAAATCAAAGCCTCACAAAACCATATCAGAGGTTAAAGAATAACCTTACGCCCTTCCTTGATGAAGAGAAGAACTCGCTCTACTATTACCTCGCGCAAAAGAAACTTCACAAACCTGATGCCTTGAAACGCTCCATTCTTAATATATTACACGCAGTTGCGAAAAAGGTGAATTATTTTGACCTCCTGAAATACCTTATTTCCGCTAACGATATGGAATCATTAAACGATATGATCCTCTCTGAAAAGGTGTCATCATCGAAGAAGGCGATTTTAAACGGGTACGACTGTTGCCTCTCATGCGCAAAGGAGACTGTATGCAACCGAAGGCTCACCTCATTAACACAGACCGAAAAAGTGAACTACCTGTTATACCTGCGCTTTGTCAAAGCAAAGAGAGTCCTGAAGACGCTTAAATGGGGGTACGGCGCAGACAGCTTCAACATACTCATAACCGACCCGATATTGCTGAAATTCCTCGCGAATTACGCGCTTGTAGTCGATATAAAGAACGAGCTGAAGAAGGATGGGAAAATAGCCTCTCACAAAACACTCTACAAAGGAGCCGGTAAATACTGCCCATTCGACGACTTCTGGGAAGCGGTATAGGCCGCCCTTCCCAGAAGTTCCCCAAAAAAAGGGGTGACTCCACATCCTTGCCACTTGACGATCTAAGAATAAAATGTATAATAAAAATAGAATATTCGGTTATTTAGGGGGGGGGCTGTGGTTTGGTTGTGATAAAGAAGGTTATCCTGATAGTGTTGGACAGCGCTGGTATCGGCGCCCTGCCCGACGCCGGTTCGTATGGTGACGCAGGAACCAATACCTTTGTGCACACAGCGGCGGCGGCTGGCGGCCTGAACCTGCCGAACATGCGGCGCTTAGGGCTTGGTAACATCACCGACATAAAGGGCGTCGCGAAAGTGGCGGCGCCGGTCGGTTTTTATGGCAAGATGGGTGAGCGTTCTTCGGGGAAGGACACGACTACCGGTCACTGGGAGATGGCGGGTATCATACTTGACACTCCATTTACTGTCTACCATGACGGTTTCCCTGATGGGCTGATCGAAGCGTTTAAGGCCGAGATAAACAGTGACATATTAGGCAATTACGCCGCATCAGGGACTGAGATCATCGAGGAGCTCGGCGAAGAGCATCTTAGGACGGCCTGCCCGATAGTCTACACTTCGGCGGACAGCGTATTCCAGATCGCCGCGCACGGTGACGCGATACCACTTGACAGGCTCTACGAGATCTGCCGGATCGCCCGCAGGCTCTGCGATAAGTTCATGATCGGCCGCGTGATCGCGCGCCCGTTCATGGGGGAGCCGGGCAGCTTCTACCGGACGGCTGATCGGCGCGATTTTTCTATATTGCCCCCTAAGCGGACTATCCTTGATATGTTGAAGTCCTGCGGTGCGAACGTCATCGGTATCGGGAAGATCGAGGATATCTTTGCGAAACAAGGGCTTACCCGCGCGATCCACACCAAAAGCAACATAGACGGTATGGAAGTGACTGCGGAGTGCATTGCAAAGTACGATACAGGGCTCATCTTCACCAATCTGGTGGAGTTTGACATGGTATACGGGCACCGGAACAACGCTAAGGGTTATGCCCGCGCGTTAGAGGAGTTTGACTCGTGGCTGGGCGGGGTTACAAAGACCCTGACCGCTGGCGACCTTCTTCTGATAACCGCCGATCACGGCTGCGACCCGACGACAAAGAGCACCGACCACTCGCGGGAATATGTACCCTTGCTCGCGTATTGCAAAGCGAATGAGAACGGGGAAAGCCTTGGCGTAAGGGACTCCATAAGCGATATCGCGGCAACTATCGCCGAGATATTCGGTATAACCGGTGATATACCGGGCGCGAGTTTTTTGGACAAGATTTCAAGCTGACGCTTTACCTATTAATCCGGCAATCAAAGGGGGAGGGAACTTTGGGAGGCTGTGCAGGAGTCTTCTATTAGGGTTCAAGCGCCGAGGTAATCGTCGAGCAGGCGGCGCATCTGGGGAAGGTCATCTGAATGGACGACTTTTTGCCTGAATTCCGAGCTTCCCTGCAACCCTTTTGTGTACCAGAGCAGGTGCTTTTTCATCTCTTTGTGGCATTTTTTCTCATTGTAAAATTCCAGGAAGTAGTCGATATGTTTAAGAATAACTTTCTTCAACCGAAAGCGTTCCCCTGTGCTCTGCATCGGGGTCAATCCTGTCCCCCTTCCTTGATGGGGGTGGGTGGCGCTGTTCGCGATGAGCTCTTCGAAGATGAACGGGTTCCCGAGCGCGCCCCTGGCTAACATCACGGCATCGCAGCCTGTTTTGGCGAGCATCTCCCGCGCGTCGTCTGCGGTGAAGAGGTTGCCGCTCCCGATGACCGGAACCTTTACGCTCTGTTTGAGTGTTTTCAAGGCATCGGTGTCTATCTCACCTTTGAAGCCCTGGTTCTTTGTGCGCGGGTGCAGGCATATCGCGTCGGCGCCCTGGGCCTCTGCGATCGCCGCGATTTTCAGGTAGGTCAGGCTTGTGTGGTCAAGACCTAACCGCAATTTTATTGTAAGCGGTATATTGATTGAATTTCTTACGCTTTTGATGATGCTTCTTACTTTGTCAGGGTCGCTTAGCAGGGCGGCGCCGGCGCCGTTCCTCACCACTTTCTTTACCGGGCAGCCCATGTTGATATCGATTATGTCCGCGCCGCGCTCCTCGCATATCTTTGCCGCGTCAGCCAGCGCCGCCGGATCAGACCCGAAAATCTGAAACGTTACAGGTTTCTCCCTTTCGTCAGAGATCATGAGGTTAAATGTTTTTTTCCCGCGCCTTATGAGCCCTTGCACGCTGATCATTTCTGTGTAGACCAATGCGCAGCCATAATCTTTGTTAAGCAGTCGAAACGGCAGGTTGGAGATACCGGCAAGCGGCGCTAAGAAGAAGTTGTTATCAAGGTAAAGATCACCGATTTGCATGGTTTCTATTTTGCGCTTAACTCTTTGATAACATTGTTTATCTTCTCCCTGTACGCTTTATAGAAATGAGGGCCGGCAAACTGGATGATACCCTCTCTATCAACAATAGCGGTAGATGGCAGCGAAGATATGCAATAATCTTTATATGCCTTGAGTTTCAGGTCAAGGAGTACCGGGAACTTGATGTCCAGCTCTCTGACTGTGGTCTTTATCTTTTTCAGGTGCGCCTCAGAGAGTGACCTGGTCTCCATATTGATGAGAATGATAGCGAGGTCTTCAGTTTTTTCAAGGGATGTCTGAATGAAATCTATCTCTTCCCAGCACTTCGCGCACCATGTAGCCCAGAAAGTCAAGAGAACGACTTTACCTCTATAATCAGATAGTTTCACTATATTACCGTCTATATCACTTAATACAAACTCAGGCGCCACGTCACCCTTCTTCATACAAATCGCAAAAGAAGAATTCGGTGCAAAAGAAAATACCAAAAGAACTGCGACAATACTAAGAACTACTGCTCTCATTTTTAATCTCATCATGCGTTCTCCTTTTAAGGTCATCAATTATTTTATTCTGGATCATGTTAGGTCGTATAAAGAAAATAAAGACGATAATAGATAAGAGAATCAAAATAACAAAAGCGATCACTATTATCATTACCTTCTGCTTTACGTTCTTTGTGTTCTCCTGTATCAATTTCTCTAAGAACGGGTAATCTATATCGACTTCAGCTTCATATATAATCTTCCCGCTTTTATCGACCAAAAATATCGTAGGCGTCTTGTTTACACCGTACGGGTCACCGGCGGTAAAGAACTTCTGCTCATACAGTTCATCTAAAGGAACGGTAAGCTTTATTTTACTATCAGTCAAAAAAGATATAATGGCATTGGAGAAATCCCGACCGTCAAGGTTTATGGCCAGGACCTTTAACCCTTTTTGCCTATATTTTTCATTCAGTTTGTTAAGCTTTGGTAACGATTCTTTACAATACGGACAGAAAGCCGACCAGAAGTAGAGAATAGTGACTTGTTTCTTTAAAAAGGTTTCTGCATCCCAAACCCTGCCGGCCAGGTCCTTTAATTTGAAGCTTGGTGCGTATGAACCGACCGGAATTATTGTTTCATAGAGGTCTTTAAGCTCTGAGACATCGTTTACTACGTTTGAACTGTCAGGTTTTACTTCGGCATGACAGGCGGTTGCCGACAAAATGAATAGGAACAATATCAAACACTTGAACAGGGCGCCCTGTTTTTTTCTGCGGATTTCATTCCCCACAGCCCGCTGCGAGATTTTAAACCTGATTCCCTGACAGCCTGCCGCATGGCAGTTCACTTTAGTAAACATAACTATTGCCACCCCTGCGTTTTGCCTCAAACAAGTTCCTCTCGGCATGAGTAATGAGCTCTTGCTCCTCCATGCCGTCTCTTGGGAAGCTTGCTATGCCGATCCGCAGAGTCGGTTTTGGGGCCTTCCCCTTAAATGCCTCATCATCCATCCTTTTACAGATCCTTTCTGCAAGCTGGCTGACTCCCTGAGCGTCAGATTCAGGGAAGATGATAATAAATTTATTCCCGTACCTTGCAGGGATATCGTTACTCCTGATACACTCTTTGATTATATTCGCGGTAGTGATGACAGCCTGGTCGCCGGCGATATGCCCGAAAACTGAATTATAGTCGCCTAAGTGCCCGATAGAAGCTAAGAACAGAGCCACCGGATAATCTGCCCTCTTCGCGTGCATCATCTCCCGGTCTAACGCCTCATGGAAATATTTGTAGCTATAAAGGCCGGTGAGACTGTCATGATCAGACGTTTTGACAATATAGTCGAGCAGGTTAGTGTGGTCGATTACCAGCGCGCATATATTGGCGAAATCACTTAGGAAATTCAAGTCGCTCTCTGAGAACATATCTTTGTTCGTGGAATCGAAATAAATAGCGCCGATGACTTCGCCACCGATTCTTAATGGCGTTACATATAGAACTTCGTAGTCGTGTTCAAATCGAAATTCCTCTTTATTATAGTGCGGGTGGTCTTTGTTAATCAAAAGCGCCATTTCATTTTTTAAGACTTCCTCGATAATACCTTTCGTCTTTTTCTCATGAAATGTCTTTACAAACTGGTGACTTAATCCTTTTGATATTTTGACCCTTAGATCGCCTGTCATCTTATCATAAGTAATGATACCGCAAGACAGAAAATCATACACGCTGCATATTTTTGTCAATGCATAGCTTATCAGCTCTTCAGAGGTCATCTTAGAATTTATTTTACTTAAAATATCTTCAATTAGCTTAAGCTCACTCTTTGGATCCATATAAACCCCTCATATTAAGTTATTTAAAAGAGATACCCCCTTTTTTGACGCTGTTACTTTAGGAGGTCTTTTATTATATCTTCTATCTTCTCCCGAGACTCAAAGTAGAAGTTTGGTTCCACAAATGCCACCTTACCCTCTTTATCCAGCACCAGAGTAGTCGGCAGAGAGTTTACACAATAAAGTTCCCACACTTTCAACCTCTTGTCAAGGAACATAGGGAACTTGATCTGATGCTCCTTAGCCTTTTTCTTAATCTTTTTAACGTGAAGGGGTGAAAGGCTCTGGGTCTCCATATTCACCAGCAGTACAGCGACACGATCTTCATTCTCAAACCGCGCCTTGATATAGTCCAACTCCTCCCAGCACCTTGGACACCATGTCGCCCAGAAAGTGAGCAGGATGACTTTGCCCTTATAATCAGATAGCTTAGCTAATTCACCACTATTTAGCTCCTCTAACTCAAAGCCTGGTGCAACGTCACCGATCTTCTGACATACAGCAAATGAACTTAGCGCGACGCCCAACAAGAACGCAAAACAAACCGTTAATATCAACAACCTTTTTAATATGTATCTTCTCTCCAAAATAAAATCCCCCTTTTCTTTTATAGTTGTTTACCTTTATGGCAATGATCACAGCTTTCCTTCACTGCAAACGCAGTCTTATATTTAGGCGCCAGGAACATGAACTTATGGTCATGTATACTGTAGCGCTTTTTATCCGGTGCCAGCTCTGGTTGGTGGCAGTCATGGCAGTTGACTTCATCTATCAGGTGAGCAATGTGAAGGTCAGTCCTCTTAAGATCCCTTTGGTGGCACGTCATGCAAAATTCCGACGGCGTCAGGAACTCCTTCTTCTTCCCACCTTCATTCTCCTCCATCTTTTGCGCCCTGAAGTTCTTGCATATATCGCAAGTTATACCTTGAGCTTTAAAGAATGACTTTTGAACAAACATAAACTGGTTATGCCTGTCCTCATAACTATTATCACCTCTAAAGGTCGAGTCGTCCTGACCGGGCTTCGGTAGAAGTCCTATGTAGTAATCCTGCAGGTTCTCCCCGGGCAGGAAACCGACAGGGAACTTAAACTCACCGGTCGGGTCGTGTCCGGTCGTGTGGCACCCTTCGCAGATCATATCCTTCCTGCTCCTTGTCTTCGGGTCGTCATACAGCTTCTGCGGGTTGACGATAAGAGCCGGATCCTCAGTCAGCGCGTGCTTTTTGCCCGGCCCGTGGCACGCCTCACACGAAATCCCCACCTCTGAGTACTCGCCGCCGCCGACGGGGCTGTAACCTGTCGTGTGACACCCCGCACAATATTTCAACCATGCCATATCCTTCCAGTATTTGGTATTCCACTTCTCCTCCTGGATCGACCAGATGGGCGAGCGGACATATAATTTCCCTTTTCGCTCACTGATGAAACGCTGCGTCCAGTGATTACCGATAGTATATTTTACCTCATCTATCCGAAATGGCGGCGAATTTGAAAAATCGGCGATAATAGCTGTCTTATCTGTCTGCGGGTTCCTGATCATTCGCGCGTGCGGGGTCTTCTTCCATGCCTCATACTTTTCTAAGTGACAGTCGCCACACTTTTCAGAACCGATGTAATCCTCTTTAGTGTACTTTAGCTCAAGATGCCGCTTCTTTGTGGCGAGCTCCTTGATCTCATGACATTCATTGCACAACTCACCCTTCACTACTTTCATGCGCAGATAATAAGTTTTATAATACTTTTTCTTTAAGAATACTGATATCAGCTTTGCCAATGAAGTCCGCCCAACGTACTGCTCGGCAGAATAGTTACTGCCATGCGGGTAGTGGCACGTAATGCAGGTCAACGTCCCATCCGAATCAAACGGGAGCTTGCTGCCATTGGACTGGGTCGGCTTGATATCCAGAGGATGCAATGTGTCGCTGTCCATCTCCTGGTGACATCCAACGCAAAGGCTTACTACGTCTTTATTGAACAAAGAGACTTTGTACTCCTTCTTCTTCTTGAAATCTATCTTTCGCTTCTTCTTTTTCTTCTTCTCCTCAGCCTTAGCTGCGGCTTCCTTCTTCTTCTCCTCGGCGGTTTTCAAAGCCTTGGGTTCCTCTTTGTGGCAGATCACGCATTTATCCGCAAATGCCGCGATATGAGGATCCGGCGGCGGCTTTACAAAAAAGAGCGGCACAATGGAAAACACCCCTAACCAAATACCAAGGATAATCAGTAAGACTATTAGTGATTTTGATACGCGAATCTCTTTCAATTGACATTATCCTTCAAATTTAAACTGGTGTATGTCCTCCCCCAGTTCGTTTATTCTCTTATTAAGTACCCGCAAAAGCTCCTTATCCTTGTCACCTAAGCCGCTTTTTGAAGAAAAACTCTCGTTCATTACGTTCGCCTGCTCTTTTAACGCATCATAATCTTTATCGATTCTAATTACTTTCTCCTTCAAGTTCGCAGTCATCGTATTGATGTTGTCGGTCAGCTCTTGCAGCTCGTCACTCGCCCGCAGCTTAGTCACAACGCTTAGATCACCAGTACCGATCTCCTTCAGGCTCTTTTTAAACCGGAACAAAGGGCCGCCTATCTTATGGGACTCATACAGCGAAATAAATGTAGTGAAAAAAGCGACGATGGCGGTCGTTATGAAACTGATTATTACGACCGCGGGCAAGAGTATCTGCCAGACGTTCTTTATCTGGTAATGTATGCTGTAAAAGCTCCGCTCGAGCTCTTCATTGGTGAGGAAATATGTGACGACACCGGTGATGATCGTGGCAAAGGCGACAAAAGAAACGATCTTTAAGATGAATTTTATCTGATAGGATCTCTCGATAAGGAAAGTCCGTCTGAAGAAACTTGGCCTACCTTTTGACATGAATTCCCCCCTTTAACAGGCTAACCTGTTTTTTTTCAGCGGGTTTAATTCTCCGTAGCTTGCTACGAGATTTAAACCAGATACTCCGACAGCTTGCCGCAAAGCAGTTCATTACGGTTAAAAAATCATGGATAAATCAATATTTCAATAATCCGCCAAGCATAACAACTTGTAATTACTGCTTAGTCTCTAAACGCGGCTTTTACGTACAAAATGTCTCTACAGTTAGCGGCGATAAAAAAACAATAATAAAACCAAGCGGCCGCTCAGACTCACTTATAAAGTACAAAAGTTGAATGATAAAAACATTTAAGTATTAATTTTACTATGAAAATTAAATGAATGCAAGCAGTTTAATGCTTTTTATTTAATTTAGTTTGAAATTTACTTTATCAAAGGTGATAAGGCTGTCTTTACAGGCACAGGCCATTGAATAAGGTAAAAAATGAGACCTATATGATTTTACCCTATAAAGGGACTGTTGCCAAATAGAAAAATAGACCTGTTTCAAAAAAGTAACGTTTGTAAATTATTGAAAAAATGGGGCACCGGCAACAGAAGCGAATGGGGCAAAACGTAACGATCTATTAGGGCGCTTGTCGTATGGGCAAAAAATGCATTCTTTCCAAAAGAGCTCGCGTGCAAAGAAGTGTGGCTGCACCCCTTTATTGCATTGGGGAACATGCCCTGTAGCTGCCATTCGCGGCAGTGATTTTTTGACAACAGATCAAAGCCCCTCCTGAAAAACCATCAATGATGGCTTCTTTTACGCTTGACTATTTGCCGTCCGTTGAGTATCATTTTACCGCGTTAGATTAATAAAAGAGACTTGTTACATGGGAAACCCGATGGGGAACCGTATCATATCATTGCATATCGATACCCAGAGAACGTGGCGCGGCGGGGAGCAGCAGCTCCTTTACCTGGTGCGCGCGCTGAAGGAGATGGGTAGCGTACCCGTCGTCGTATGCCAGCCGGGCAGCGAACTGTCCAGGGCGCTTCATACAGAGGGTATCACCTTTCATGAGGTCAATATGCGCGGCGAACTGGACATAATAAGCGCGTTTCACATCTCCCGTATCATCGGTGAGATAAGCGCCGATATTGTTCATGCCCATACTTCACACGCTCATTCAATGGCTGTGATCGCGGCGTTATTTTGTAAGCGCCGCGTGAAGGTTGTCGTGTCGCGCCGCGTCGATTTCCGCCTGAAACGGAACCTGATGAACAAGTTGAAGTATAAGCTACCCGATAAGTATATATCGGTGTCTAACGCGATAAAGGGTGTGATGGTGGACTGCGGCGTACCAGATGGTAGCATCGAGACGGTGCATTCTGGTGTCGATCCTGATAAATTCCCCGCCGCGTCAAAGGCGCCCTTGTTGAAGGAGTTCAATCTCACCGGCAGTGAGCGCATCGTCGGTAATATCGCGCACTTCGCTGACCATAAGGGGCAGAAATACCTGATAGAAGCGTTTGCCGGCCTAATGAAAGAGGTCGATAACGTGAAGCTCTTCATTGTCGGTCACGGTGAGCTCGAGTCCGCCCTGAAGAAGCAGGCCGCCGGCCTTGGTATCGGTAAGAGCGTAATATTCCCTGGTTTTCGGACGGATATCGCCGATTTTTACAAACTGTTCGACGTTTTTGTGATATCATCGCATCTCGAGGGGCTGTGTACCGCCATCCTCGACGCGATGATAATGAGGACACCGGTCGTGGCGACCGATGCCGGCGGGATCCCGGAGATCGTCAAGGACGGGGATACCGGCCGTTTGGTGGAGCGGAAGCGGCCAGAGAAGCTGAAAGAGGCGATCAAAGACGTATTCGCGGCGCCGGAAACGGCGGAGAAATACGCACAAAACGCATACCGGTTCGTCTGTGACAATTTCGATTATCGCATTACCGCAAAAAAGACTTTTAATGTATATACTAAATTGCGGTCAAACGAGTAATATAAGTTAATGTAAAAGTTTTTTGAGAACCCCTTTTTGAAAAAAGCGGTTCTCAAACTCTCCTCAAAAACTTTTTAATAGTTAAGCTTGGGAAAGGAGTTTGGGGAAGAACCGTTCTTCAGAAGGGTTTTCCCAAAATAAAACTCTATACTAATCTGATTTACTTGTTTAACTACAAATTAGTATTACAAGGCGCTGCTTGATTGATGGAACGGATACTGGTGATAAGGTTCAGCTCGATAGGTGACGTTATACTGACGACACCTGTCATGAGGGCGTTGAGAGAAAAATTCGGCGGCGCGCGCATAGATGTGCTTGTCAAGAAGGAATTTTCCGAGATCTTCGAGGGGTCGCCGTTCGTTGACGGGGTGATCGGGTTCGACAGCGCAAAGAGTGGTGTCCTGAAACTCTGTAAGGAGCTGAACAAGAACGATTACAGCATCGTGATCGATCTGCACCGGAACATAAGGAGCCGCCTCATCCTGCTATTTGTAAAGGCGGGCAGGAAGCTCGCTTACAAGAAGGGCGCCATGAAAAGGCGGCTGCTCACCGCGTTCAAGATACGATTCAAAAATATGCCCCACACCGTTGACAGGTACCTGAGCGCGTTAGCGTCTCTGGGTATCGGTTCCGCCGACCCGTTGCCGTACATCAGCCTCTCTGACGATGATCTGTCATTCGCGAAGGATCTTCTGGTGAAGGGCGGGATGAGTGACGCGGCCGTAAGGGTGGCGGTGTGTCCCGGAGCGAAGCACAGAGCGAAGAGGTACCCGGCGGCGAAGTTCGCGAACCTTATCGATATGCTGATCGATGATCCCGGCGCCCGCGTTATTCTCATCGGGTCGAAGGCGGATGAGCGCCAGATAAGCGATATCATGACCGGTATCACGAACAAGGAGTGCGTCCTCACACTCACTGACGGTACGATAAAGCAGAGCGCGGCGGTCATCAGGGAGTGCGACATCCTCGTAACGAACGATTCCGCACCGATGCACCTCGCGGTCTCCGTGGGAACTCCGTTGGTCGCGCTGTTCGGCCCGACAGACAAGGGTTTCGGGTTCTACCCGCTCGGTAGGGATGATATTGTGTTGACAAAAAACTATAGTTGCAGTCCGTGCTCGCTTCACGGTAAGAAGGAGTGCGTGAAGTATGATTACAGGTGCCTGAACGATATCGCGGAATCTGAAATCATTAACAAGGTTAATTATATCCTTCGTCAAGGGGGAGGGAGGGAAAATGAATAAAGCAATTATGACAGTCGCGGCATTTGCGCTCGCGGTTCTTATCCTTGCCTGCGGCGTGAAGAACCAGGCTGCGTTGCGAGATAGTGTGGATGGGTATTTCACGGCGCGGGTGAAGAATGATATCAGCGGCATGTATAAATATATCAATCCGAAATCACGGGAGTTGATAAGCGAGGAGAGTTTCAGGACTCAGCAAAAACGATATGTCAATATGAAATTGAACGACTTTTCGATCGTCAATATAACGTTTGCTGACTCGACTCACGCGACTGTAGACGTTCTCTTTACGCTCGACAGCGGTGTGTTCAGTACGCAGTTCCCGTTTATTTATGAGGAGGGCGGCTGGTACAGGCGCTACCCGACGTATGAGACGGATAAGCGGAAATAGGTGCGTATTCCCCGTGCGTTACTTGCTCTCGAGCTTGATGTTGTCTATGTAAAGAGGCCCGTACATGCTCCTGCCACCGATAAATATGCTCTGGTTGGCGTACCACGCGAAGTTTACAGGATTCACCGTCGTATATATCAGGTTATCGTCCCTGTAAAAATTTATGAGCCCGGTATCAAGCATCTCGATTTTGTAACTGTGCCAGTTATTATCGATATTCTCTTCGAATGTCTCACCCGAGCTCACATACTGGACGTGGAACTTGTTGTAATCGCCCCGAACCCTGATATAGAACATGTAATCGAAGCTGCCCTCGGAGCAGTCTCCCGTGCTCAGGGAGCTTGAAGCGATCCCGACGCCCGCGTCTTCGTACTGGGCGGTGGTTATCGTCACTCGGGCATCAAAAGACAGCATTCTACCTTGCAGCGAGAATTTTTCTACGGTATGCGCGCCAGAGTCACACCAGTCATCGCCCTGCGGGTCAAATGAGTGGTCGCTCGAGAATCCCTGCGGCTCTATCGTCGGTGATGGCGTCCCCCATGTCGTCCATTTTAACGGGTCGATCGCGCCGGTCTCCCAGTCCTCCTCAAAGAAAATGACGCCTGATGCGCAATCCGCGTCAGAGCCGTCACAGTCCTGGTCGACACCATCCTCGCAGATCTCGGCGGCGCCAGGGTATGCGGCCGCGTCGGTATCGTCGCAGTCGGTGCTGTCGGTGACGTAGCCGGCGGGCTGGGTGGAGGCCGCGAGCGAGCTGTTTGGGTCACCGAACCCGTCGCCGTCGGCATCAAGGTAATATGTATTGGCGCATTCGGTATCGACGCCGTCACAGTTCTGGTCGATCCCGTCACCGCAGACTTCGGCGGCGCCAGGGTATGCGGCCGCGTCGGTATCGTCGCAGTCGGTGTTGTCAGAGACGTAACCAAAGGGCTGCGCGGAAGCCTCGAGTGAGCTCGCAGGGTTGCCGAACCCGTCGCCGTCCGCGTCCTGATAATAAGTATCGCCGCATTCGAGGTCAGAGCCGTCACAGTCCTGGTCGATACCGTCAGAACAGATTTCCAGGGCGCCCGGGTATATGGCAGCCGCACTATCGTCACAGTCGGTACTGTCGGCGACATAGCCGGCCGGCTGCGATGACGCGGATATCTCGTTAGACTGGTCACCGTATCCGTCACCGTCCGCGTCTAAGTAGTATGTCACATTGTCGCCGTCGCCGTCGCCGTCGCCGTCGCCGTCACTGTCTCCGTCTAATATATCGCATTCGAGGTCATACCCGTCACAGTTCTGGTCGATCCCGTCGCCGCATATCTCCAGCGCGCCAGGATAGGCGCCCGGGTCGTTATCGTCGCAGTCGGTGTTGTCAGAGACATAGTCGTTCGGCTGCGAATAAGCGGTGATCGTTTCATCCGCATCACCGAACCCGTCACCGTCCGCGTCATAGTAATAAGTTATCCCGTAGTAATGTTTGGTGGTTTTATCACCAAGATCGCAGCCTGCTGTTATGACTAAGCCGCACAAGATAAGGATAAATGAACAAAAAGTTCTTTTATTTGAGATCATATCTCATCTCCTTTTAAATATATTTGATGTTTAACAGGCTCGCCTGTTTTTTTGCGGGTTAATTTCCATAGCTTGCTACGAGAGTTAATCCGGGTACCCCGTCAGCTTGCTACGGAGTAGTTCATTAGATGGTTATATACAACCAATACCACAGCTTATTTGAATTGTCAAAAAAATAAAAAACAGCACATTTTACTTGCACAGCATAGTTTTTTGTGTTAGCTTTCAACATGCGCGCCTGTTGTTATCTGTGGGTTCGATTTCCCGTAGCTTGCAGCGAGGAAGTTCATTTAACAGGCGTCTTCCTTGAATGGAAAGGAGGGGGTGTTTTTATGGAATTTAACCATCCTGATGAGATGAAAAAAGAAGAGGCGGGAACACATCGCAAAGGTCATAGTGTAAAGATAGATTTTTCAGCATTTATTTTGTCCCTTTCTTCTTCAGCATTAGTGGCGATCGGTGCGATACCTGATCCGCTGACCAAGGAGATGAAAAAAGACCTTGGCACGGCAAAACATATGATCGATGTTATTAACATGTTAAAAGAGAAGACAAAGGGTAATTTATCAAAAGATGAGGATGAGCTTATTCAGTCTTTATGCTCTGAGTTGAAGATGAAATATTTGGATGCGGTAAAGTTCAAGTAAATATGACTATGAAAAATAAATTCATCATATCATGTGTTATTACAGCGATTTTAGCTCTTTTAGTATTCGCTTCGGTCATTTTTGCTGACCAGTCCAAAGAAGGCAAAGATAGCGCAAAGGATGAGAGCAAAGCTGTTTCTGAAGCGCTGGCCCCTGCCCGTTTATCGTTGATCACGTCAGAGCAGGTCAAGAACAAGTTTGAGAAGAAGTGGCTGAAAAGAAAGAGATTCCTTGATGATGGCAATATAACGAAAGCTCACGAAGTTATCAATGAGATCGTAGAAATAATGCTTAACAGCGTAATAGCCAACCTGACAGATTTCAGTTCCGCGTTAGTAATAGAGGCTAACAGCGCCATCAAGCAGGGGGAACCGCTGTTAGCTGTGACGCTTAGTGAGCAGGCGATCACACTCTCACCAAAGATATCACGGTTCTATTTTGAATTGGCAGACATTCATTTCAGCAATTACAGCATAGTAAAAGGTATCAGCACGTATGTACAGGCCGTGAAAGTAAGGTCGCGAAACTTTATGGATTCCATAATCTTTAAAGCGAATACCCTGCTTTATTTTGTAACGATCATCATAGCGTTTATTTTTGTGTATACAATTATCATATCGCTTAAGTATTTTAAGCTGTTCTTGCATGATATCACCGATGTTTTCCCGAAATCTCTTAATGTAAACATCGTCAAGCTGTACACTGTCGTTCTTTTCTTCCTGCCGCTTCTCTTAGGCTTTGGTATCTTTTGGGAATTTATTTTTCTTATCCTTATCGGTTTCATCTATGGTACGATCAAAGAGAAGAAGACCTTTTATTTTATCGCGCTTTTGATATTATTGTTACCGGTTCTGGTTACTACATCTCTTCGGATATACACTTTCGTCAATACCGGCGAGATGAAGAGCATATACCGGGCGAATCAGGGTACATGGTACTTAGAGACCGAAAAGAACCTTGAGATGATGCTTAACAAGCACCCTGACGACTCGGACATACTTTTAAGCCTTGGCCTTTTAAGTAAGAAGCGCGGCGACTATAAGAGGGCAAAGAGTTATTACCTCAAGGGTCTGGAGTCCGCCCCTGATTCTTATGAGCTGAACATCAACCTTGGCAATGTATATTTAGCGCTTAACAGGACAGCTAAAGCCGAGAAGCTGTATCGGTTGGCGTCAGAGTTAGACCCGAAAAACGGTACTGCGCACTATAACCTGAACAAGCTTTATTTGAAGCTCGTCAAGTTAGATGAAGCCGATATGGAGTTTAGAAAGGCTATGGCGCTCTCTCCTGACATCGTAGAGTATTATTCTGAGATAATGAAGGCCTCATCACCGAATTTCAACAGGCTTGTGATCGACGAGCAGGTCAATAAGCAGAATTACCATAACCGCTACAAAAGATATGTCAATAACACAAAAAGTATAGCGACGAAGATATTACCGTTGCAGATAAAGTTTATCTCT
>JAJRZU010000049.1 GCA_024275075.1 Deltaproteobacteria bacterium | reverse complement strand
CATCAAACCGCGTCATTTTTTACGGGCGGGAGGTGAACGCCGGTTTTACGGCATACCTCCCCCGTTGATTTTGCTCTCTCCTTTTTCAGCTTGATTGGTAGCACACTTTGTTGTATCATCCTTTTACCCCTTCTTTTTTTTCGGTTTCACCAAACAGGTGAGTATTATAACTCACTGAAACCCTTAAAACAAGAGGGGGTTTTCTTTTTACTGATAGTCAATGTCCATTTTAGGGGGGCTACAGGAGTTTTGCCAATTTAAGCGCAAAAGTCAGTTGCGCCAAAACAAGGCGCACCTTAAAAATCATCGAAATGGCTTGTTAAATAGTTGACCGGATGCGGGTTCTGGTGCTAAAGTGTAGTTAGTCATCCTTACCAAGGAACAAAGAGAATAAATGGGAATGAAGAACCTGACGTGCGAAGCCCTTGTAATCACAGCAATAATAGCTATTCTTGTCGGCAGTGCTATGGGTGAAGAGGGGGATTATTTCAAGATATCGATCATGTCGATGTTTAAGCCTGTGGTGATGGACATCTTACCGGACGAGGACGAGCCTTTTGTGCTGAATATCGATGGTGAGTCTTGTGATGAGTACATTGCCACCAGGAAAGACCACTTTAACATCTATTTGACCGGCGATAACTTCATCATCAGGGTCATAGACGATAACATGGCTGTTATTAGAGAGAAAAAGGCGGGGCTTAAATCTGTTATCAGCTTCATGGCGCGGGATACGAAGAGGCCTTATCTGAAATTCATCATCACCGCGAACGGAAAAGCGACAAAGAGCTATAAGGGGGTCCTGGAGGTAAGGCATCTTTACAAAGACTTTCTGGTGCTACTCTCTGTCAGGCGGGAGGAGCTGATCGCGGCTGTGGCCGAGCCAGAGATGCACCGCTACTCATCCCATGAAGCGCGGAAAGTGCAGGTGATTCTTGCGCGGAGTTACTTATACGCCAACAAAACGCGTCACGAGATAAGCGGCTATAATTTCTGCGACACATCGCACTGCCAGTTTGTAAAGGAGACTGAATCCGGTAGCCCTGATGTCATGGCGGTAGTCAGGGAGACGCGCGGCGAGGTGGTCACTTTTGGCGGCGCAGTGGTCAGCCCGTTCTATTTCGATACATGCGGTGGTTATACCGCGTATCCATCCACAATATGGGGAGCGATCGACAGCAGGTACCCATACCTTGTACCGGTAAAATGCGACTACTGTTCGGACTCGGAATATTACCGTTATGAAAGGGTCATAGAGAAAAGCAGGCTCAGTCAGGTGTTCCTTGGCAGGCAGGATGACTCCTTCACGATAAAGGTAACGAAAAGGGACGGCAACGATCACTGGGTAGAGACGGTAAATATCAAGGGTAACGGTATCGACTCCACCATAAAGGGCGACCGGTTCAGAAGCCTCGTTTGCGGCGCGTTCGGTCAGGACATGCTGCCGAGCGCCTCGTTTGCGGTAACGCTCGATGGCGGCCGGTACATATTCAACGGCAAGGGTCGCGGTCACGGGGTCGGTCTTTGTCAGAGCGGCGCGGACAAGATGGCGGATTTAGGGTTTAAATATAAGGATATCATCAAGTTCTACTTCACCGGCGTCATGGTGGAAAGGATCAGATGACCTCTTTTGGCGGCTCCTTGATATCCGGATCGGTTATGCTGACCGGCTCAGTTTTTCTATT
>JAJRZU010000048.1 GCA_024275075.1 Deltaproteobacteria bacterium | reverse complement strand
TCTCCTTATCAAAACCGGCTCTTAGCAATATGCCGCCGGAGCGCCTGTGCGCCTCGATCTTTATGATATCGCCGCCGTTATACTTATCCTCGGTGACGATTATTTTGCCGGTAAAATCCTTCAAACGCAGGAAGATGTCTGACAGTTCAACGTCAACCTTATACTCCGGCGCTTCGTCTGTCTTATAAACTATCGCATTAACCAGGATATAATTATAATTCTCGCTGTCAGCCGCACGTAAATCCTTAAATTCTTCATCAACCTCTTCTGACTCCTCTTCAACGTCATTTAACCGGAACTCCAATATGAACCCGAAGTTCTTGTTATACTCGTTGATCTCGTTCTTCGCCGGTGAAAAGAACTGCACAACATCATTTGTCACCAAGATGAACGGGTACCCGAACTTGTTCACGACGATGAACTTGTCCCTGCCCTCTTGATGGAATATCTTTGTATTCACAGTTCCCATCCTGAAATTCATCGTGAAACTGTTCTTTGTATTAGACGTAAACTGACCCTTGACGGACTTTGCGACACCATCAAGCAGCTTCTTCGTCTCGTCGCTCTGCTCCATCGGTGGCGGTAATATCTCCACAGGCCCTTTAATTGCCTCTGTCTCATTTTCCCCTACATGCATGATCTTCTCGGCAAACACCGACGCGGACATGTAAAAAAGTGACAGTACGGTAATCAAAAGTAATCTAAATAATCTCATTAAACGCTCCTATTTTGTAAATTTGTACGATAGTATGATATATCATATATTATGTCAATATTGCGTTGTAAAACATTTGTAAACTAATTGGCGCCAGGGGCGTTGCAGCAGATTATGAGAACTTAAAAAAACTCTTTACTTTAAAGTGAGCGGGTAATATAAATGTATGCCATATAGATGTTTCTAAAGGGATAGAGAATGTCACTGACTATAAAGGAATTAAGAGATACTCATCTTATTATAAAAGGTGTGATAAAAAAGAAGCTCGCTGAATTTGAAAGTAACTTCGACAAATCTGACGAAGCCGTCTTCCTTGAGTTGTGCTTTTGTATTTTAGCCGCGGGTACATCCGCCGCACTCGCTCTTAATACCGTGGAACAGATAAAGGGCGTCATATTTGAGGCGGACGCGGGGAAGATGCGCTCCGCGTTGAAGAAGAGCCGCTACAGGTTCCACAACGTGCGCGCCGATTACATCGTGAGTACTCGGGAGTACCTGAATAAGGATTGCGGCTTTCGCATTAAGGAGAAGATAATGTCGTTTCCTGACGACATCTCGCGGCGTGAGTATTTTGCCGGTAACAAAGGGATAAAGGGTATCGCTTATAAAGAGGGCAGCCATTTTTTAAGGAACATCGGGATGAAGGGTTACGCCATATTGGACAAGCATGTCATCAGTCTTTTGTATCAGCTTGGCGTAATCAAGGAGGACAAGCGTCCTGCAAACAGGAAAAGTTATCTGATGATTGAGGAGCGGATGAAAAGGTTCGCGAAAAAGATCGATATCGATTTCGATGAGCTTGACCTTCTGCTCTGGTACATAAAGACCGGTACGATAATCAAATAAGGGTAAGGAAAAAACAATTAAGATCGGGTTCGCGTATAACACAAAGGATGACAGGACGCTCAACGAGCAGGGGCTTGTTGACAGCGCGGCGGAATATGATGAGCGGGACACGATCGACGCGATCCATAACGCCTTATCGAATATATCCAAAGATATCGTGCATCTCCCGTGCAATGCCGGTTTCCTTACGCGCGTACAAAGCGAGATGCCCGATGTCGTGTTCAACATCGCGGAAGGTTATGGCGGCCTGAACCGCGAAGGGTACGCCCCCACACTGTTTGAGATGCTTGGTATACCTTACACCGGTTCTGACGCGCTCTCGCTCTCGCTTACTCTTGACAAAGCCCATACCAAGAGGATACTCAAGGCGGAAGGTATCCCGACACCAAAATTCGCGCTTGTTACAGATGCCGCGGAGCTGAAGGATATCCAGCTACGCTTCCCGATGTTCGTCAAGCCCGCGCGGGAGGGTACGAGCAAAGGGATCAGGAACCACTCAAAGGTCGATGACCAAGACCAGCTCTCAAAGCAGGTGCAGTGGGTGATAGAAAATTACCGTCAGCCGGCGCTGGTGGAGGAGTTTGTAAGCGGTGCGGAGTTTACCTCCGCCGTGCTCGAGGACGGTCAGGTGCACCTTTTACCGGTTGTGCAGGTCAAATTCACTAAGAGCCCGTTCTTCTCTTATGAGTGCAAACTGAACGTCGAGGAGACGCTCGAGTGCCCCGCGAAGATAGACGCGTCGCTTGAAAAACGGATCCAGCAATATACGAAAGATATTTTCAGGTTGTTTGAATTAAAGAGTCTTGCGCGGATAGATTTAAGGGTCGGTGACGACAGCGTCCCGCAGGTTCTGGAGATAAACGCCCTGCCCGGCCTGTCGCCGCGATACAGTCCATACCCTGTTCAGGCGCGCGCGGCGGGGTTTTCCTACGATGACATGATCTGCGGGATCATGATGCATACGATAACGGGCATGATACCCCTAATGAAGAGGTAGATGTCATGGTATCGCATTTTGCGATACCTTCTAAAAAGTACCTTGGAGGTTATAATCCTTATGTTTTTACAGAGCAGGGTGTTGCAATGCTTTCAGCTTACATGTATTTAAAACGGAAAATATAGGAGATGGAGAGTAAATACGACCAGCAGTTTCAAGTTGTATTTGAAGCTATCAAACAACTGCTGGCGCCGACGCCTGAAGGTAAAAAAGAAAAAATAGGGTTTAAGAAGTATTGATAAAGCTTATTCCCGCACAAAATCACCGCTTTTGCCGCCGCTCTTTTCCAGCAGCTTTATGTCAGAGATCACCATCCCCTTATCGACGGCTTTGCACATGTCATATATAGTCAGCGCGGCAATCGATACCGCCGTCAAGGCTTCCATCTCGACACCGGTCTTACCATCCACCTTCACCGACGCGATTATCGTTATGGAGCTTTCCGTATCGTTCGGGGCAAACTCTATCTTCACACTGCTTATGTTAAGCGGGTGACACATCGGTATCACAGCCGGCGTTTTTTTGGCGCCCATGATACCGGCGATCTGGGCGGCGCCCAAAACGTCACCCTTCTTTATCTGCTTGTCAAATATTTTATTGTACGTCTCTTTGGTCATCGTGACAGTGGCGCACGCCTTCGCGATACGCTTCGTGTTCTCTTTTTCAGAGACATCGACCATGTGCGCTCTGCCATGCTTGTCAAAGTGAGTGAATTAGCCCATATAACCCGCTCCTATTCATAATCCGGTGGCGGTGGCGGATCCTGTATCGTTATACCCTGCCCATGGGCGGGCGGTTCTATATCTTCGATCTCCGGCTCCTCTACGTCCACACCGGCGCCGATCTCAGCGCCAAGGGTATCAAAACCGGTACCTGACGGCTGTTCGATATTGCTCTCGTCGTCATCCCTGAATATCTGCGGCTCCTCTTTCTCCTTAGCGTCATCGTCCTTTATCTCACCGGCCTCTTTCCTCATCGCTTCTTCGGACAAGCCATTAGTATTGATAATATCTTCTATCTCATCAGAGGTCAGCAAGGCAGGCTCCGTCGGCGGCTCCGTCCTTGTGACCATTGTATAATAATTCTCCCGCAACGACACCTCTCCGACGATATTTTTAAGGACATTCGAAACTTCGACGATCCCCTCGATCGTGATAACCTCCGTCGAGCCCTTCTTGACAAGCAGGATGAAGTCAGTACCCTTGACACCCGCGACAGCTGTAGGCGTCCTTACTGCGAAGGTGGACCCCTTGTTTATTATCTTCTTCACAATCGCTCTTAACTTACCGGTGAACACCCTGAAAAAAGAGCGTCCCTTCGGTTTAACAGCGTCTACCTTCATCTTCGTCTTTTCCGTCAGCAAAAGGAAACTGCCATCTACAAGCGACAACCGCACCTTCGAATCCTTAAGCGTCCTGATGACATCGCCAGACATCACAGGGGCAGCCAGCTTCAGGTTGCTCCACCTAAGCTCCGAGCCTCTTAATACCTGCGCCGTACCGACTAAAATATCGACTTTACCAGCATTAGCGCCAAAAACGATCGCAGGCGCCAGACACATAAGAAGAATAAGCAGTATTTTATTTATTATAATGTATTTTCTCATTCACTACCCCGGCGCTTAGTATAAGAACCTTAGTTCAAAAGTGACGACGTTCCTTTTGTAATCATAAAACGTGATGTTAGAATCATTAAAAGTATAGTCGTATTTTAATAATACGCTAACGAAATCACTTGCTTCGTTTATTATTTTAAAGTATGCCGTTTTGACCTTATCAGCCCTTTTTTCGCCAGCCCCTGCGTTGACTTCTTCATACAGCCTGCTGGTATAACCGGCATCCAAAGCGAATCTGAACGTGCAAAAGAACGGGTAGTCAAAGCCGGTAAAAATACTCTGCCCGCTATAATCAAAATTGTCATCGCGCGTGTCCTCTTTGTTCAGGTCAAATGAAACGTAGAACTTTCCGCCGGAATCAAGCCCGACAACCGGTTTGATGCCGACACCAAAGTTCCTTGCGCTTAGACCGGTCTGCGAGAAATAATCGTCATAGTTCGCCACCGCGTTTATCTCAAAGTAACTGTTCTTCCTGCCGCCCAGCCTTATCGCCGGCCTGACCCTGTTTCGTTGAAAGTACTTGTCGTTGTCAAGGTAATAGTAGTTATAGTCGTACTTTAGCAATAATGCCGTAGACTTATCAAGCATAACCTTGTAGTCCAGGACAGCGTTGTGATCTTTTAAGTCATATTCTGACAAGTCCTGATACGTTTTTTGGTAGTACATGTACCCGACGGACAGGTTGCTCTCATTCGTTTTTACCGGATAATAGCGAGCGGATACGTAGGCGACTACTCCGGCGTCCTCCTTCTCAGAGGCTTTTGTATAGGTGACGAGCGAGGGCTCCGTGATGACGTTGTCGTCATAAACGAAGCTCAGGGACGCGCCGATCAGATAATCCCGCTCACCCCTGCGGAAGCTCCTTATCGCCGAGATATAATTCCGCGCGGAGACTCTTGTCGCACAATCATCGGCAGCGGACAACGCCGCTTTTAAGGCTGTGAGCGCTTCGTCATATTTCTTGCGCTCATACTGTATCAGCCCTTTGTACAGGCTAACCCTGCCGGCGAAGCTGGCATCCGCTTTTACTGCCTTGTCAAGGTTGGCATAAGCCTCTTTGTACTTAGCCTGCTTAAAGTAACAGTAACCAAGCTCTAAGTACGCCGCCCCGTCCTCTGGCGCGATGGATACAGCCTGCCTTAACTGCACGACCGCTTCGTCATAATAACCGAGCATCGCATACGAATGGCCTAATTCAAAGAGGATGTCTTTCTTTGGTACCCGTAGCGACATCGCTTTTTTGAAGTGATTTATCGCTAATTCATGTTCTCCCGCCTGGCTGTACGCCTTACCCAGAGCAAGGTATATTTTACCGTCACCGGGTTTCGCGACAAGAGCCGCCTGAAGCCCGGCGATCGCTTGTTCGGGCTTACCCGCCTTCAGCAGTTCATCAGCCTTTAAAAGGCTGTCACCCTGAGCCACTGCATAAGTAGCGGCAAAAAGGATCAGGCATATAATCGCAATGAACAGGTCTCTTTTTCTCACTCTATTTCCTTTAAAAATATTTCCTTTTAGAAGGTTTCCTTTTACAAACTATCTATTATCTCAAACAATTTTCTTAATAACCGGTTATCAACATCCGTTGTGTATGACGCCTCGGCGATGAAGCACCCGCCGCTTTCTACATTCACGTCACTGCCGCCGCCGCTGACCGGTGGCATCGGTGGCGCCTCAGACGTGCTCGCGGCTCTTACCAACGCGCTTCTATCAGCCGCCGCAACCTCTGCCGGCGGTATCTTTATCGTCAGCTCGCCACCGGATTTGTTCTTTATCCAGTACCCTTTGTTCGGGCTTAGCTGTGTGACGACTATATAATCAGATATACCTGCGTCCCAGTAATAAAGGTCAGGCAGTGTCAACGCATTATTCTCTGAGCCAAGCGCCACTTCACCGCCGCCAGAAGAGACGACCGTTATCCCGTCCACGTTCACATGGAAATCGAACGGGTTACCTATCATCGACCAGCCGTCAGGTATCGTCACGTCATAATCCGCGGTCTGATCGACCGCCGTACCGGTCAGACTGATCGTCGCGTCGTTAAGGCTCACTATCCAGAATCCCTTGCCCGGGTTGAGCTGTGTACACTCATCCGGTGGCTGACGGTAATCGCCGCCCTTGTAGCAGTAGATCCTCCAGATCTCAGGGTCATAAGTTGTTTGGCTGTCACCCTGGTTGAACAGGGGACCTAAATTATTTACGGCGTTCACGTCGTCTAATACCATCGGGAACGACACCATCTGGTAGTTGGCGGGTCCGCCGGTATAGCTGTATGATATTGTAACGGTTTCTGGTTCGCCGTCAGCGTTGCAGCCTTCGTCGAGCACACCGTCACAGTTATTGTCGATGCTGTCTCCGCACACCTCGTCAGCGCCCGGGTTCACTGCGGAATCGGTGTCGTCACAGTCCCCCTGAGCCGTCGTATAGCCGTCGCCGTCAGAATCGGCGGTATCGTCACAGCCCTCATCAACTGTACCGTCACAGTTATTGTCGATGCTGTCTCCGCACACCTCGTCAGCGCCCGGGTTCACTGCGGAATCGGTGTCGTCACAGTCCCCCTGAGCCGTCGTATAGCCGTCGCCGTCAGAATCGGCGGTATCGTTTAGCTGCAAGAAATACGTACCGGGAAAACCGATCACCTTGATATAGTAATCACCATCTGCGGGGCACGTCCATTCTATTTTGGCCGCCAGCCCCTCGCCACCGTCGTCATCGCTGGCTAATTCGGTAACGCCGTCTGTGTCATACAGGTACAGCTTCGTATCAGGCGAAGGAGCAGAAGAGAAGAGCAGAGCCTGCGCCTGAATAGAAAGGGCGCTTTGGGACGTCCCTATCGTATATGGAGTCCCTGCTCCGGCGGTAAAGGTGAACCAGTCCTCATCACCGGTCTCACTTATATCACCGGCTACCGGTGTGCCCGGGATCAGAGCTGTCGCATTAGTGTAATCGTCGCCATGGTCATCGGCAACGACCAGATCAGAGCCGCTGCAATCCTGGTCTATTCCGTCATTCGCGATCTCTGTCGCACCGGGGTTCACCGCGGAATCGTTGTCGTCACAGTCAGTATTGTCTGGCACAAACCCCGTGGGCTGGGAAGAGGAGGTCAGTGAATTCCCAGGGTCGCCGTATCCGTCACCGTCGGCGTCGCGGTAATATGTAACGGTATCGACACCGTTACAGTCCTGATCGATACCGTCATCAGGCGCATCCACAGCGCTCGGATTAGTGTCAACATTATTGTCATCGCAGTCGCCGCCGCTGGAGATGTAGCCCGGATGCGGGAGGATGTCCACCACGGTATCGTTCGGGTCGCCATACCCGTCACCGTCGGCGTCGCGATAATATGTGTGAGTTTCCGCCTTTATAAGGTACATGTCGTCTAACATCCCGGCGCTTGAATTATTCGCGGAACCTAACATTACATATCCATCGGCCGTCTCTTTGATCGAGTTCCCGTATTCATAGCCCGTAGTACCGTATGAAGTACTCCACAGCTCGGTTCCGGCACTATCCACACGGACAAGATAGAGCCCGTCATCAGTAAAAACAGCTGGCGCAATCGTAATAAACTCTATGCCATTATCGGCGTGACCTAAAAGCATCAGGCCGCCATCGGGCATAAAAAGCATGTCCATGCCATTATCGCCATGCTGGGTTCCATAGGTCTTGTACCACAGCTCGTTGCCGCTTGAATCCGTCTTCACTAAGTACATGTCGTAATTGCCATTACCAAATGAGTCTGTTCTGCCGAGCAGGTAGAACCCGCCGTCCGGCGCTAAAAGGATCGCTCTGCCGGAGTCCTGACCGGAGCCGCCATAAGTCTTCGTCCATTGCATGTTACCGTTTACGTCTATCCTGACTAAATACGCCTGTGGCGCACTCGCGTTCATATTGTCCTGTGTACCTACCAGCGCGTATCCGCCATCAGAAGTCGGGCATAATGAATAGCCGTATTCATAAGAGACGGCGTCACCATAAGTTTTGTACCATTGCTCGTTGCCGTTCGCATCGATATTGACGAGGTATACATCATAATCGGCGGTGCCGGTATAGCCCAATAGCAAGAAAGAACCATCAGGCGCGGGGTAGATAAAGCGACCGACACTATTCATCGCACTGCCATACGTCTTTGTCCAGAGCATGTTGCCGTTTGCGTCTACCTTGACTAAATACATGTAAGTGATACCGGTAACCATAGGCACAACTTTGCCTAACAAAAGGAATCCGCCGTCTGCGGTCGGGGCGATACTGTAACCGGTTTCAAGATTAGCCCCGTCACCATAAGTTTTGTACCATTGCTCCACACCGCTTGCGTCAGTCTTTACAAGGTACATATCATCACCGCCAGCGCCATACGTATTGGTAGAGCCTAACAAAAGGAATCCGCCGTCTGCGGTCGGGTACACGTTGTTACCGTATTCACCGCTTATGCCGCCGAAATATGAACTAAAGTCTGCCGATGCGGTCAACGGGAGCGCCAGAAAAAGCGCCGCTGCAAAAAGAAGAAAAAGTGTACAAAGATACTTGTCAGGCCTCATCATACCCCTCAAGAATACGGAAAATTATTATATGCTTATACATTAGCATAAAAAATTGCTATGTCAACCTTTTTCTTTCGGCGCCTATTATTAAAATAGGGGAACTATTCCCTTGAAAATATGTTATAATGTATAAGAAAGGCGGTGATTGTATGCGTTTAAGATATTTTGTAATTATATTGTCGTTAGCGGCTATTACCGGTTGCGGCGCTATTTTGACGAAGCCTGATGACAGGAACTTTACCGATAACCGGTTAAAGGAGCGGGCGGGTGAGTTTCACCAGAACTTCATCGATCACAAGTTCGACAAGATGTGGGATATGCGGAGCGATAGTTTCAAGAGCGGGTTCAGCAAAGATGAGTATATTGAATACCTTAAAGGTGACGGTTATAAGGCTGGGTACTATCGGTACGAGAAACACATTGATAATATTCAGTATAAAGAGAAAAGGGCAAGAGTAAAGATGACGCTTGTCAGTCAGGCGACAAAGGATTCTTTGACCGCTAATAATATCACATACGACTTTTGGGTGTTTGAAAATGGTGACTGGCGCTTAAACAACGTAACTTACGCCGGGGAGAGCGTCAACTGGCTACAAAACCCTGATGCGGTTCCATAATAAAACAAGAATATCAATACGATGTAGCGCTATGGACAAGTTCGAGCGGGTCTAATATCAAAACGACCCTGCCGTCGCCCATGATGGTAGCGCCACCGACGCCGGGTATGTGCGACAGGTACGATTCCATTTGTTTTATGACGACTTCCTGCTGCTGATACATGTCATCGACAACGATACCGATTTTCTTGTCAAGGACATTCACGATTACTATCGGTACCTTACCGCCCATCCCGCTTTTTTTGGGCACCCGCACCTTTACCGCGTCTAAGAGTTCATCTATGTTTTCGACCTCTGTCTGTTGTTCTATGCCGCCGATTCTGTTACCGTTGCTCTTTTCTAACCCCAGCAGATAAGAAAGCTTTGTAATGCCAAGCACCTCGCCGCGCAAGAAGATAACGTCTTTGCCCCGGAGCTTGAATATCTCCTCGGGGAATACCTTGACCGTCTCGACCACCGGATCAAGCGGCATAGCGAATGTCTCGTCTTTTACCTGAATGAGCAGTACTTTGATGATCGCCAGTGTAAGCGGCAGTTCGATGCGGATCTTGCTGCCGACCCCGGGGTCGGAGTTAAGATCGATGCGACCTTTAAGTTTTGTGATATTTGTCTTTACCACATCCATCCCGACGCCCCTGCCAGAGACGT
>JAJRZU010000047.1 GCA_024275075.1 Deltaproteobacteria bacterium | reverse complement strand
GGTGCGGCGAGGGCGGCGACATCTTCACTTTCCTGATGAAATACGAGAACATAAGCTTCGTCGATGCGGCGGTAAAACTCGCAGGGCGGGCGGGTATCACGATACCGAAAAGCAGCGGGTACGCGGATAAAGCGAAAACCGAGCTTTACGATAAACTCTTCGCGGCAAACAATGACGCGGCAAAATTCTTCGCGGCGAACCTTAAAACAAAATTCGGCGCCGCCTGCCTTGATTACATGGAAGATCGCGGGATGACGCAAGAATCCATCAAGACATTCCAGGTAGGATGCGCGATCGACTCCTGGGACAGCCTGCTCGAACAGTTGCGGAAAAAAGGACACTCACCCGAAGTGATGTTCAAAGCGGGGCTCATTACAAAAAGAGAGGGGAAGGACGGGTATTATGACCGGTTCCGCAAAAGGATAATATTCCCTATATTCAGCGCCGGCGGTGAGATAATCGGTTTCGGCGGCAGGGTCACAGACGCGTCGCTCCCGAAGTACCTGAACTCGCCGGACACCCCGATATTCCATAAAGGGCGCAACCTGTACGCGCTTAATTTCGCGAAGGATACGGCGCGCAAGCTGGGCTACCTGATAATCGTCGAAGGTTATCTCGACGCGATCACCCCGCACCAGCACGGTATCGAAAACGTCTGCGCAACGCTTGGCACCGCCCTCACCGAGAACCATGTCAGGCTCATCAAACGTTATGTCAACAAGGTCGTCCTGATATTCGACCCGGACGAGGCGGGCGTAAAAGCGATGCTCAGGGGGCTGGATCTTTTCATTAAATCAGATATAAAGGTGAACGTCGTCGCGCTGCCCGAGAAGCTTGACCCTGATAATTTCGTGAAGAAATATGGTAAGGAGCGCTTCTTGACAGAGCTGAAGCGGTCGGTGAAGATACTTGATTTCTTTATCAATTACACGATCGACAAGATGCCTGCGGACTCGATTGACGACAAGATCGCCATCGTCAACGAGATCCTGCCGAAGGTCGCTATGGCGAATAACTCGATCGAGCGGGACTATTATATAAGGAGGCTCTCCGCGAAGCTCGATATCAAGGAGAATCTCCTGCACGATGAGATGGCGAACAAGATCAAGGACTTATCGTATAAGACCCGGCCCGGCAGTTTCGGCGCCAGTGCGATAAGACATAAAAAGACGGCGGCGCCCGGGGCTGAGGTGACGCTTTTGCAGCTCATATTAAATAACGTGGGATTTGCCGCACAGCTGGAAAAATCGTTGACTACGGACGACTTTACCGACCCGGTGATTAAAAGGATAATCGCGAAGATATTCAAGATCGCCCCGTCGAATGACGCCATCACTATCGATAACATATTGAGCGGCGAGCCCGAGGACGTCAAATCGATCGTCACAAAGCTTGTCGTGAAGGGTATCCCCGGTACCGGTGAGGAGCTTCAAAAAGCGTTTGCGGACTGCGTCTACAAGATACGCCATGACGGTATCGCCAGTAAGATGAGCGAGATACGAACGCTGCTCGTCAAAGCGAGCGAGGAGAAGAACGATAAGCTGAAAGACGAGCTTCTTGAGGAGTACACAAAGATCGGGAAGATAAAGAACGACCTAAAGAAAAGGTATGACAGGGAGTAGCCGTGCAGGAGATCAGACTTTTTTGCCCATCATCATCGACAAGTGGACGGGCAAGACAGTATCTGCCTGCTAAATCGAGACCTTTGTGATCGGCATCCTGCGGTCTTTACCAAATGCTTTGGGGGTTATCTTGATGCCCGGCGGGGACTGCCGGCGCTTATACTCGTTCACGTCCACCATCCGCACTACTTTCTTCACGAGCTCCAGATCAAAACCGGTTTCCACTATCTCTTCGAGGCAGAAGTCCATCTCTATGTAATAATGAAGGATTTTGTCAAGAGTGTCGTAATCGGGCAGCGAGTCAGAGTCCTTTTGATCCGGTCTTAGTTCCGCGGAGGGTTCCCTTTGGATAGTCGTATCAGGTATGACTTGTGTGCCGCTCCTTGCGTTGATGTACCCGGACAGCCGGTAGACGACCGTCTTGTAGACGTCTTTTAGCACAGAGAAGCCGCCGACCATGTCGCCATAAAGGGTGCAGTACCCGACGCTCACCTCGCTCTTGTTACCGGTGGAGAGTACGAGCCAGCCAAACTTGTTCGAGAGCGCCATCAGCATGTTACCGCGTATGCGCGCCTGTAGGTTCTCCTCGGCGATGCCGGTCGCCGTGTCACCAAAGATATCTTTCAGATCATCGAGGTACTTCTTATATAAGCCATCTATCGGTATGGTTATCAACCTTATCCCCAAATTCTTTGCGAGTTTACCGGCGTCGCTCTTCGTCTCGTCCGATGAGTAGCGCGACGGCATAGTAACACCGACTACGGACTTCGCGCCCAGGGCATGTACAGCTATCGCGGCGGTGAGGGCGGAATCTATCCCACCGGACAGACCGATCACGACCTTCGCGAACCCGTTCTTTGTCACGTAATCCTTCACACCAAGACAGAGCGCGTGGTATACCTCCTCAACGCTCCCCATCGGTTCTTGCGCGGCGGCGGCTATCTTCCTGCTCTTCCTTGCCGCTACGGCGGTAGTGATCTTCACCGTTTTAACGCTGCCAACATCATGAGTGAACATACTCTTTTCGAGCTTGCGCTGCGGGCTGTAGAGCCGCCTGCGTACGACGCTCTCGATATCCAGGTCGGCAAAGATGATATCCTCGGCAAAACGTTTCGCGCGGGCAATGACGTTACCAAGGCAGTCGACTATCATGCTGCCGCCGTCAAAAACGAGCTCGTCCTGCCCGCCCGTCATATTAGTATAAGAGAGCATAACGAGGTTGTCTGTCGCGCGCGTTTTCAGCATATTCTCCCTGACCCTGATCTTGTCGGTATAAAACGGTGACGCAGAGATGTTTATGATAAGCTCGGCGCCGGCGCCCATTGCCTGCTTCACCAGCGGGCCGGACGCGTACCAGATATCCTCGCAGATGTTGACAGCGAACCGGACACCGTTTAATTCAAAGATAAGTCCTTCTGATCCGCCTTTTGTGAAGTACCTGCTCTCATCGAAGACGCTGTAGTTCGGTAAGAACACCTTCTTGTACACGCCTTTGATCTCGCCGTCGCTTATGATTGCGGCGGCGTTATAGAGCCCGTCGTTCTGCGCGACGAACCCGACGACAGCGGTGATGCCGCGCGTGTTTTTTACGACTTCATCGAGCGCTTTTATATTCTCATGAACGAAATAGGGTTTTAATAAGAGGTCTTCTGGGGGGTAGCCACAGATCGCGAGTTCAGGGAAAGTGACAATATCGGCTTCGCTTTCTTTCGCTGTCTGGATATTGTCAATGATCTTCCCCGCGTTACCGTAAAGGTCACCGACGCGGCAATTGATCTGCGCATTGCATATCCGCAATTTTTTCATTATTTTTCTTCGTTACTGAATTCTATCGTGGTTATGTCCCGCATCTTTATCTGTACGGTACCAAAGTCAGTCTTACCGTAAATATCTGAATTGCTGTCAACATACAAGGTGATATTCTGGTCGTCAAGAAGCATCACCTCCGCCTCGACATCCTTTTCATCGCCAAATATGCGTATCTTGATTACCGCTATCTTCTCGAAAGGGATGGTCACAGTTGCCGCGCCGCGCATTCCTTTCAGGTAATCCTTACCATTTATGCTGAAATAGCTGCAAGTGGTCTTCACAGAATTGACATCGGTGATGGTCGCCTTGAAGTCCTTGTCCGGTAAGGGGATGCTCCCGCCGGGTTTACCGGTAAGGTTACCCATACCAATCATGAATATTGCAAGCAACACCATTAGCAAAAAAAGCGAAAGTCTTTTCATAGCCCGCTCCTTAAAAAGATAAAATGAACATTCTAAAATGAACACTTGTCTACAAAATCATTTATATACTTTTTTCAATAGTATGTCAAACAATTAAATATTGCTATCCCTGTGGTTTTCTTAGAGCGCTTTTTTTGATGCCGCTCTTTCTTACGCTGAAATTGCACACTCATAACGTTACTAATATTTGTAAATGAGGCGTTTTTTTGTTATTAAGGCAATCCGCCCTTTCTTTTGATTGACAACACAAGTATTTTTTGGTATTGATACCAGTTGTCATTATTATTTGTAATATAAATGAGAGCGGAATGAGAAGCAAACCGAAAATATTGATCGTTGATGATGATGCAACGTTTGTTGATTTCGTATTATGCGCCTTAAAGAATGAGACGTATTCTGTGTGCTGTGTCAAGAACGCGGATGAGGCGTTGCAAGAGTATAATAAGACGGAGTATAACCTTGTTATCACAGAGGTTATTTTGCCGGGCATGGACGGGATCAAGCTGTTTGAGAAATTCAATGAGATACGGCCATATACCGATGTAATCTTCTGCACAAGCTATTCAAGCGTTGAATCCGCGGTAAAAGCCCTGAAAGACGGCGCCTACGATTATTTGACGAAACCGGTAAACGCGGATGAGTTCAGGTTAGTCATTCACCGGTGCTTAGAGCAGCGCAAGATATTTGAGGAGAATGAAGAACTTAGGAAGATGGTTCAGCTCATAGAATCGTGCAAGAGCCTCTCATCCACCTTTGACAAGGAGAAGATAAGTACGATCGCATTAGAGGTGCTTGTCAGCGAGGTAAAAGCCACCGCCGGTTTCTTTGTCTCTTATGACCAGAATGACACCGACTTTGATATTTTATCTTCAAAAGGGATCAGCAGCGCAAAAAGTGAGGATTTTTTAAGATTATTCCCTCAGTATATAAAGAACTGGAAGAAGAAAAAAGCGGCTCTGTTCCATTTTAACAAGGACGAGACAAACAAGTTTAAGGAGATATATAAATCCTTAAAAGACGGGATAGTAATAAAAATTCAGGTCAACTCGACAATTAAAGCGCTCATCATATTACTTAACAACGCGAAACGAGGTAACTTTACCCCCACACGCATAAAGAACGCGGAGTTTATTGTCAAAGAGACAACGCTGGCGTTCAAGAACCTTGACCAGTACCTTGGCGCTAAAGAGCTGGCATATATCGACGATCTCACAAATCTTTACAACTCTCGCTATCTGTACCTTATCTTAGACAGGGAGATAAAGCGCGCGAAGAGGTTCAAGACCTCACTGCTCGTACTGTTCATCGATCTGGATCTGTTTAAAAAGGTAAACGACACCTACGGCCATTTAATCGGCGGCAAAGTATTGGTAGAGATGGCGCAGGTATTGACAAAATGCGTCAGGGAGATCGACACTATGGTGCGCTATGGTGGTGACGAGTACATAATCGTCCTCACCGAGACCGATTTGGATACTGGCATGAAGGTAGCCGAGCGGATCCGCAAAGGTATAGAGGATCATGTCTTTGTCAAGGATGAGGGGCTTGACATCAGGCTTACTGCCTGTATCGGTCTGGCCGGCTACCCCGAACACGCGAAGACAAAGAGGGAGCTGATACACTTTGCTGATATGGCGATGTATATCGGGAAGGGTACGACAAAGAACGCTGTTTATATCGCGACAGATAAGATAAAATCGATGAAACGGAGCGCTTCTTGAAATTAACCGCAATCAAGGGCTTCAACGACATCTTACCGGTAGAATCACCAAAATGGCAGTATGTAGAGCGGGTTGCGAGAGAGATATTCCACCTTTACGGTTACAAGGAGCTACGCCTGCCGATATTAGAGAAAACCCCGGTGTTCACGCGCTCTATCGGTGAGGCGACGGATATCGTAGAGAAGGAGATGTACTCGTTCCCTGACAAAAACGGCGTATCGCTGACCATGCGCCCGGAAGGCACCGCACCGGTAGTAAGGTCTTTTGTGCAGAATGTCCTTTATTCAAAAAATCCGGTGAGCAAGCTGTATTACATCGGGCCCATGTTCCGGTACGAGCGCCCGCAAAAGGGGCGTTACCGGCAGTTCCACCAGATCGGCGCAGAGCTGTTTGGCGCGCCAGACCCTGTCGCCGACGCCGAGATGATGGCAATGGTCACGCACTTTTTCCAGGCGACCGGTATTGACAGGCTCTCCCTCCAGATAAACTCTCTTGGGTGCGATGAGTGCCGCGCGAAGTTCAAGGCGAAGCTTATCGAATATTTCTCTAAGGATAAAGGCGCCCTGTGCGAAAACTGCGCGAGGCGGCTGGAGCTGAACCCGCTTCGGATACTCGATTGCAAAGCGGCGTCATGCGGCGAGCTGAAGAAAGCCGCACCGGTTATCTTAGACTACCTGTGCATAGATTGCTCAGACCATTTCTCCGCGGTGAAAGACCACCTGAACAACCTGGAAGTCACATACAAAGTCAATGAACAGATGGTGCGAGGGCTGGATTACTACACCAGAACCACATTTGAAGTAACCACCGATATGCTTGGCGCGCAAAACGCCGTCGCCGCCGGTGGCAGATATGATAAACTGTGCGAGACTTTCGGGGGGCCAAAGACACCGGCGATCGGCTTCGCTATTGGTATGGAGCGGCTGATACTACTGCTGGACGATAATGACAAATACAGCCTGAAACCACAGGTATTCATCGCCGCGATGGGCAATGACGCCCGGAATGTCTCCATAAAGATATTAAAGCGACTGCGTGCAGAAGGTATCTCAAGCGAGATGGAGTACTCCATAAAATCACTGAAGAGTCAGATGAGGCGCGCGGATAAGAGCGGCTACAGCTTCGTGCTCATCATCGGTGACGAGGAGCTCAAAAAGAACCTGGCGACCTTGCGCAACATGGCGACAAAAGAACAGACAGAGTTGTCCCTGGAGAACCCCGTCGATGATATTGTAAGATTTATCAATTAACGATATGGTAACCATGAGCAATCCGATCAAACATGACAAGTTAAAAGAGCTCCAGCTCCTTTATGAGATAAGTGAGATTCTAAGCACTCACATGGCTCCAGAGGAATCCTTACGTGAGATACTCACTATTCTTGGTAAGAAATTCGGTATGAACCGCGGCACGATCACGCTCCTGAAGCGGGGGTCTGACGAGATATCCATCGAGGAGGCATACGGGTTAAGCGCGAAGGAGATCGCGAAGGGACGCTACAAGGTCGGTGAGGGCATCACCGGTATGGTCATCAAGAAGGGCGTACCGATAGTCGTCCCGCAGATCGGTAAGGAGCCGCTCTTCCTGGACAAAACCGGCTCGCGCAAGCTGATGAACAAGGATAAGGTATCGTTCCTGTGCGTACCGATAAAGATCGGCATAGAGACCCTTGGCGCGCTGAGCGTTGACCACGTTTTCAAGAAGGATATCTCTCCCAAAGAGGACGTTCGGGTGCTCACGATAATCGCCTCCATGATAGCCCGCGCCGTTGAGTTGAAGAGGACGCTCGACGAAGAGAGGGCGCTCCTGATCCAGGAGAACAAGGCGCTGATCAATGAACTCAAGACGAAATTCAAACCGAACAACATAATCGGTAACTCCAAGCTGATGCGGCAGGTCTATTCGCTGATCGAGCAGGTGGCAACCAGTAGGGCGACCGTGCTCATCTGCGGGGAATCCGGTACCGGTAAGGAGCTTGTCGCATCCGCAATCCATTATTCAAGCGGGCGGGCGGAGGCGCCGTTCATCAAGGTGAACTGCGCGGCCCTGCCCGAGAACCTTGCCGAATCCGAGCTGTTCGGGCACGAGAAGGGCGCCTTTACCGGTGCGTTGAGCCATAAAAAGGGGAAGTTTGAGATAGCCGACAAGGGCACGATCTTCTTAGACGAGATCGGTGAACTCTCCCTCCCTGTCCAGTCGAAGATCCTGCGCGTGCTGCAAGAGCGCGAATTCGAGCATGTCGGCGGGATTCAGACACTAAAGGTGGATGTCAGGATCGTGGCGGCGACTAACGCTGACCTATTAGAGGACGTGAATAACGGTAAGTTTCGAGAAGATTTGTATTACCGGTTGAATGTCTTCCCGATATTCCTGCCGGCGCTAAGGGACCGCCGCCCGGATATACCGCTTCTGATAAATCACTTCATCGAGAAATATTCGCGCGAGCACGGAAAAGAGATCGTGCGGATAAACACACCGGCGATCGATATGCTCGTCAAATATCATTGGCCCGGTAATGTGCGCGAGCTTGAAAACTGCATCGAGCGCGCCGTCCTGCTAAGCTCGGACGGCGTGATACACGGATACCACCTGCCGCCGACCCTGCAGATGAGTGACACCGCCGGATCAACGAAACCGTACTCTTTGACTGCAATGGTCGAAAATTATGAGAAAGACCTGATCATCGAGGCGCTGAAGAACGCTAACGGCGTCAAAGCAAAAGCGGCGCGCTAACTTGGTATCACCAACCGCATAATGGATTACAAAGTCCAGAGGTACGGCATCTCCCCCCACCGATACTCCACATAATTGTAGAATCGCGCCACTTGTCCACATTATCGTAGCGTTTACGTGCATACCGACCTACCGGCTGCATAACCTCATCTAACTGTTATCACTACTGAAATAAATTATTATCCCGCTTGGCACACTACTTGCCTATTAGCATGATTAGCAATTAAATATTATTGCAAATTATTTATTGGGAGGAAGTTATGCAAGGGAAATCTCGAATGAGAGTCATTTTTATGGCTCTCGCAGCAATTCTGGTTGCGGCTCTACCCGCTTTCGCCGAGGAAACGGTCACCGCAGCAACAAACAAAACCGCGATAGATACCATCTGGGTACTTATTGCGGCATTTCTGGTCTTTTTTATGCAAGCAGGCTTTGCGATGGTGGAGGTGGGTTGCACCAGAGCGAAGAACGCCGTCAATATTCTCATGAAGAATACGATGGACTTTGCCTGCGGCTCTTTAGCCTTCTGGGCGGTCGGGTTCGGGCTGATGTTCGGTAATGACATCGCGGGTTTTATCGGTAGCAACGGGTTCTTCCTGTCGACATGGAACACCGCGGGCGCCGCAGGCTACTGGCAATACGCGTTCTGGTTGTTCCAGTGCGTCTTCGCGGCTACCGCGGCTACTATCGTATCCGGCGCCATGGCTGAGCGGACAAAATTTTCCGCCTACCTTATCTACAGCATCGTTATCTCAGCGCTTCTGTACCCTGTTTCCGGTCACTGGATCTGGGGGAGCGGCGGATGGCTGTCAGAAGCGGGGTTCATCGATTTTGCCGGCTCTACCGTCGTTCACAGCGTCGGCGGCTGGGCGGCTCTCGCCGGCGCGATAGTGCTCGGACCGCGGATCGGTAAGTACGCCAAAGACGGCACCTCGAAAGTCATCGCGGGGCACAGTATCCCTCTGGCCGCGCTTGGCGTATTCATCTTGTGGTTCGGCTGGTTCGGGTTCAACCCGGGCAGCACCGTTGCCGGTACTGATCTTAGCATCGCGGTCATCGCTGTTACTACAAACTTAGCCGCTGCGGCGGGCGCTGTCGCCGCCATGTTGACAGTATGGATCCGGTTCGGTAAGCCTGATATCTCCATGACCCTGAACGGCGCGCTTGGCGGGCTCGTGGGGATCACTGCCGGCTGCGCGAACGTCTCACCATTAAGCGCGATCATCATCGGCGCTGTGGCTGGCGTGTTAGTCGTCTTCGCCGTAGAGTTCATCGATAAAGTACTCAAAATAGACGACCCTGTCGGCGCTATCTCCGTTCACGGCGTCTGCGGCGCATGGGGCACTCTTGCCGTCGGGCTCTTCGCTCAGGAGTCTTTCGGCGGTACAAGCGGCCTATTCTTCGGCGGCGGGATTTCGCAGTTCCTTACGCAGGCCAAAGGCGTTATAGCTGTATTCGCGTGGGCTTTTATCCTCGCGTTCATCCTCTTCAATGTCCTGAAAAAAACTGTCGGCCTAAGAGTCTCAGCAGAAGAAGAGATCAAAGGGCTTGATATTGAAGAACATGGAATGGAATCCTATAGCGGCTTCCAGATATTTACAACTGAAGCGTAACTTCACCAAATAAAAAGGAAGCTTCTTCTGACAGGAAGAAAGCCATGTGAAAGAAAGTTTACCAAGTTAAATGATAGGACTTAAGCCAAATAGAAGAAAATACATATTTTCAAAAAACCCTACGCTGTAAGTTGTTGATATTACGGGGTGCCGACAACGGAGGCGAAGGGGGCAAGCCCCTTAAATTGTATTGGGCAACATGCCCATGATAGGCTTAACAAAAATATCGATAATTACTAAAACAAACTCAAAAGATCGCACAACGTGCGGGCTAATTGGGTCAAGCGACACGCTTGGAAGGAGAAAGAAAAATGAAATTAATAGTTGCGATGATACAGCCGCACAAACTGCCTGACGTGAAGGCGGCATTATTCGACGCGAATGTACATAAGATGACAATCACAAACGCTCTTGGCTGCGGGCAGCAGAAAGGCTTTACAGAAACGTACAGGGGCGTGATATCCGAAGTCAACCTGTTGAAGAAGGTGCGGATAGAGATAGCCGTTAATGATGACTTTGCACAAAAAGCGGTAGAGGCGGTCATAAGCGGTGCAAGAACCGGTACGATCGGTGACGGTAAAATCTTCGTCTTAAATATCGATGACTGCATCAGGATAAGGACTATGGACAAGGGGCCTGATGCGATCGGGTGATATGAGATAACTGGTTTTTGGTGTGCCT
>JAJRZU010000046.1 GCA_024275075.1 Deltaproteobacteria bacterium | reverse complement strand
CGATTGCCCTTTGTATCCGGCGTTCAAGCTCTTTGTTAGCGTAAAGCTTATCGTTAAACTCAAGTATATAGGGATATATCCCCCCGTCAAGCCCTTTGATAAAGTTTTTTAGCTTTAGCGATGTCTCAAGATTCCCTTTGATCCTGACCAGACTGTCAATGTCCAAAGTACTGTTCTCAATCTTTGACAGGTTTAATGCACGTAACGTGTCTGTGACCTCACCGAACGGGATAGATATATCTTCTAAAATAAGCTTCTTAAGCTGAGACACGCGCCTGCTTTCCCTTACGGCTGTCTCGCGATCACCATAAGGGAGTAGCTTCCCGCAAAGAGCGGCGCCCGGGGAGCTTAGCGAATAACCCTTTAGGATATCGATGATCTGAAAGTACCCTAAATCATGTAAAGTCTTTGCGTTCATTCTTCTGGTGGCGCCTCTCGTTAATTCTTCCTTACAAACTGTCTATAATGCTTTGCGCTTCTTTTGTCAACGCGTTTGACGCCGGTTCATCATTTTTCACCGGGGACATAATCCGCGGTCGGCATCCAGTGCTGGGGAAAACTCGGGGAAACAGCTTTAGGCACATAATTAAGGGCATCCGGTGGGTTAGAAGAATAATAACCAAAGAGTCCCCAGCCATACTTGCCGCTTCCCTCGCTCGCCAGCGTGTAACCCTGCATATCACTCGCCTTTAGTTTCAGGTCATCAAACTGTTCGGTCTGAGCTATTGAGTTTTCTATGAAGAGGATGAAAAAGAACATAAAAAGATTAAAAACGGTGAATATCTTTTTCTGGCTGTCCTGTTCCCTTTTAAACATTATCCTTCTTTTCCTTCGTGTGGTTAGCGCCAGCGCTACTTCGTGCGCTTGACACGCCTGAACCCAGAGCAGCCGACTATCGTGAGCTCTTCTTTCCCCTTTTTCATTATGCTGTCAAGCAGGATGTTAAGGCCGACGTTATCGCTGGAGATATGGCCGGCGATCACGATATTGATATGGTGCTTCTCCGCCTGCTTCAGGTGCTCTTCGGTGAAGTGCATAGCGACTATCGTACCGACGCCAGCGGCGGACAGCTTCTCAAACGCGTGTTTGCTGCCTTCGGTGCCGCCGGTCATCTCGACCATAACGGTTCCCGCGCGCCGCTCCTTGCTACCTACGACTATGGTGGGGCCGTTGTTCGCGTCCTTCGCTATCTTGTACTCCTTTATCTTCTCAAGCTCGTCGACCACATCACCGACTGTGGCGCATTTTTTCCTGTTGAAGATGCGCTGGAGGTGGTCGGTGACACAGTTATCCGCGGGCGTGTGTAGACAGATGAACGGTATGCCAAGCAACTTCGCGGCGTCCGCGGCCTTGGAGTGGTTCACCGGCATCACCCGTTTCGCCACCTGTTTCATACGCGGCGCCAAAATACCCTCGGCGACGTTTATCGGTACGCCGAAGCTGTGCATGACGTCCGCCTGAAGCGCCATCACCTCGTGAAAGTTCGCGTAAGCCCTGCCTGACGGGTGGTGCGCGATGACAAGGTCGATCTTGCCGCCATCCGCGTTGAGCCGGTCCGCCAGCAAAAGTTCAGAGGTATCGATATCTATACCCAACATCACCTTCTTTATGTTAGTCTTCGGGTCACCGTTCAGGATCCTGGTGTCGGCAAACGGGTTGAACAACCGGTCTTTATCGTAGCCTTCCTTCTCAGCCTTCTTCAGCTTCTTATGAGCATCCTCTTCCTTTTTAAGTACCCGCTTGATCTCTTTTGCCCCTCTTGGATCGGTGGAGATACCCGTCTCTACTGCTAATTTATATAACCTTTCTAATTTCAAGAAAGACTCCTTTTAGTATATTTTTATGTGATTTTGCTTTTTTTGCAGATATGTTTTAGTTGTGTGTAATTTCAAAGATGAAATCTCTTAGAGTTTATTATTTTGTTGCTTGCAAGCCTGTTGCTTATAAGTAGAATGAACCGCCCAGCAACAAACTGACGGGGTATCAAGTTTAAATCCCGCAAAAACTACGATGGGGGTTAACCCCACCAGAAAACAGGCGCGCCTGATAAAAAAGGGGGGGTAATCCCCCCTTTAATAAACAGTTAATTCGCCGTAGCCAATAGATCTTTTACTATTTGGCTGACTTCCTTTCCTAAAGCCCTTCCTGAGGTTACATGTGCAATTTCCTTCATTACTTTACCTAAGTCTTTTAAGCCTGAGGCGCCAACGTTATTTATTATTTCTCCGGCTGCCGCTATTATCTCCTCTTTAGACATCGGTGGCGGTAAAAATCCTTGCAATATCTCTATCTCTAATGCTTCTTTATCTGCAAGTTCATTTCTGCCACCTTCTTTAAATAGCCTGATAGATTCATTTCGTTGCTTGATCATCGTGGCCATTATCTTGATTATGTCCTGATCTGATAATTCCTTTTTTGTATCTATCTCTTTATTCTTAATAGAGGACTTTACCATCCGTATTGTGGCCAGCCTCAGCTTATCTCTACTATTTGCAGCTTTTACCATCTCGATATCAATAGTCTTTTTAAGATCGCTCATTATTAATAGTGCCTTCTCATTTTTTTCAAAGCTCTCTTACGCGCTGCAATAGCTTTTCTTTTCTTCTTAACACTAGGCTTTTCGTAATGCTCTCGTTTCCGTATCTCTGAGAGTATTCCTGCTTTCTCGCATTGTTTCTTAAACCTCTTCAGGGCGTTCTCAAAGGATTCTGAGTCCTTTACTTTTACGCCTGGCATATTATATGAGTCCCCTCCCCCCTACGCTTACATTATTTATATTTATAAAAAGCCCCTAACTAAATTTAGGCATCAAATTATAACAAATATTATTGAAAATGTCAAGGCATATATACATAATAATAACATTTTTATTATTTCAGGCGCTAAAATGTATAATCTGCTCTTTGGGTTCTTGACACTTATCACATTAATTGCTAAAGTGATGCTAAAAGGAAACATGATGTTTCATCCAATTAGACAAACATAATGTTTCATCTAATTAGTTGTGTAGACGTTAAGCCGTAGGCGCAACGCAACAAAAAACTGTGGTGAAAAAAGATTTTTACCACAAGAGGGCATAATGCCCAATAATTGTGCGCATACTCTAAGGAAACCATGAATATCGTCATTCAAAAGAGTAACTAATTATTATAACAACTATTATAAGAGGAAGCATGGTGCTTCACACATTAATATGTAAGTTGTGTAAGTGATGGGAAATATCAACAAAATAAAAACTTGGGAGTAGGGTTTTATTCAGGCTTGCCTGTTTATAGGGTTTAATACCTCGTAGCTTGCTGCGTAATTATTTAAAATTGATACCTTGTAGCTCTGCTGCGGGGTAGTTCATTTATAGGAGAGATCTGTTTTGCCGTTTAAAAAAATACTAAATGAACTGGTGCAGGCGATGCCAGAAGCGATCGGTGCGATCATCGTGGATTATGACGGGGAGTGTGTACAGCTCACGACAAAAAGCGATGAGCACGATGTCAAGGTAGTCGGTGCGTACCAGAAGATCCAGCTTGATCTATTGAAGAATATCTTCGATCATAAGACTAACGCTTTCATCACAAAGTCTGACGGTATCGATATCGTATCGATGCCGATCGATGACGAGTATTTAGTCAGTCTCATATTAAAGGGAGATTCATTGATCGGGCAGGCGGAATATGTGTTGAAGAGCAGACTAAAAGAGTTGAAGGAAATAATGTAATATGTCTGAGCAATCATCTGATCCGCAGGATAATCAATTACAGAAAAAGGGGCTGTTAGGCCGCCTTAAGGCGGGGCTGTCGAAGACGCATAACAATCTTGTCGGCAGGCTTGACCGGCTCGTCTTCGGTAAGAAGCAAATCGACGCCGACCTCATCGAGGAGTTAGAGGAGATCCTGATAACCTCGGACATGGGTATGAAGACCGTCCAGCGACTCATGCTAAACGTTCAGGAGCGCGTATCCAGGAAAACCCTGAAAGATGCCATAGAGCTTAAAACGGCGATCAAGGATGAAATATACAAGATCCTTGTGACGGACGAGAAGCCGCTAAAGTTAGACTCGAAACCATTTCTGATAATGGTAGCCGGTATCAACGGCGTCGGTAAGACCACCACCATCGGTAAACTTGCCAGCCAGCTTAGAGCACAGGGCAAAAGCGTCGTGCTTGCCGCCGCGGACACATTCCGCGCCGCCGCGATAGAGCAGCTTGACATCTGGGCACAAAGATCCGGTGCGGACATCATCAAACAGTCGTTCGGCAGCGACCCGTCAGCCGTCATCTTCGACGCGATCGCATCGGCAAAGCGCCGCGGCATAGACGTAATAATCGCTGATACGGCAGGGCGGCTCCACACAAAAGTCAACCTGATGGAAGAGTTGAAGAAGATGTTTCGGATCGCGCGCCGCGAACTCCCCGAAGAGATGATAGAAACGCTTTTAGTACTCGACGCCACTACCGGTCAGAACGCCGTATCGCAAGTGAAGATATTCAACAAGGCGGTCGGCGTCACCGGTCTCGTCGTAACGAAACTCGACGGCACAGCCAAGGGCGGGGTCATAGTCGGAATAGCCGATGAATTCAAGATACCCGTCAGATATATAGGTATCGGGGAGCAGATCGACGATCTAAGGGCGTTTAACGCGAAGGATTTTGTGGACGCCCTGTTTTAGGGCATGATGCCTTTTACCTACGGCGTTCTCTTCCCGATGTCTTTCCGGAAATAGGCGTTTGCGAAGTGGATGAGGTTCACGGCTTCGTACGCGTTAGCGATAGCTGACCGGATATCGTCACCCAAGGCGGTCACCCCCAGGACGCGCCCGCCGTTTGTCACGACCAGACCATCTTTATACATAGTACCCGCATGGAAGACCACGACGTCATCCTTCGCGTCCGCCTCATCGATACCGTTGATCTCAAAGCCGCGCTGGTAGTTGCCCGGGTATCCGCCGGACGCGATTACGACGCATACCGCGACCTTCTCTTCCCACTGGAACTCGGCGCCGCCAAGCGTACCGTCAACGCACGCGAGCATAACCGGTACTATGTCGCTCTTCATCCGTATCATGAGCGGCTGCGTCTCAGGATCACCAAAACGTACATTATACTCCAGCAGCTTTATATCATCACCGGATATCATCAGACCGGCATACAAGATACCGGTGAACAAGCGTCCTTGTGCCTTCATACCGTCGATCGTCGGCCTGATGATCTCACGGATCACCCTCTCCTCGATACCCTTCGTGATGACCGGTGTCGGTGAATACGCCCCCATACCACCGGTGTTCGGGCCTCTGTCGCCATCGTTCACCTGCTTGTGATCCTGCGACGAAGCGAGCGGCAGAATGTTCTCACCGTCGCTGAAGACGATATATGACGCCTCCTGACCTGTCAGGAACTCCTCGACAATGACCTTCGCACCGGCATCGCCAAACGCCCTGCGCTCCATAATATTCGTTACCGCCTGGCACGCTTCATCGATACTTTGCGCGACGATGACGCCTTTACCGGCGGCAAGACCGTCAGCTTTTACGACGATTGGCGCGCCCTTCGTCTTGATATATTCGATCGCCGGCTCCATCTGCGTGAACGTCTCATATTCCGCGGTCGGTATGTTGTACTTCACGCAAAAGTCCTTAGTGAAGGACTTACTACCCTCTAACACCGCCGCTCTTTTGTCAGCGCCGAATATCTTTAGACCGCTTTCCTTGAACCTATCGACGATACCATTGACCAAGGGGAGTTCCGGACCGACAATCGTCAGATCGACACCGGTCTCCTTCGCAAATTGCAAAAGACCGTTTATGTCACCGGCGGAGATGCTCACGTTCTTCGCGATCCCACTTGTACCGGCATTGCCCGGCGCGCAGAATATTTCATCCACTAACGGGCTCTGGCGCACCTTCCACGCAAGCGCGTGCTCACGGCCACCGCCACCGATTATCAATATTTTCATAAACAGCTCCTATTTTACCACTTTTTAACCACTAAGGGGACAGAGGACTTTCCATCACAGAGAACACGGAGATTCTGTTTTAAAAAGCGCTGTAGATGGGCAATCACGAAGTGTTGCCCATCCTACTCCTATATTTGGTGGAGCGTTACGCTCCCAGACCGGTCTTCTTGATAACGTGCTTCATCAAGCCGCCGTCTTCGATAAGCTGCTTCATAAATGGCGGCACCGGGCTCGTCGTATACTCCTCATCCTTTGTATAGTTCGTTATAATGCCCTTTTCAGGGTCTACCCCCAATTCGTCAAGCTCTGTTATGTTGTCCGCTTCCGCGCACTCTAATATCATAAGACCCATATTAAATGAGTTCCTGTAAAATATTCTGGCGAAGCTCTTTGCGATCACGCATGAGATACCCGCGACCTTTATCGCGATCGGGGCGTGCTCACGCGAGGAGCCGCAACCGAAATTCCTGCCCGCGACGATGATGTCCCCGTTCTTTATCTTGCCCACAAACTCCGGGTCGGCGTCCTCCATGCAGTGTTTCGCCACCTCCTGCGGGTCTGAAGTATTCAAGTACCGGGCGGGTATGATCGCGTCGGTATCTATATTGTCATTAAATTTCCAGGCTGTTCCTTTTATCTCCATAATAACCCTCTTTCCTTATAAATAACTTTTCTTGTTTCTCTTGCGCCGCAATTTTCCTATATCATGTCCGGGGTGACGATCTTTCCCATGATAGCCGACGCCGCCGCTATCGCCGGGTTCGAGAGATACACTTCGCTCTTCGGGTCGCCCATCCTGCCGACAAAGTTCCTGTTGGTGGTGGCCAGCGCCCGCTCACCCTTCGCGAGTATCCCCATGTGTCCGCCGAGGCATGGCCCGCAGGTCGGTGTGCTCACCGCCGCACCGGCATCGATGAATATATCGATAAGGCCTTCCTTCATAGCGTCCTTATATATCTTCTGCGTCGCGGGTATGACGATCGCTCTCAAGTACTCCGCTACCTTTTTGCCGCGCATGACCATTGCCGCTTCCCTGAGGTCGTCGAGCCTGCCGTTCGTACATGACCCGATGACTACCTGGTCTAACTCTATGTCACCTATCTCACTGATAGGTTTTGTGTTCTCCGGCAGGTGCGGGCACGCGATTGTCGGCTCTATCTTCGAGCAGTCGTACTCTCTCACATCGATATAATCAGCGTCATCATCGCTCTCGTAGAATGTGAACTCCCTCTTCGCCCTCTCTTGTACATATTTCCTTGTAACCTCATCAGGCTGGATTATACCGTTCTTGGCGCCGGCCTCGATCGCCATGTTCGCCATGGTAAACCTGCCTGACATCGGTAACGCCGCAATCACCTCACCGGTAAATTCCATCGCGCAGTACAGTGCTCCGTCAACACCAATATCACCGATCGTGTGGAGTATCAAGTCCTTACCGCCCACCCACTTGTTAAGGCTACCGGTGTAGATGAACTTGATGGCAGGCGGAACCTTGAACCAGACTTCACCGGTAATCATCGCCGCCGCGACATCCGTACTGCCGACACCGGTGGAGAAAGCGCCAAGAGCGCCATAAGTACACGTGTGGCTGTCCGCCCCGATGACGATGTCACCGGGTAAAACGATCCCCTGCTAGGGCAGGAGCGCGTGTTCGACACCCATCTTACCGACCTCAAAGTAGTTCGTAAGCCCCTGCTCCTTCGCGAAATCCCTTAGCATCTTACACTGCTCAGCGGAATCGATATCCTTGTTCGGGGCGAAGTGATCTGGTACTAAAACGACCTTCTCGGTGTCAAACACCTTAGTCGCACCGGCTTTTGAAAACTCCTTTATCGCGATCGGTGCGGTAACGTCGTTTGCAAGCACGATATCGACCTTTGCGTTTATCAGTTCGTTCGCGGACACGCTTTTCCTATCTGTATGCGCCGCGAGTATTTTTTCTGTAATCGTCATACCCATGATAATCTTCCATCCTTTACTTTATGAACTACCCCGCAACAAGCTGACGGGGAATTAAGCCGTAAAAAAATCAGGCAGGCCTGTTAAACTTTATTTACAGTATTTTAATCAAGATTGCAAACAAAAAAGGAGCTTTCGCTCCTTTATCATATAATTACCCGCTGTTGCAACTATATGGGTCACACGAGGTCGTATACCATTTCCAGCGCCTTTTGAACGTCCGCGCGCTTTATGCCGCCGCCCTGCGCCATATCTTCTCTGCCGCCGCCGCGCCCGCCGAATTTTCCCAGCACGCTTTTCAGGATTTTACCGGCATGACGACTGCTCGTCAAATCCTTCGTGACACAGGCTATCATCGCCACCTTACCTTTATGTTCGCTGGCAAGGACGATGACGGCGCTGCCAAGCTTGTCCCGGAACATATCTAAATATTCCCGCAGATATTTCGTCTCTTTATTATCTATATAGGCGCTTAGCACTTTGATACCGTTTACTTCCTTCACCTGCTCTAATGTACCCAAAACGTCATCATTCGCTATAGAAGCCTGCAATGCGCCGATCTCTTTTTCAAGTCTCTTGTTCGCGGCGATCAGTTTCTGCGTCTTGTCAACAACGTCATTGGGTGAGCATTTGTAGATCCCGCCCAGCTCATCGAGCTTATCTTCCATCGATTTGACATATTCGTACGCCGCCATACCCGAAAGCGCCTCGATTCTCCTGACGCCGGCGGCTATCCCAGTCTCGCTTACGATCTTGAAGAACCCTATATCACCGGTCTTCATCACGTGAGTACCACCGCAAAGCTCAAGGCTGATATCACCGATACCGACCATCCTTACCTCGTCGCCGTACTTTTCGTTGAACAGCGCCGTCGCGCCCCTCTTGATCGCCTCTTTATAGTTCAGGTTGTCAACAGTGACATCGATGTTGTCTAAAATCCATTCGTTCACGTTTTGTTCAACGAGATCCAGCTCCTTTTTGGTCAGGCCTTTAAAGTTGGTGAAGTCGAACCGCAGCCGGTCTTTTGTGACGTACGAGCCCGCCTGATTTACGTGGTCACCGAGTACCTTCCGCAAGGCCGCCTGAAGCAGGTGCGTCGCGCTGTGATTCCTCGCTGTCGCGTTTCGCGCCGTCTGCATTACCTCGAGAGTCACCGTGTCGCCCTCACTAATAGCGCCGCGCTCAATTTTGCCATGGTTTACGTGGAGATCCCCGATAGGTTTGGCCGTGTCAATTATCCTGATCATCACGCTGTCGTTTCTTATGACACCGATATCACCGGCCTGGCCGCCAGACTCACCGAAAAATGGCGTCACCGATGTGATTATCTCGACCTCATCACCGGCAGTGGCGGTCTTTATCTCTTTACCGTCCTTTATCAGGCAAAGCACCTGCGATTCACCCGTCGTAGCCTTATAACCGGTGAACTCGCTCTTCACCCCCTTCATGGAGATATCTTTGTAGACGCTTTTTACGGTGTTCGCGCCCGTACCGGACCACGCACTCTTTGAGCGCTGCTTCTGCTTATTCATCTGTGCATAGAAGCCCTTTGAGTCGATCACCAGCTCCTCATCCTTCAAGATATCGGCGGTGAGATCGATCGGGAACCCGTAGGTATCGTAGAGCTTGAAAACGACATCGCCAGGGAGGATGTTTATATTATTCTCCTTAAGTTTTTCCACTTCATCATTTAGTATTTTCAAACCGTTATCCGGCGTTTCAGAGAACCGTTCCTCCTCGTTTTTTACAACGTTCGCAATATGGTTCCTCTTTTCGACAAGCTCTATGTAAGGATCCTTCATCTTATCTATCACTACGTTCGCAGTCCTGAACAAGAAGGGCTCGTTGAAGCCGAGCATCTTGGCGTGTCTCGAAGCCCGCATGATTATTCTCCTTAGTACGTATCCGCTCCCCTCGTTCGACGGAAGCACCCCGTCCGCTATCAGGAATGTGACAGCGCGCGCATGATCTGCGATTACATTTAGCGTCACTTTATCGTGAGCGGTCAGCTCTTTGCCCTGCGCGATGTTCTCTTTGACAAAATCCGTGATGCAGGTGAAAAGGTCGGTATCGTAGTTACTCGTGACGTTCTGCATGACCGCGGTCAGCCGCTCGAGCCCCATACCGGTGTCGATACTCGGTTTCGGCAATGGGGTCATCTTACCGGCGGCGTCCCTGTTATACTGCATGAAGACGAGGTTCCATATCTCCAGGTACCTGTCGCAATCGCAGCCGGGCTTGCATTCATCGGTAGCGCAACCGACACCTTCGCCCTGATCGTAGAGTATCTCCGAACATGGCCCGCATGGCCCGGTATCGCCCATCGACCAGAAGTTGTCCTTCTCCCCGAACCTTAGCAACCTGTCCCTGGGTATGTTCTGGTCGTTCTCCCAGATCCCGTAGGCTTCGTCATCTGTCTCAAATACAGTGACATACAGCCTGTCCTTTGGCAGCCCCAGGGTATTGGTCAGGAAATCCCACGCATAATGAATCGCGTCCTTTTTGAAATAGTCACCGAACGAGAAGTTGCCGAGCATCTCAAAAAAAGTGTGGTGGCGGGCTGTGTGACCGACGTTCTCGAGGTCGTTATGCTTCCCGCCGGCTCTCACGCACTTCTGGGAGGTGACCGCGCGTGAATAATCAGATAATTTTTCGCCTAAGAATATCTCTTTGAACTGCACCATACCGGCGTTTGTGAAGAGCAGCGTCGGGTCGTTAAAAGGGATCAGCGATGAGCTTTTTACTATTGTATGACCTGCGTTTTTAAAATAATCCAGGAACTTTCGCCTGACTATATGACTTTGCACAAATAACCTTTCAAGGGCATGTTGCCCAATACAATATAATGGGGATTCCCCTTCGCCTCCGCTCACAGCACCCCTTTTTTCAACAACTTACAAGCGTTACTTGGTGTAAAATAAGGAGATTTTTCTATTTGGTTTAAGTCCCTTCAATGAACTACCCCGTAGCAATCTGTCGGAGTATCAGTTTTTAAATCTCGCAGCACGCTGCGGGGGGGGTTAAACCGGAAACAAAAAACAGGGGCGCCCGTTAAAATCTGTCTATTTTGAAATCATCGTTTTTTTCTTCTTCTTTCTCTTTTTCGTCCTTATTAATGGTATCAAACTCCGTCCAGGAATCAGACGCGGAAGATATTCCCTTGACCTTGAGCGCGAAGTCATCCGGGTTAGTGGTCTGCTTCAACGCTGTTTCATAGGTAATCAGCTTCTGCTTCATCAAGAGCATCAGTGACTGGTCAAACGTCTGCATACCGTAGCTGACATAACCCTGCCCGATAGCGTCTACTATCTCTTTCGTCTTATCTTTTTCAGCGAGACATTCTTTTATCCTCGCAGTCGCGATCATGATCTCGCAGGCCGGTACCCTGCCCTTACCATCAGCCTTTTGTACGAGCCGCTGAGATAGTATCGCTTTCAGGATACTTGATAACTGGAGCCTGACCTGCTTTTGGTGATATGGGGGGAACACGGATATTATCCTGTTAACCGTCTCTGTCGCGTCGAGGGTGTGCAGCGTGCTAAGCACCAGGTGACCGGTCTCCGCGGCCAGCAAAGCGGTCTCTATCGTCTCAAGGTCCCGCATCTCACCGACGAGGATAACGTCAGGGTCCTGCCGTAAGGCGCTTTTCAATGATCTGGCGAACGATGTCGTATCAAAACCGATCTCACGTTGGTTAATGATACTCTTCTTGTCCCTGTGCAGGAACTCGATCGGGTCCTCGATCGTCATTATGTGCTCGGTACGAGTCGAGTTTATGTAATCGATGATAGCTGACAATGTCGTCGACTTACCGCTGCCGGTCGTACCGGTCGCCAGAATCAGCCCGCGTCTCTCATTCGCTATCTTCTTGAGCACCGGTGGCAGGTTAAGTTGCTCAAAAGTCAGCACCTGCATAGGTATCGCTCTGAGCACGATACCTATGGTGCCTCTTTGCTTGAAGATGTTGACCCGAAACCTACCGAGTCCGGCTATACCGTACGCGAGGTCGATCTCGTTATCTTCTAAGAAACGCTCCTTCTGCCTTGGGCTACATATCGTCCACGCCATCTCGGCGATTTTCTCGGGAGTGAGCCTGTCAGCGTTCTTCAGCAGTACCAGCGAACCATTTATGCGGAATACAGGGGGCATACCGACCTTAAAATGGATGTCAGAGGCCTTGTTCTTAAATGCAACTTTAAGGATATCGTCAAGTTTCATTTTATTTTCCTTCTTTATCTTTCTTTAAACCACTTTTTTCTAAAATAGCGTCCTCTATCTTCTTCGCGATATCCGGGTTCTCCTTCAAAAAAGCCCTTACATTCTCACGACCCTGCCCGATCCTGTCGCCCTCGTACGAGTACCATGAGCCGCTCTTCTCAACAATATCCTGCGCGACACCGAGATCCAAAAGCTCACCGAGCTTCGAGATGCCTTCACCGTATATGATATCAAATTCAGCGTTCTTGAATGGCGGCGCGACCTTGTTCTTGACCACCTTTACTCTTGTTCTGTTACCGATGAGCACGTCAGCTTTTTTCAAAGCGGCGATCCTTCTTATGTCAAGTCTGAGCGATGAGTAGAACTTCAGGGCATTCCCGCCGGGAGTCGTTTCAGGGTTCCCGAACATGACGCCGATCTTCATCCTTATCTGGTTTATGAATATTACAGTACAGCTTGATTTGTTTACTGTCGCAGTCAGCTTCCTGAGCGCCTGTGACATCAACCTCGCCTGTAGCCCGATATGTGTATCACCCATATCGCCCTCTATCTCCGCCCTTGGTACAAGCGCGGCGACCGAGTCGATTACTATCACATCTATCGCACCGCTACGTACGAGCACGTCAGTGATCTCAAGCGCCTGCTCCCCGGTATCAGGCTGGGATATCAGCAGCTCTTCTATGTTCACTCCGAGTTTTTTCGCGTACTGGACGTCCAGAGCGTGCTCAGCGTCAATAAACGCGACAAGCCCGTCGAGTTTCTGCGCCTCGGCAAGTATCTGTAGGGATAATGTGGTCTTGCCAGAAGATTCAGGGCCATATATCTCCATGATCCGCCCGCGCGGCACGCCACCGACACCAAGCGCGATGTCAAGCCCGATAGAGCCGGTAGGGATCACCTTGATGTCATCGTAGACTGCCCCTTCACCAAGCTTCATTATAGAACCTTTACCAAACTGCTTCTCGATCTGGGATATGGCTAAGTCTACCGCCCTCGCCTTACCTTTTGCTGAAGTGTTCGTGCTCATCTATGTTACCCCCGTTTGTTTTAAAGATACCTCTTTGACTATGGTATAAACCGCGCCCGTGCGCGTCAGTTCGCTGCTATATAAAACGATGCTTGATATTGTAAAAGAGTTATTGCAAAGCTCCACCCCTTTTTTGATAAAACCGCTAAGCTTGAAATGGTTTACATCACCCTTTATGCGGGCAACCGTCAGGTGTGGAGAGAACTTTCTCCTCTCCCTTGCGATACCTAAGCTCTGGTCAAGCTCCTTGTCAAGCCGCGCGGCGATGCTGCCAAGCCTGTCGCCACTATCGGTGAAGCCCACCCACATAACACGCGGCTTCGAGAGGTGCGGAAACAACCCGAGACGATCGCAGGTAAGCGTCACCTCGCCGCTACCGCTTGCGACTGCCCCCATTATGTCCGAGATCTTAGCGATATCGGTGATAGTGGTGTCACCCAAAAACTTCAACGTTAAGTGATAGTTCTCAGGCTTTACCCATCTTACGCGACCGAAATCACCCTTTTTGTACACCTGATCTGTTAATTCGCTGCGTATATGATCGGCGATATCCACCGCAATAAAAAGGCGTTTTTTCTCCACTTGCATAGCGCGACCCTTTTATCGGTAATCTACAGCTTTTTTAGTTTATTGTCAATTCAAAAATATGACAGGGGGTTTCCTGATTTCCACCATAAATGGCGCAGAGGTTAGAGTGACCGAAATCCCGCTTCACATATCGAAGACCATCTTCGCCATACCGAGTATGCCGCCGTTGTCACCAAGATCGTTTTTCATTATTTGGCACCTTCTTGCCGGCAGCGAAAAGGCTCTTTTCATCATCTCTTTGCGAAGCTCGGGTACGATGATATCCCACGCGGCGCTTACCCCGCCCCCGATGATGATCGCCTCTAAGTTCAACAGGTTGACCAGTCCGGCGATCGCAATGCCCAATGCTACGCCGGCGCCTTTGAACAGTTTTATCGCAAATGCGTTGCCTTTTTTCGCCTGATTATATATGTCTATGGAGGTTACGGCGCCGATATCCTTCCCGATGATCCTGACAAGTTCGATCGCGCCTTCATCATTTATATGCTGCTTCAGGTTATCCACGATACCCGTCGCCGAAGCGTACTTCTCCAGGCAGCCGGTATTACCGCAATTACATTTGATGCCGTCAGGGTAGATGGTGATGTGGCCGACTTCTCCGGCAGTGCCGTCCCTGCCGTCTATCAGCTTCTTGTCAACCACAACGCCGCCGCCGACACCGGTGCCCAGGGTCATCACCATGAAGTTCCAGAACCCCTTCGCGGCGCCGAAAGCATACTCGCCCCACGCCCACGCGTTTACGTCGTTCTCGATTATTACCGGTAGCTTCACCCTCTCTTCGAGCAGCCGCTGAAAATAGATACTGTTAAGCTCGGCAAAGTTCGGTGATTTAAGGACGTATCCCTTATCTTTCACGATCAGCCCTGGGATGCCGATACCGACACCTTTTATCTTATAGCCCGCGTTCTGGCACTTTATGACACCGTCTCTCACAGTATTAAAAATGTGGTCAAGCAGCTTATCCTTGCTCTTGATACCCTTTGACGCGACCTTCTCGTGCATCAGGATATCGCCCTTTTGGTTCACAAGTCCCCACCGGAGGTTGTTGCCGCCCAAATCCGCCCCAAACGCGTAGATATCTTCCACCTGTTTCTTTTTCATAGTCTCCTTTTATGGGGATGATGCCCAATCCACTCAAGGGGGAATTCCCCCTTCGCTTCCGTTGGTCGCTACCCCCTTTTTGCAATAACCTACACCGCCGCCTTTTTTAAATGTTAAAATTTTCTATTTGGCTTAAGCCCCTTAATGGGCATACTTGCATCAATACGCCTCTTTATCCGCCCATACTTTAAAAAGAGTCATTATCAATATTTTAACGTCAAACATAATAGTCCAGTTCTCGATATAGTACATGTCATGCTCAATACGTTTCTCGATCGAGGTATTGCCGCGCCAGCCGTTGACCTGCGCCCAACCGGTCATACCCGCCTTCATCTTATGCCTTAGCATATATTTCGGCACCTTTTTCCTGAACTTGTTGACAAATACCGGGCGCTCCGGGCGCGGCCCGACAAGGCTCATCTCACCCTTGAGCACGTTGAGCAGCTGCGGCAGTTCATCAAGGCTCGTCTTCCTTAGGATCGTCCCGATCTTCGTGCGCCGGGAATCACCCTTTTTTGCCCAGACGGCGCCGGTGTCCTCCTCTGCGCCCACCCGCATGGAGCGGAACTTGAGCATGTCAAACGTTCTGCCGTCAAGCCCCATCCTTTGCTGCCGGTAAAAGACGGGCCCTTTGGATGTGATTGTTATCAGAGCCGCGATAAATAACATGACCGGAGCGCCGACGACGATAGTAAGCGAGGAGATGGCAATGTCCAAAAGCCGCTTGACAATCATGTTCCAGCCGTAAAGCGGCGAGTCCCGCAGGTTGATGACAGGTATGCCGTTCAGCTCCTCGATGCCGCCCCGTAATGTGATATACTGGTAGACATCAGGAACGACCTTGACGTCCACGAGCTCGTCCATCAGGTTCTTCAGCACAAACTCCATGCGCTGATACGAGCTGAGCGGAATCGCGACGATCACCTGATCGATGTTATGCTCTTTCATTACCTGGTCGATATCCTCATAGACACCTAAAATCTTTACCCCCCTCTTTGATTTACCGATCTTCTCCCTGGTGCGGGCAAGGAAACCGACCACCCTGTAACCCATTTCCGGCAGCGCGTTTATCGCGTCGAACACCTCGCCGCCAAGGCTGCCGGCGCCGACGATGAGAACGTAGCGCAAATTACGCCCCCTCCTGCGTAGCTTTCGCAGAATGGATCTGATCATCATGCGCTCAAGAATCATCAAGGAGACGCTCAGGACGAAAAACGTACCAAAGACCAGGCGCGAATACTTATATTCGAGCAGGAAGTAGATCGTCGCGATCAGGAATATCATCGAGATTGTCGTCGCTTTGATTATCTTTAAAGCTTCTTCTATACTCGAAGCGCTGCGACGGGGGGAGTACAGCCCCATCGACTTGAAGATGAAGCCCCAGATCGGTACGATGAAAATGATCAGCTTCAGGTACAGCCCCGGGTCAGGGATACCTTTGGTTATTTCAAACAGTGTCGTGTGGAACCTTATGTAGTACGCACCGACCCAGCAAAGAATAACTATCAGGGAATCGACTAAAAAGATTAATTTCTCAAAAAATTTAGAGTGTTTTTTTAGCATTTTTTTATTGTGCGTTAATGGTAGCTTACAAAATCATACAGGATTATCAAGCTAATTTCAAGAAATTTAAACAGGCTCGCCTGTTTTTGCTGTGGGCTTAATTCCCCATAGCTTGCTGCGGGTAGTGCATTGTTTTATGAACACGCTCCCTTGACTTCACATATCGCGTTATAACCGCACCTTTCGCAGTATTTGCAATCACAGGCCGCTTTCTCCTGGTTGGCAGAGCCGCGGGACTCTATCCTTCTTACCATGCCGCTTAGCTCGCTTCGCACTGCATCGATATCGATATCAAAACTTACCAGCTTGTCAGCGCGCAGGAAGTACAACTCGGCGGTCACCTGCCTGAGACCAAGGCTCAAAGCTGCCGCGAGACCATATATCTGAAGCTGAAAGCGGTACTTGCCGACCGATTCGTCTATATCCGCTACATGCTCCGTCTTATAATCAAGGACGCGCCACTTACCGCCATACCGGTACAGGCAGTCAATCTTCGACGTTATCCTGCGGCCATCGAGCCAGGTTATATAAGTGATCTCCCGCTTGATGTCGTCCGCCGCCTTCAGCCGGTCGTAAACCCCGCTCCCTGTGAAACTGTCAAGAAGCCCCCGAAACTCGCTCATCGTCTGGTCTGATAAAGACAACCGGTTCCACTCGCTTAGTACGCTCCTTAAGTGCGGCTCATACCCGACGCGGTAATCGCTCCACTCCTCGAGGACTTTGTGGACGATGTTACCGATCTCGGCGGGGTCGAGCGCGGCTTGGCTTTCCCTGGTGAAGCGGTCTCCCCCGGGGAGGAACCCGTACTCGGGGATACCATATATGTACTTGTAATAATAGAGCATCTCGCATGTCTTAAACGAATTCAACATCGTGACGGTATAGTCAGGCTTTCTCCTCTTCTCAGCCTTCATAAACGCCTCTTCCATGGGTTGCATACTTTCTGCCGCCGGTGCATCCACCCGCCGGAATCCCTTAATGTTATCCGCGTATTTTACGATAAATGCCTCTTCCGCCGCCTGCTCATCCGCAACGTCAAAATCCGCGGGGAAATCGACGACACTCCGCACTTTTTCAGTCTTATCCCCGCTGTCGGTGATGAACCGGATATCTTTTTCTATCTCTCTGGCGCCGCGCGGGATATCAGCAGGCGAGAGCATCCCAAAGACGCTCTTGAACGCGTTCATCCAGTTTTTCGGGTTCGCGATGTCAGTCTCGTTATCTTTCTTCTCATTTTTAAATTTTATGAAACCGGTGAAGAGGAGATAATCCTCCGCCCTCGTCGCCGCGACGTACAGGCACCGCTTATACTCCGCCTGGTTTTCAGCCTCCTTCAAATCCTTCAACGCCAGGAATTCGGTGGTATCCACCAGCATATCGCTCCCCGTAGGCTTCACCTTTACGCCCGGCGGACAGCCTTTCGCGAACATGACATTACCATGCGGATTTCTATTTTCCCTTGAAATATCAGGTATAATGACGATCTTGCTCTGCACCCCCTTTGAAGCGTGTATCGTCATGATCCTCACTTTATCGTCCCCGCCGCCGGCGGCTATGTTCTGTTTCGCGTCGGCCTTTTGCAGCTCATTGATATATGATATGAAATCGTCAACGCTTTTGCCGCCATCCATGTCAAAGGAATCAGCAAGCTTCATGAACCTGTCTACGCCGCTTTCGATTAAATCGCCATCATCCTTTGTAAGCGAAACCAGCATGTAACCAGTCATCTCAATGAAGTAGCGGATAAATTCACTTACCCTTAACCGCGGGCTGAGCCTCCCCATATCACCGGACATCTTTATACTAAAAAGGAGCCTGCCACGGTCATCCTAACTAAGTTCGCTCATCAAAGAAGCGTCCTTTTGAGTGTTCATCAGCTTCTCATAAAGCGAATTACCGGCCGCAAGCGATATTATGAAGAGCGCCGCGTCTGAGATCAGCACAAATGGCGAGCGCAGGATACCGCACAGCGCGATGTCGTCATGGGGGTTCCGCGCGGCTTTCAGCAGGTTCAGCATGTCACGGACATACTGCCTGTTAAAAAAAGGGGTCCCTGATGATATGCTGTAGGGGATCCCTCTCATCTTTAGCTCTTTTGTATAGAACTCAACATTTGTCGCCGCCTTGAACAGCACCATAAAATCACCGTAACGCGCCGCTCTTAACGTACTTTTATCTTCATAGACGATTTTCCTGCCGCCGTTTACAATATTATATATTTCCTCTGCGATTATCTTCGCCTCGAACTTGCGGTAATCCTCAGCTTTAGGTTTGAGTTTCTTTGAAAGAGGTTTCGCGTTTTCATCCAGCTCAAAGGGGTCATCCATCAGATCTTTCAAGACCGTGCTTTCATCAAAGAAAATGCACTTCACACGCGGCTGGGCATCATCTTGCGCGTTTGCCTGCCTCGCGTGGATGAGCGGCTCGTATGGAGTGTCAAACTCGCTGACGGGCGCCGCCATATACGAATCGAAGAAGATGTTGACAAAATCGACTATTTTTTTGTGGCTGCGGAAATTTTTCAACAGATACAGCGAGTTCTCCTCACCAATATCGCGTTTCACCTCGTTGAATATCTTTACGTCAGCGTTCCTGAAACTGTAGATCGATTGTTTCGGGTCACCCACGATAAAGAGGTACGGGCGGCGGGCTCCACCGCTGCTATCACTTTGCGCGGGTAGGGCCCGCGGCGCGAGCAGGTATATTATCTCCTTTTGTATCGGGTTCGTATCCTGAAACTCATCCACCAGCAAAAACTTTATCCGTTTCTGGTAATGCCGCAATATCGCGCTGTTACGCTTAAGCACACCTTTCGTGAGCATCTCGAGGTCGTTGAAATCGATACTGCCGAGCTTAGCCTTCGCGGCGGCGTACCTTCCCCTCACCAGAAAATAGAGTTTGTGCAGGGAATCGACCGTATCAAGATATGCCCGCCTCACCTCATCGGCCGGTGCGCACTCGCCGGGCTTAAATTCCCCGAAAACGGTTTCCGTCAGGTACGGATTATCAAACATGTTCTTAGTGACTTTCACCGCACCGGCGAAACCGTAGCTTTGCACGAGGGTGGCGGCGCACGGCTCTTCCCCCGCGAGGTCGGACTGGATCGATTCAAGTATCGCTTCATCGAGTAGCTGCTTCGCCAGGTTCTCGTCGAGCAGCCTGAAATCCGGGTCTGTGCCCGCTTCGTGCGGATGCTCCTTTAGTATCTTCGCGCACAGGGAGTGAAATGTCGATATATCCGCCGTCTGCAAATCATCCTTCATCTCCTTGTAAAAGCGTACTTGGGCGGCGTCTCCCGCCTTCAGCCCCGCGTTCAACCGGTGCAGCGCCTCTTTGGTCACCTTTGAGCGCATCTCCGCAGCCGCTTTGCGCGTAAATGTCACCGCAGTGATGTCAGCCGCCTTGCCGCCGCTTTCGGTGATGATGTGTACGTACCGGTCCTTCAGCGAGGTGGTCTTACCGGCACCGGCGCCGGCAGTCACCGACATATCGGTAAAGATTTTCGTTTTCGCTAAGAAGTATGAATCTTTTTCCACTTGTTCACCCTTAGGACATGATGTCCTATCCAATTTAAGGGGCTTTGCCCCTTCGCCTCCGCTGTCGGCTACCCCCGTATTACCAACAATTTACAAAGTTACGTTTTAAGAAAGTACGTAAATTCATTATTTAGTTAAGTCCCTTTACTCTTTTTCCCGCTTTCATCTCCGAGACACTCTTATCATAGCGGCAGATGGATGAAAAATCGCACCACGGATTACACTTTTTAGGCGCTACGAAGAACTCACCGGCTTTCATCATCTTGATATTCTGCGTCAACAGCTCCATCACATCTTCAAGCGTCACAGTTATTATACCCGCACCTGCCGGTGACTTGAGCTTATAGTATTTACCGCAGGCCGGTTCGTAGCCCTTTAAGAGCACGCGCTTCACGTATTCAGAGTACACCGGCATCTGAAAGCTCACTCCCCTTTTTACATCCGCGTTACTCGGGTAGGAACCGGATTTGTAATCTATGACGACGAACAGCCCCCCTGACTCGCTTACGTCAATCCGGTCGATGTAGCCGCGTATCGATATCTTATTACCGTCTGACAGCTCGACGACGAATGGCTCTTTGTCAGCCCCGCCACCTTTGTCGCGGTTGGCACCGAAACCGAGCTCGAAATAAGCCGGTTCAAAGAAGTAGCCCTCTTTTACAGCTCTATTGTAAGCTCTTTTATTTTCAGGGGGTAAATCCCTTTTATCGCACTCAAATTTTATAAAACCTTTCAGCATGTTGATGATAAGTTTCTGCTCTAACTCCATTATCCGCGGGTTGATGCGGGCGTAAAGATCCGCAGTCTCCTTAAAGTATCCATCGGCGGTCTTTTCTAAAAGCTCACACCTCGAGAGATAATCCTTCGGGTAAAACAGCGGCTCGGATTGCGTCATCTCCTTCAATGAAGAGTAGTACAAAAAGAGGATGTCATGCAGGATCGTACCTTTATCTCTTGCCGGTAGCGCCGTCTCGACGGGCTCGATCGGGGTCAGGCAAAGTACCCTCGCGAAGAAATAGCTGACAGGGCAGTTCGCGAATGTATCCAGCTGGCTCGGCGAGAATACCTTACCCCTGAACAGGTCGGTGATTTTCCCATTAATAAAGCCGCCCTCTTGCGACAGGTTCCCCTCATAGCGGGTGAAACTGTCAGCGTGCGCGCGCTTACGCTCGATCATCGTATTCTTGAAGACCCTCTGGAAATGACCGGTATCGTCATGCGATACGAGAAAATTGAATATATTTATCTGGTCGCTCGTGCATCGCCCCGCCATCTCACCGAAGAAGTTTCTCAGTATATCCACACGGTTGGCGGTTGGCGGTTCCCCTGCCATCGCGCTCGGCTGCTTTATGGTTCTTTTTGAGCAGCCGCCTTCGAGCAGGAGCGTGATATCGTCGATAAAGGGTGAGCGGGCGGCGGGCGTAAGACCGGTAGAGAACCCGCTGTCCGCACCGTTTTCGCAATATGTGATATAGCAGCGCTCCGAACAAAGAGCGAGCGCCCGGTAAAAGAAGAGCTTTTCATTGTTAACGACAGCCTTGTTGTCAGGCAGGAATTTGTAATTCTGCCCCCTGCCGCCTAAAAGGAATGACGGGGTCACCCTCTTAGGGAATACGCCGTCTGTCATGTTCAACAAAAACACTACCTTATATGGCGAAGCGAAGAACTCCTCAGGGGAATAGAATTTTATGGCATTTACGCCGGTATCGGGCGCCGCGCCGTCATATAGCCCGTTATCGAGGGTAACGCTCTTCGTTTGCAGCTGACCGGTAAGGAGGCTGATCATCTCATCGATACCGACCTCCTTATTCTGCCTGCCCAAAAGCGCTAACGCGGCGGCTATCTCATCGAACGCTTCACTAAACCTGATGTACGCGGCTATATCGCGCTTCACCAGCTCGGGCGCCGTGTCGCGCAGGCCGCTCACCATCCGCTCCTTTATCATATATCTGTCCTGCAAAAGCGCCAGCAGCGATTCTTTGTAGCCCTTCACTGTGGCGCGGCGGGGTATCGCCTCTGTCACCTCACCGATAAACAGTTTTAAGTACCGCTTCGTGTGGAGTACGCTGTCGGCGTCCTTTGAACTTTGGCGCAATGTGTTCAGATATTTTTGCAGTTTATCGGGGTAGTTTTCCGCACCGATGACGATACCGGCATTAATCAGGTGCAGCTCGACCTTGTTGATATCTATCTCACTTTTGCGGGCGATATAGCCCGAGCGAAGGAAGCTCATAAGGTCTTCCCGCCGGAAGTCTCGCTGGGTAAGGTAGAGCGGAAGCATAGCCGTCTTGATGACGTTCAGGTTAACTGCCGGTAATGACCTTGTCAGGTCGGCGCTGATTCCGTATCTATCAAAGCGCTTTACGATCCTTTCCGTGTAACCGTTCAGCCCGCGCGCTACCACGGCGATATCGTTATATTTATACCCTTTTGAGCGCACAAGCGACTTCACCGTCCGGGCGCAGAAATCGACCTCGTCATCCGCGCTCTCCGCCGCGATTATCTGTATGGAATCATCGCCGGCGTCAAAATCGTCCTTCCCGTCGTATGTCAGGAAGATGTTTTTTTTGATGTAACCAAGGTTACCGCTAAGGTCATTATCATCACCGGTAAGGTTGGTGATATCAGCACCGGCATTTTTCTGCAGGCTCGCTATGAAGCCGCCTAAGTGAGAGTATCTTGCGCTGTGCTTATCATCCTTCGTGTAGAGCATATACAGCCTGGCGTTGTTCACGGACTTCACAAGGTTCGCGAGGAATGCCTCCTCAAAACCTGACAGGTGGACAAAGCCGGTGATAAACAGCGCCGTGACTTTTGACAATTTTTGAGAGGACGCCGCCGCGTCTTTCGCGAAAAGGAGTACGTCGGCTTCGTCGAAGAAGTTGTTTTTTTCCAGATATTCATCATATTTTTCAAACACGCGTAGAAACGCCGCGTTTATATGACCTTCGGGGATACCGTGCCTCCCCGGGGTACTGGTGCGCGGCGCGTGACCGGCCTCCTTAAACTTTATAATCAAATCGTATAGATTATCATAAAGCCCGTGAAACCCTTTTATAGATTCAAAGGAGGTGAGCGCCTGGTGCGTAACGACCTCTTTGAGTATTTCTATGCAGCATGTCCTGCTGACGGTTCTCTTTTGTGTGCCGCACTCTTTCATTAGCTCGCGGCATAACTGCTTTATTGTCAGGAAGTTACTTTGCGGGAGGGAGTCTGGCAGCCCGCCCTGTCGCAGGGCGAGCGCGAGAAGCTCATTCGAGCTTTTACTATTAGGTGAGAGCACTAAATAATCCGCACCGCCGGCGCATGACCGGATAAAACCGGTGAAGTCACCGTTAAACGCTTTTTCGAGCGCCACGGGTGAATTGCAGCATAATACCTTCAGGCGGCTATGACAATTACCGGTAGTGTCGTCACGCATTGCTACTCTTCGCTTTCTTGCTCGGCATCCTCACTGTTTTTCTCGATATCTTCCTTCTTGTATTCCTCTAACTTACTCTCGCTGGCTCTTCGCGATTCATCCTTTTGCCTTTGCTCATAAAAAAGTATGTTCCCCTTATACTTCATGTATACCTGCTTACCTTCGGGGTCATACTGTATGCTTTTGTTGATCGAGCGAAGAGCCGGCTTGATTTTATCCTGAGAAATATAAAACTGGCTGAGGGTATAGTATAAGATACCCTTCGCTTTGTTCTTGACCTTCTCAAGCGCATAGTCCTGGCTGTCTATATAAGCCTCCATCTCCTTGACATGCTCTAAGAATTTCTCCTCCTCTTTGATCTTCAGGACTTTTTGCATAAATGCCGCGTATTTTGGTTCAAGTTCATTAAAGAATTTTGTGGTAAATGCATAATTATTATCCATCTCTTTAACATCTTCATACGTTATCTTCTCGTCATAATCGTCTATTGCGGCAAGGCTCGTACCCTTCTTGACCTGGTTGTTGAAATCGATGACATTTTCTATCGCCATAGCTTCGTTATACTTGATCGATTTTTTGGTGATCTGCTCGTCATCAGCGCCAAAATCAGCATCGGTGACGTCAACACCGGTTTTAATGTCCTCCATCGTAATATACGCGAACTTCTCATTATAGAACCGGCAGAACCTTATCTGGTTGATCTCCTTATCAAAACCGGCTCTTAGCAATATGCCGCCGGAGCGCCTGTGCGCCTCGATCTTTATGATATCGCCGCCGTTATACTTATCCTCGGTGACGATTATTTTGCCGGTAAAATCCTTCAAACGCAGGAAGATGTCTG
>JAJRZU010000045.1 GCA_024275075.1 Deltaproteobacteria bacterium | reverse complement strand
CTGATAACGATAATTACTCCGACGGAACAACCGACACGACATCGTGCGCAAGACCTACAGGCTACAAAGTTGCCGCAGAGCTGACCGCCATAACCGGTGACTGTAACGATAACAATGTCGCGATCAGCCCGACCGCAGTTGGGTTTGCGACAGCGTGGACAATAACTGCGACGGTAATGTTGACGAGGGTGTAGGCAATACCTACTTTGCCGATGTTGACGGTGATAGCACAGCTTTCTTAACTGACTGCTCGCATCCGTCAGGGTATGTAGACGACGACACGGATTGTGACGACTCTGATGATCAAAGCCACCCGGGCGCATTTGATATGCCTGACGACGATATCGACCAGAACTGTGATGGGGAAGATTCTCATGTCACCGAGATCGATGATGACGATACTCCTGTCGATGGTGACATCGATGACCCTGAGGATTTTGACACCTATGACCTTAATGCAATTGCTGGAACCACGTATACCTTTACAATTACTCTGGACACGTTAGGCGGATTCCAGATAACCATTTATGATGCAGATGGTAATGTGGTAATGCAATGGCCGTCGAGTAACAGTATCTCGCTGGCTCCAAGCCTCAGCGGAGCGGCAACACCTATAGAGTGGACATGTGCAAATGACGGAATATATTATGTAGAAGTTCGCGGAAGCGATCCAGCCGATACAGGTACTTATGAAATATCAATAGCAAGCGCCGCGGATAGTGATACAGATGAAGACAACACAGATGATGATAAGGGATCGTCTTGCTTTATCGCAACCGCGAGCTACGAAGAGACAGCACAACCGACATTTGTCAGTAGAGCGCTCAATTTCATTATTCAACTATTTGAATAGTAAAGATAATCCGTTCAGTTGTCTGGAAATTCCGGGCAACTGAACAATCTTTAGGTTGTAACCACAAGCTAAACAATATTAATCTTTAAATGTTTGCCCAGTGCGGCGGCAACACGCTCCAGCGTTGAAAGCTTGATGTCAGCTGCGTGGTTCTCGATCCTCGATATCGCGGTCTTCTTGGTGTGGAGTTTCGTCGCCAGTTCCTCTTGTGTTAGACCTGCACAGATGCGCGCTTCTTTCAGCATAACACCTACCTTGAACTGCTCGTACCCTTCGTTATAACCTTTCGCAAAGCCCTTGTCTTTTTTTTTTCTCTTAATGATATATTTTTTCAGGTCACTCATTGATTTATCCTCCTCTTTTAATGAAATAAATCAGGCAATAAACTTTTTTGCACAATTTGATAATTATTCATTTAGACTGTCTCATTATTAATAGAGGCGTTACGCCTCCTCCTGTTTAAGAAATCTTTTCTATAAGCCGCCGCTCTTTCAATTTCAGACGTTGGTGTCTTCTGGCTCTTTTTCACAAAACCATGGGTCAGCACAACCATTGAATTACCCGCAACAAAGCAAAGTATGCGATACCTGCCTGCCCTGCACTCCCATATATCCGTCCCGACAAGTTTTTTAAAATATGAGGCCGGAACTTTTTCCAAATCCTCTATGAGACTGAGAACCCAGGTCACCTTTCGGGCATCCTTGTCTGGCAGAGAGTCAAGGAAGTCCTCTATTGGACACTTTCCCGTTGCGGTTTTGTAAAATGTTATCACCTTACCCATAACAATATGTTAACACACGCGTTAACTTTAGTCAATAGTTTTCGCTAATATCTTTACGTTTTAGTTGCTGTTTGCCGCTGGACTGGTCGCTTTGAGCAAAATGACTAAAAAAAAATGGAGATTTTACTTCATAAGTTTGGTGGTAAGTTCCATTTTGGGACAGACCACTCAGCATGAAACTATGGCGCAGATAACTACAAATTCAATGACCTGCCGTTCTCTTTTAACCACCTGTCACGCTCTTTATAGTCAGGTAGGATCACCTTCACCGTGCTCCAGAACTTTGCCGAATGGTTATGATGCTTCAAGTGCGCTAACTCGTGAACCACAAGGTAATCCACGATTTCAGGCGGCGCCATTATTAGCCGCCAGCTGAAATTAAGCGTCCCGGACTGGCTGCACGAGCCCCAACGCTTTTTCGCGTTTGATATCTTAACAGACTTGTATTCCCAGCCGGTCATGCGACTGTAGTGAGCGACCCGTTCAGAGATTACCTTCAGTGCCTGCACCCGATACCACGCTATCATCGTTTCTTTTGCGCATGACAAGTCTGTGCGAGACAAAAAATCTGCGCGGGGGAATATCAGCCGATCAGTTAGCTTGATCTCTTTCTGCTCTGACAGTTGTAATTTATACGTATCGCCTAAATACAAAAAACTTTCGCCGTCAACAAATTCCTTTGGCTCATACGCGTTATTCAATTTATTGGCCAGCGCTTTTCGCTTCTTGATCCATGGCGACTTTTTCGCCACCAGATCATGGATGTAAGAAAGTGGCGTTCGCATCGGGGCGCGTACGATCAACGTCGCGTCCGCCATAACCGCCAGCGCGATCGTCTTCCTCTTAGAACGAACGAGCTTATCTATTTTGATTTGTGACATAAAAAACCGTTTATTATTTTAGCGCACCCTGCTATTTTAAGTTATGCGGTTATCTTAAAATAAGCGGCACTGTTAATTTAAGTTTTGAGTTAATCGGACTCATCGGTGTCAAGTAGCTTTTTGTTTTGTGGCTCTGTCAGATAGTTCCCCTGCGTAGATACTTTTTTACCGGATTCGATTTCAAGCTTTGTTTTCGCGTCACCAGCGATCTTACCGCCTCTTTGCGCGGCATCCTTGTTCTCATCAAAGCCTTGGGCATCCTTCTCACGAGCGATTTCTGTTGTGGCGGCTTCACCGAGCATAGAGAAGATCAGCTCTAAATCGGTCATGTGATCGCGAAGGTTTTCACGCTTCAAACGCTTAAACTCTTTATATTCCGATGGCGTCATTCCGAAAGTAGCCTTTGAGATTTCAGCGGCAAGCTTTCACTTGACCAAATAAGGCTCCGCCACTACATGTATAATCTTTCGTTAGTAGAGCGAAGCGTCTATTCGGTGAAGCGTTTGGCTTCCCGCGCATACGCTTTTCAATCCAAGCGTCAGTATATCCTTTGGCTAACTCCTTGTCTCTTTTACGCATATCCTTAATGTAGCCGCTTGGTTGAACTGAGTCAGTTAAGACTGCAACAACATTTGCAATAACAAACCACCACTCGTCATTATGAATGGTCTTTCTGATTTCCTTGCCTTTGAAGATTGCTATTTTTGTCGTTTCCATACCCGGCATTATACACATTATCAGCTTGACTTACAAATAAATAAAATATGATGTGAAATATTGAAATAGATATGACAAATTACGACAAACTTGAGGCAAGGAATAAATGAGGAGTCATAACAATAAGTTGACTCGTTGCACGGAAATTGACCTAAAAAAAGCTTCCTATTTATTTTTTTATGAACGTGGTTCTTGAGTCTGTAACTGGTTGATATACATAGCATTTTATAGGGCATTTTATTTTAGAGAGGGTTGGTCTAAACTCTACGTTCCCTCCAGCATATACACGCCAAGGTCGGCAACCAGCGCCTCAAGTGGCTCAAGAAGATACTCAACATACTCATCCTTATGGGCATTAAACCACGCCTTGTTGTTGTTTCTCTTAAGCTCACGCAAAAAAGTGAGCGCCTCACTTTTAAAGCCAGTAAAATTATTCTCTCTTTTTACCGTCATAAAAAATCCCTTTAAGAGATACTATTACGAAAACAACTCTTGTTGATTTGAATTATAAAAAATCGGTTCCTTGACACCGGTGCCGTTTCCCTCAGGCATCGTTCCTTCCTTCATGTAAACTTGAATCCCTTTAGCCTTGCAGAAATCAAGCACCTGAAGCGCGGCTTCTTCGTAAAACTCCTTGCGGCCATTATAAGAGCTTATAAGCTTGCTGTAGTTCCACTTACCGAAAATGATCTTGTCGACGAATGAGACCGCATCGAGAATCTCACCCAAATCCTGCTCAATAACATTTGGTGTCGGGTACGGCTCCATACTGATCCACGCCTTCAAACCCTTGTCGTGTAGCGCCTTGAGAGCGGCTATTCTCTCTTTGACCGGAGCGGCGTACGGTTCGTACTTTTCTCTGAATTCCTCAGAGAGTGATACGATTGTCGCGCCATGCTCGTTATCGGCGGCATAGGTATTTTTATCGGATAATTCGTTTGGAGTAATACCCTTACTAATCGTCACGACCTTTATCCCAGCACGGTTGAGCTTTTCTATGATCTTCAAGCTCAGCTCAGTGATCTCGGGCACCTTATACATAAAAGGATCGGTAGCGAAGCACATGAATACAAAACCGATCTTACTTTTGAGTTTGGGTATCTCCTTATCAAGTAGTTCAAGGGCATTTGACACGATCCGCGGTTTTAGCCAGTCGTCATAATCCTTCATTATGCCGCACCGCTTCTTCATCATCATCGCGTAGCACGGGAAGTTACACCCGTGCGCGCACCCTTCGGCGTGGTTCAGCGCGTAGCCGGCGTATATGACACCGCTTTTGTAGAGCAAGGTCTTGCGTGTGATTTCGGCTATTTTTTTATACTTCCTATCATTAAATATTAAACCTTATTACTTCATTTCTATACATTGAATTTACATTTCTAATTTCTGCCAATGGCTTTGTCGTTATCTTTTTTTCCTCTTCCAATTGCTTTAATGCTTCTTTATAATTCGCTTTTATGAATCTTTTTCCTACGTGATGTTTATTATATATTATAGTCTTCACGACTCAAAGCCCACCAGCCAGCCCTACCGACGTCTATTATCTCGAAATGAAGGTGGCAATTTCCTTTCTTTCCCTGATAATAAGCCACCATACCTGTATTGCCGGATATGCCGATCGTCTCCCCTTGTCTTACCTCGTCTTCTTCAGATACGTTTCTGCTAGCAAGGTGGGCATAGAGCGAGTATATGTGTCTTTGGTTGTCAGGAACGCAATGGGTATGGTCGATGACGATAGTTTTCCCATAGTTGGTCTTGGTTGTTGAACCCGGCATTTCGCCCGAATAGACGACCACACCGCTTTCACTCGCTACGACAGGTTCCTT
>JAJRZU010000044.1 GCA_024275075.1 Deltaproteobacteria bacterium | reverse complement strand
TTCCCTGCACCGATCATTGCGCACCTCACTCATGCTTTATCTGGCGGATATCCCGCACCGGATAGGTTTCGCTGACAGCGCCTTTAGCGCGTTTTATACGAAGCGCGTCACAAGAGACCTTTCGCTGCATGACGTGAAGAGTAACCTGTCGATCCTGACCGGCAGCGGTATCGACGGGCGGGAGCTGACCGACGAGTTGCTCGTTACGTATACGGATGATGACAAAGCCTCACTCGCCGCGAAGATGACCGAAGCCGGCGCCGCGTGCTACAGACCGGTGATAGTTGTGAGTCCGGGCTCCGTTTGGGCGACAAAAAGGTACCCGTACACCTCTTACGCGAAGGTGGTCACGATGCTGAAGGCTGAAAACCGCTACGAGGTTGTCCTCACCGGCGCGAAGGATGACATGGAGCTCGCCGCGAGTATAGCAGGGTTGTGCGGCGGCGGTGTCATAGACCTGACCGGTAAGACCACCCTAAAGGAGCTCGCCGCTCTGCTTGATATCGCTTCTTTGATGATAACGAACGATTCGGGCCCGATGCATATTGCCGCCTCCTTTGACACCCCGGTCGCGGCTATCTTCGGGCCGACGACAAAGGAGCTTGGCTTCTTCCCATATAACAAGCGCTCGGTGGTGATACAAAGAGAGCTGCCGTGCAGACCCTGCGGGAAACATGGCGGGGCTGTCTGCCCGAATAGTACGTTTGACTGCATGAAATCCATAACCCCTGAAGAGGTCTACGAAACGGCCAAAGCGCTCCTTGAGAAAGTGTGAGTTGTAAGAGCAACCTTCTTGCCATCGAAAGGTTCGCGCGAGACTCCCATGCATAATAGTAAAATAGCGAACAAAATACGAGAACAAATTAAGGGACTGTTGAATTTGGGGGGGGCTTGACACTCAAGACAATATCTTACAATACTTTCCGCCTTGACAACCTTGTACATGCAGGCTAAAATGCTTAAGGCGTTATTCGTCATTTAAAAAGATTCGTACATATTATAACAACTATTACAGGAGGGCATAATGCCCGATAATTGCGCGGATACTCTAAGGGTAACAAGAACATCGTCATTTAAAAAGATTCGTACATATTATAACAACTATTACAGGAGATTAAATGCAGCACGCAGGTTTTGTTCATCTTCATCTGCACTCAGAGTACAGTCTGCTCGATGGTGCGAATAAATTAGATACAGTATTAGCGCTCGCCGCCGAGTATAAGATTCCCGCTCTGGCGCTTACCGACCATGGTAATATGTTCGGTGCGGTGGAGTTCTACACCAAGGCGATCAAGCACGGTATCAAGCCGATCATCGGTTGTGAGGTCTACGTAGCTGGCGGGAGCAGGACAGAGAAGAAGGGGCACGGGATTTCAAGCTCATCCCACCTTATCCTTTTGTGCAAGAACCTGACTGGTTACAAGAACCTTTGCAAGCTTGTCACCAAGGGCTTTTTCGAGGGTTTTTATTATCGGCCGCGCGTGGATCATGAGCTGTTAACCGAGTATAATGAGGGGCTTATCGCGCTGAGTGCGTGCCTGAAGGGTGAGGTGGCGCGCAACATCATCAAGGATAATATGAAGGCGGCAAAGGAAGCGGCGCTCTTTTATAAGGGTGTTTTCGATAATAACCGGTTCTTTTTGGAGATCCAGCAAAACGGCCTGCCCGAGCAGGATAAGGCGAACGAAGGGCTTATCAGCCTGAGCCGGAAGCTCGAGATACCGCTTGTCGCCACGAATGACTGCCATTACCCGAGCAGGAAGGACGCGCAGGCGCATGAGGTGCTCTTGTGCATCCAGACCGGTAAGACGATGGAAGATGAATCGCGGATGAGGTTAGGGAGTAAAGAGTTCTACTTCAAGTCGCCCGCGGAGATGGAGGAGGCGTTCTCCGCCTGCCCGGATGCTATCCTGAACACGGTCAAAGTCGCCGAGCGGTGTAACCTGGAACTGAAGCTCGGTGAGTTTCACCTGCCTGACTTCGAGGTACCGACGAAAGAGGGACTTAGTGAATATTTCCGCAGGCTTGCGACCGAGGGTCTCGCTGAGCGCATGAAGAAGGTAAAAGAGAAGTACAAAGATTCGTTCGCGGAGAAAGAGAAAGTATACAAAGAGCGGTTTGAAACTGAGATCGAGACGATAAAATCGATGGGGTTCGAGGGGTATTTACTTATCGTCGCCGACTTCATCAATTACGCGAAACAGTGTAATATACCAGTCGGCCCGGGGCGTGGCTCCGCCGCCGGCAGTCTTATCGCGTACTGCCTTAAGATAACGGAGATCGACCCGATCGAGTATCACCTGCTATTTGAGAGGTTCTTGAACCCTGAGCGAAAGAGTATGCCTGATATCGATGTCGATTTCTGTATTCGTGGCCGCGACCAGGTAATAAAATATGTGACTAACAAGTACGGTAAAGATAATGTCGCTCAGATAATAACGTTCGGTAAGATGCAGGCGAAGGCGGCTATCCGTGACGTTGGCAGGGCGCTGAACATGCCTTATGGCGAAGTGGACAAGGTCGCGAAATTGATACCGAACGAGCTTAACATATCGATAAGCGGCGCGATCAAGAAGGAGTCAAGGTTAAAAGAGCTGATCGAGCAGAGAGAAGGCGTAAGAGACCTCATGGAGATAGCGCAGTCATTAGAGGGGCTTAGCCGGCACTCGTCGATCCACGCCGCAGGTATAGTCATATCGAACACGCCGCTTGTAAACCTTCTCCCGCTGTACAAAGGTCAGAAAGATGAGATAGTCACGCAGTATTCAATGAAATATGTAGAGGCGATCGGTCTTGTCAAGTTTGACTTTTTGGGGCTAAAGACGCTGACCGTGATAGATGACGCGACAAAGTTAATAAGCGCCACAAAGGGCGTTGAGATAGCTATAAACGATATCCCCCTGGATGACAAGAAAACGTATAAGCTTCTGTGCGCGGGAGACACTACCGGTGTCTTTCAGTTAGAGAGCGCGGGGATGAAAGACCTGATGGTTCGGCTGAAACCGGAGAATTTTGAGGATATAATCGCGTTGGTGGCGCTCTACCGGCCGGGCCCGATGAAAAGCGGCATGTTGGATGATTTCATCAAGCGCAAGCACAACAAGAAAGATGCGCATGACAGGGAAACGCTGCCACAGCTAAAAGAGATATTGAAGGATACTTACGGCGTCATCGTCTACCAGGAGCAGGTGATGCAGATCGCATCCGAGCTTGCCGGTTATTCCCTGGGCGACGCAGATATACTGCGCCGCGCTATGGGTAAGAAGATCAGTGAGTTGATGCAGGAGCAGGAGGGCAAATTTCTTGCCGGTGCGAAGAAGCGCGGCATAAAGGAGAAGACTGCCCAGGATATCTTCAGCAATATGGCGAAGTTCGCGGAGTATGGCTTCAACAAATCGCATTCCGCCGCTTATGCTCTGATAGCGTATCAAACGGCATATTTGAAGACACACTACCAGGTAGAGTTTATGGCGGCGCTTTTATCGTCTGATATGGATGACACCTCGAAGATCGTCAAGCTTATCATGGAGTGTAAGGAGAAGGGTATCGATATACTTCCCCCTGACGTGAATGAAAGCAATAAGGACTTCACCGTCATCGGCGCTAAGATCCGGTTCGGACTGGCGGCCGTGAATAACGTCGGGGAGGCGGCGATCGAATCGATCATCCAGTGCAGGGATGAGGGCGGCAGGTTCAGCTCCATATACGATTTCTGCAAGAGGGTCGATCTAAGAAAAGTGAACAAACGCGTGATAGAAAGCCTGATAAAGTGCGGCGCTTATGACACTACAAACCTGCACCGCTCGCAGCTTATGGAGGTGGTGGACGACGCGCTCAGTATCGGGCAGTCCCACCAAAAAGACAAGGAATTTGGGCAGTTCGCCCTGTTCGGTACCGGTGACGATTCTAAGATAGATGACGAGAAGTACCCGAAGATACCCGAGTTCCACGAGAATATGCTGCTGAGTTTCGAGAAGGAGACCCTGGGGTTTTATGTGTCAGGTCACCCGCTGGCTAAGTTCGCAAAAGACATAGAAGAATTCGGCTCTGTGGACTCTATTACAGTAAATACGAGTGAGCACTTCGAAAATGTGACAATTTGTGGTATAATAACAAAGGTCAAGGAGAAGATAACCAAAAAGGGCGACCGGATGGCGTTCCTGACATTAGAGGATCTTTATGGTTTTGTTGAGATTATAGCTTTCGCGGATGTTTATAAGGAATCGTTCGCTATCATCAACGATGAGAAGCCTGTTCTAATAAAAGGTGATATAGATAAAAACGGTACTTCATCGAAGATAATCGCGAAGGAAATAATCGATATGGGCGCAGCGGCGGAAAATGAGGTGAATCTTGTCGAAATTTGTGTTATAAAGGATAATGATACAGTAGAGAAACTTAACCGGTTAAAAGAGCTGATCTCAGAATCAGAGCATCAGGGGCGCTGCCGGGTCGATCTTCTCCTTAGCGTAAGCGGTGTTGGTGAGGCGCGAATAAAGATGGCAGATAGATATAACGTTAAGCCAAGTAAGTTTCTGAAAAGCGCGGCAAAGAGCATATTCGGGTATGATGTCGTGAAGTTGAAGATAATCAACGGCGCCATGAAACCCAAGGTAAAGGTGGCAGGCAGATGACAACGTATTATCTGGAGTTTGAACAACCGATAGCCGAGCTGGAGCGGAAGATAGCTGAGCTTAAGCAGGCGTCTACGCTGAAGAACGTTAATATTACGACGGAAGTGGACAAGATAGAGACGAAGATAAAGAAGATGCAAATGGATATTTATACGAAACTGTCACCGATGCAACGCGTTCAGCTTTCAAGGCATGTGAGCAGGCCTTATACGCTTGATTATATTAAGAATATGTTCTCTGATTTCTATGAGCTTTGCGGTGACAGGAAATTCAAGAACGACCCTGCGATCGTCGGTGGACTGGCGAAGCTGAATAACGATACCGTTGTTGTCATCGGTAACCAGAAGGGTCGCAGCACCAGCGAGAAGCTTTTGCGGAATTTCGGTATGGCGCACCCGGAAGGATACCGGAAAGCGTACAGATTGTACGAGCTTGCGGAACGGTTCAGGAAACCGATAATCACCTTTATCGACACACCCGGCGCCTACCCGGGCATCGCGTCCGAGGAGCGGGGTATCGCCGCGTCTATCGCGGAGAACCTTCAACGGATGATGGAGCTTAAGGTACCGGTAATCGCGGTTGTTATCGGTGAGGGCGGTAGCGGCGGCGCTTTGGCGCTGGGGGTCTCAAACAAGGTGCTCATGCTCGAATATTCAACATATTCCGTCATCTCTCCCGAGGCGTGCTCCTCGATCCTGTTCAAGGACAGCTCGAAGACCGATGATGTCGCCAGGGCATTAAAAGTGACCGCGCGCGATATGCTTGATTTCGGGATTGTGGACGACATAATCGCGGAACCTGAAGGCGGCGCGCATAAAGATCATCTCGAAGCCGCGGCGCTCTTGAAACGCTCTCTCATCAAACACCTTGACGACCTTAATAAACTATCAGTTACCGAACTTTTGGATAACAGGTACGAAAAATTCCGAAAGATCGGTTCCTTTAAATAATCAGGACCCATTTACAATGAATGCAGTGAAAGGCTATTTGCACCAGAACCGAATATGCTCAGTTTTTGTCGAAGCGGACGCACAAACGGTTAAAAGGGTCATTTTAGTCAAAAATAACATGAAGTTACTTAATGAACTGATGAATGCTTCATGTTGGGTTGGTGAGTTCCCGATGCCTGCATTATTGGGCAGCCTAAGGAGATACTTTGGCGGCGAGGCGGTGGAGTTTGATTATACGTGTGACACCAGCGGCCTCACAACGCTTCAGCAAAAAGTGGTGTCGATCATCAAAAGAATACCTTATGGCCATACAATGACTTATGAAGAAGTCGCGGCCAAGGCGGGGAACAGGGACTTGAGGCGGGCAGTGGGCGGGGCGGCGGCAAAGAACCCGTGCCCGATAATCATACCGTGTCATCGGGTGATCGGTAAGGGTGGCAGCCTGACAGGGTTTTCCGCTGACGGCGGTATCGGTTTGAAACGCGCACTTTTGCAGATGGAACGGGAAAACAGATCATGATAATAAAGATCAACAAAGAGAACCCGCAAAAGAGCATGATAAGCATCGCGGCGGCTGTCCTTAAAGATAACGGTATTGTCGTGTACCCGACAGACACCGTTTATGGCATCGGTTGCAGCATATTCAGCAAATCCGGTATCCAGCGGATCCACAGGGTAAAGCAGCGGCAGAAATCGAAGCCGATGAGCTTTATATGCCGTGACCTCAGTGAAGCAAGCGAGTATGCGCGGTTGACGAACTTCGCGTTTAAGGTGATGAAGAGCTACCTGCCCGGGCCGTACACTTTTATTTTAGAAGCGACAAAAGCGATACCAAAGATGATACAGGCGAAGAAGCGCACAGTGGGTATCAGGATACCGAAATCGAATATATGCCACATGCTGATGCAGGAGTTCGGAGCGCCGATAACGACGACGAGCGCGAACATCACCGACGAACCGATCCTCACCGATATCTATGACATAAAGAACTTGTTTAATAGCCAGATTGACCTGTATATTGACGGCGGCGCGCTGCTCTCTGAGCCCTCAACGATCATCAGCCTCGTCGATGACAAATTCACCGTCCTACGTGAAGGGAAAGGCAAGATATAAGGACATTTTCTAATTGATATAGATATTATAATGAGTTTTTTTCTACAGAAAGGTTTCCCCAAGAAGAACTTTTATAAACATATATACCATTTCCAGTAGAAGATGGTATAGTTTTTACCTACTGCGCTTTCTTCTCGTCCTCTTTCTCCCGTGACATCTCATAGCTCTTCTCAAATACCCTGTCACCGTCATAGGTGATCGTCATCCGCATGAACCGGTGCGTAAAGAGCGGCGACGGGGTGGAGCAGATACAGTGTGACGGCGCCTCGAGCGAGAGGAAGAGATATGTCCACATCTCCTTGCCCGACTCCTTGACACCGGTCTGCTGCGGCGCACCGAAAGCAGTTGTGATATACTGCTTCGTCGTTTCCCCCTCCTTGATCTTCTGAAACTTCCTTACATCAAATTTCCTGCCCGTCTCAGCGTACATACGCGGCATACAGGCCGCTGTCATAAGCATGAGCATGAGCGATACTATAATTTTATTGCGCATCGTTACTTCCCCCCTGTTTGGTTTTATAGTGGGCACCTACAACTGGTCAAGCGCTTCTTGTATCTCTTTTTGGATGGATTCGACGACGGCGATCGGGTCTTTGGCGTTTCTGATCGGGCGGCCTATGACGACGTAGTCTGCGCCGTTTAGTATCGCTTCTTTGGCGGTCACGATCCTCTTCTGGTCATCCTCGGGGATCTCGGTGTTTGTGCCCGGCCTTATACCCGGGGTGACTACAATAAGGTTTTTACCTAAATTCTTACGCAGGCGTGAGGCTTCGAGGCCGGACGATACGACACCGTCACAACCTATCTCGAGCGCTCGCGAGGCGCGCTTGAAGACAAAGTCCTCGATGCTGCCGGTGAGACCCATCTCCCTCATCTCATCCTCCCCGAAACTGGTCAGAACGGTAACAGAGAGGATCTTCAGCCCGTTCTTCTCCTTCGCCGCGGCTTTCAGGATCGGGTCGTTTCCGTGTACGGTAACAAAGGTGACGCCCTTGTTATGCAGCTGCCTCAGCGCCAGCTTCACCGTTTCGGGTACGTCGTACAGCTTGAGGTCACACATGACCTTGTGCCCGCGCTTCGTTATCATGTCGATAACAGGGAACCAGCTGCCGATGAAGAGCTGCAGGCCGACTTTGAAGAAATTGATATGCGCCCCTAATTTATCGACCCACTTTGTCGCTTCCTCCATAGAGTTCACGTCAAGCGCGAATATAATTCTATCTTTCAATGGAATATTTTTCGGTTCCATATACGTCCTTTTTCGCGGCTATTCCAGCCTCGCACCCTGGTTATATCTCGCTTGGCGCGTCACTGTCGTTAGAGGTAGAATCTTTCTTCTGGCAATCCATCTTTTTGCAGTCACGCTTATGGCGCCCGCACGAACCCATAAAACCGCACCAGTGGCCGCATCCTGCGAACATCGTTATCATAAAAAAAGCTGACAAGATTAAAAGTATGAGTTTTTTCTTCATTTTTTGCCTCGCTTATGCTTAAGTTATAAATATGTTTATGCTTCCGCCTCTTTCTTGTGCTCCGCGATTATCTTTTCAGCCAGGTTCGACGGAACTTCCTCATAGTGGGAGAACTCCAACGTGAACATGCCGCGCCCGCCTGTCATGGAACGCAGGTCAGGGGCATATTTCAGCACCTCTGACATTGGTACCTGCGCCTTGACCGTCTGGCTGTTCGCTTTCGGTTCCACCCCAAGCACCTTGCCGCGGCGCGAGTTCAGGTCACCGATAATATCGCCAAGGCAATCGTTTGGTACGTCGACTTCCATGTTGACGATCGGTTCGATAATAACAGGCTTCGCCTGCGCCATCCCTTTTTTGAACCCCATAGAGCCGGCGATCTTGAAAGCCATCTCAGAGGAGTCAACGCTGTGGTGCGAGCCGTCATATAGTTTTATTTTTATGTCAACGACAGGGAACCCCGCGAGAACACCGGAGTTCATTGCCTCGATGATACCTTTTTCCACTGCCGGTATATAC
>JAJRZU010000043.1 GCA_024275075.1 Deltaproteobacteria bacterium | reverse complement strand
TTTATTTGGCAGCAGTCCCTAAAGGGGCTGAACCACTACCGCCTTCCTGGCGGCAGGTTCGGGGAGGCGGCAAAAAGCCTGCCCATCAACAATCTCACCCTTGCCCCTGCCGGCTCTTCAGCATCTCAAGGAATACCTCTACCCTAAGCTTTGTCCTCGCGTCGAGCGCCATCGGTCTGTCGCCTTCGAGCATGAGTATCGGTACGTCCACGGCGCGCCGGATTATCATATCTTCTATCTGCCGGAAGCAGAACGACTGCACGTAGTGGATTATACCATCGATCTTCCTCTTTCTGATCTCCTTTTTGATGACGGCTACCCGCCCGAAGATGTCGTATGGATACGTAAAGCGCAGGTACTGTTCGAAGATGCTGCCGCAATTGTACGGCATACTGAACTGGTGCTGCACCTCGTTGTAGACCACGCGCGCCCTGCCGCCGTCAAGGAAATCGTAAAGGTCGGTGAATATGGGCGGCACACCGATATAGCCGAGCCGCAGCTCATCATCGAACGGCGCACGCTCCTTCACCCGCACGAGGAACGCGTCCACATCACGCTCGAATCGATCAGGATCCTGCCCGAAATCGGTTGCAGATACCAAGTAGTGGTGATTCTCACAACCTGACACAATGTTATCCTTGTGCGTCATCGCGTCGATCTTCCGCAGCTTCCTGCGGATCTTGTCAAGCCGCTCCTTCTCCCGCGCGACACTCTTCCCCCCGACACCGTAATGCTTCATCATATTCTGGATACTCAACCTGATATGGCGCTCATCCTTATCATACGGGTACGAGAAGGAGTACGTCCGCATACCCCCCTCCTGCAACACCTCCAGGAGCGCCTGGGCGTTAGAGCAGTCACCCTGTATGACACCGATCACCTCGCTTATGCCGCACTCCATGGCAACGGTATAAAGACCCTTTATCCACGAGCACATGTTCCGCGGGAAGCCGGTAAGCTCGGCGGTGTCGATATAGCGCGAAGAATCGGCGGCGTTGATGAACAGGTTGTTCATGTCTACGGGTATCACGCCAGCGGCGAAGAGCACCTCGACCGGCACCGATGTCGTGAATCCTACCTTGTTGTTATTAGTGGATTTCTTCATGACATAAGTTTATTGCATGGCGCGGGATTAGTCAAGGGATAGTTGAATCAGGAAGCACACCCTTTTTTTGTTGATTTCTTCTTAATATAATACTATCATGTCAAAAAACGGTGCTTATGACGGTGCGTATGACATGTATGAGAGACACTTCAGCCTGAACGAAAACCCCTTTAATATGACGCCTGACCCGAAGTACTTTTACCTCAGCGATCAGCATGAAGACGCGTTGCAACAGCTTTTGTACGGGATAAACAGTAAAAAAGGGTTTCTGCTCGTCACCGGTGAGGTGGGTACGGGCAAGACCACGATTTGCCGGACGCTGCTTGAGCGGCTCGACGCTGACACCGAGACTTCGCTTTTGCTTAACCCGTACCTCAATGACGCGGAACTCCTTAAATCCATCGTCGATGATTTTGGTATCGCGTGCGATAGCCGGTCGATAAAAGATATGGTGGACGCGCTTAACGGGTTCCTGCTCAGCAAAAAGAGCGAGGGGAAGAACGCGGTACTGATAATCGATGAGGCGCAGAACCTGCCGGTCAAGTCGATGGAGCTTGTCAGGATGCTCTCTAACCTTGAGACGAACACCGATAAGCTTTTGCAGATCGTCCTGCTCGGTCAGCCCGAGCTGAAGGAGAAGCTTGGCAGTGACAGGTTAAGGCAGTTGAACCAGAGGATCACGATACGAGTGAGCCTGACGCCATTGAGCGTCGGTGATACCAAGGGGTATATTTTTCATAGATTAAGTAAAGCGGGCTCGGCGAGGAGCGGTATCTTTACCGGCTCTTCGGTCAAAGAGGTGTTCAGGTACACAAAGGGTTATCCGCGCCTCATCAACTCGCTGTGCGACAGGGCTCTTCTGTGCGCGTACTCCATCGAGAAGAGGAGCGTTGACAAATCGGTAGTCAAGCGGGCGGCCATGGACGTGCTCGCGGATACTTCGCGTGACAGGAAGATCGGCTTTTACCAGTACGCACTGGCGTTTACGCTCATGCTCCTTGCTGTGGTCACCGCGCAAAGGTTCATCAGCTTTGGTGAGACGAAAGCCGCCGCATCGCGTAGCATGTCAGTCAGCGCCGGAGTACAAAATGCCGCCGGTGTTATGACACCTGTCACGGCATTAAAGAGAGGAATCTTTGTGAGCACAAGCGGCCGGTATCTCACAGACGATCTTAAGTATTCCCTTGAGGTAAGTGTCATGAACCTTTTGAGCATCTGGGACGAAGGCGCCGCGGAGATAAATATCATAAAAAATTTTACAAAGCCGAATATCACGTTTGATGAGCTACGAAGGGGCTTGAAGGCGAATGGCGTGGAGCTCGCCTCTAAGTATACGGTGCTGCACAAAAAGTACAGCGTGAAGAGCCTGCGCAAAATATCGCTACCGGCAGTCGTCGCGATAAGGGACGCCAAGAACATCAACCTGTATAAATACAGCCTGATAACCGCGTATCAAAAGGACAGGTTAAGCGTGGTGGACCCTGTAAAAGGGTTGACGGAGATCGCTTCAGCTGATTTTAATAAAAGGTACCTGAACGATGCCGTGATAATATACAAGTCACCCTTTACCGGTGGTAAATCGTTAAAGACCGGCACAAGGTCAAGTGATGTCGTCATCTTAGAGGAGCAGTTAAAGGAGCTTGGTCTGTTTTTGGACGCGCCGGATGATAAATTCGATGAAATGACGTATAACGCAGTGATAACGTTTCAGGGTAAAAGCGGGCTGAAGGCCGACGGCAGTGTCGGCAGGAACACGAAGTTCGCGCTGATACGGGAGATATACAAGAACCGGTTGCGAAGGTATTAACCATAGGTATTATTATGAATGATATAGGCAATGAGTTCCATGAGATATTGGGTATGCTAAAGGAGTACATCAATTATCAGAAGGTGTGCGGCGTGGACTACGCACCGGTGGAGAATAATGGCTATAGAGATAACTCGGCGGAGCAGTATCTTGACATGGATGACACATTAGCAAGAGAGCTCCACAATATAAAGCCGCGGCTACCGAAGGCGCGCGAGGATGAGGATATGAACAAAGAGACTAAGCTTTCTGGCCTGAAACAGGAGCTGGAGGGCTGCACCAGGTGCAAGCTGGCGGATAACCGCACAACACTGGTATTAGGAGAGGGGAGCCTGGACGCCAAACTTGTCTTTGTCGGTGAGGCGCCCGGCCGCGACGAGGATGTTTCGGGCAGGCCGTTTGTTGGCAGGGCGGGCAAGCTCCTCACGAAGATAATCCAGGCAATGGGTCTTCGGCGGGAGGATGTTTATATAATGAACATCGTGAAGTGCCGGCCACCGGAGAACCGGAACCCCGCGGAAGACGAGATAAGCCAGTGCGAGCCGTTCATGCTGCGGCAGATCCAGATAATCAAGCCGAAGATAATATGCACGCTGGGGACTTTCTCCTCACAGCAGCTACTTGGCACAAAGACACCGATATCAAAACTGCGCGGCAAATTCCACAACTATCACGGCGTGAAGCTTATGCCGACATTTCACCCTGCTTTTTTGCTCAGGAACGCGAGCAAGAAAAGGGAAGTCTGGGAGGATATGCAGATGATAATGAAGGAGTACGGGGAAAAAGGGGGCTGAACCGCTACCGCATGGAAGGCGGTCGGATAGTCGGCAAAAAGCCCGGCTGGATATGCAGGGGAAGTACCCTGAATGTCATTGCGAGGCGCTTTCGCTTTTCATAAAGCGGCGCGGCAATCTCAACAGTAAACGTTAAAATGAATATAAGACTGTACATCCGAATAAATGAAAGAAAAATTCGGCCAACTCCAGAATTGTAAAAGAGTTGACAAGCGTCACATATCTTTACTATACTGCCACGTTAATATGGTCAAGCAAAAGAAACTCCCATTAAAGCAGCGAATTGTCCGGGGCATAATTGTAATCGCGTTTTATCTTGTCAGGTCATTCTTCGGGCTATTACCTTTGAGAATCGGCCTTGCTTTCAGCGGGTTCCTCGGCAGGCTGTGCTTCCACCTGCTGCCCCACGAGAGGCGGACGGCGCTAAAAGGTCTTAGGAGCGCGTTCCCAGGGAAGAGTGACGAGGAGATCCGTAGTACGGCAAAGGAATCCTTCATCAATCTTGGTATGAATTTTTATGAGATACTAAGTATGCGCAGGATCCGCCGTATATTCGACGATTATGTGACGATCGAAGGGGAGGAGTGCCTGAGGGAAGCGGTGAAGGGGCAAGGGTGCGTATACATCACCGGTCATGTCGGGAACTGGGAGCTGATGGCGTTTTACCTCGCTTATCGGGGCTATAAGATAACACCGATAGCGAAGGAGCTCTACGACACGCGGCTGAACGAGATCCTGCTCAAGTTGCGCAGCGAGAACGGCGTGCACACTATTCTGCGCGACAAGCCTTATACCTCACGGAGTATCATAAAGGCGCTCAGGGGGAAAGGCGTCCTTGGGATGCTGATTGATCAGGACACTAAATTGCAAGGTATTTTTGTTGATTTTTTCGGTAAAAAGGCCTACACTACCATCGGTGCGGCTTCACTCGCGCTGAAGTTCAAGAGCGCTGTCGTAGCCGGCTTTATTCACCGGCAAAAGGGCGGCGGGCATGAGCTTGTGATAACGCCGGTAGAGCTGACTGACACCGGTGATAAGAAGCTTGATATTTATGAGAACACTCTTAGGTATAGTAAAGCTGTGGAGGACGCTGTCAGAGAGTACCCCGCGCAGTGGGTCTGGATGCACAGAAGGTGGAAAACACAGCCAAAGAGTAGTACAAAAACGGTGCGAGATGAAAAAGTATAAACATCTGCTGCTCATCGCGGCGCTTTGTTTTATCGCTGTGATAGCCTACTTGTCCTACAAGGAGGCCGGTGGTAAAAGCATGCTTTTATCGCAAAACTTACCCCCCGCCGGTGGGGCGCCGGACGGTTCGTCGTCGCGCACACAGCTCATGGACGTACACTACACGAAGATGGTGAAGGGCGTCACCGAGTTTGAGATCAATGCGAAGAGCGTCGAGTATTTTAAGAACGGTATCACCTCCGAGCTGACTGATATCCATGTGAAGTTCTTTGCGCCAGACGGTGATGAGTATAATATAACCGGTAATAAAGGTACGTATGACGCGAAAAAGGGTGAGATAGTGCTCAGTGGTGATGTTTTGTTGCGATCAAAAAGCGGAATCGAGTTTGAGACGGACTCGATAGTATATGACCATGATAGTAAGATAATGACTACTAACGACCCGGTGAAGCTAAAGAAGGAGGGGATAGTTTTCAAAGGTCTTGGTATGGAGCTTGACATAAAGAAGGAGCGGATAAATATTTTGCGTGATGTAAAGGCGCGGATAGCGGGCTTGTGATACGATTTGCCCATGGGCGGCATGATGCCGGGCAATATATCCGCAAGCTGCATCGTTTCATTACAAGAGGAGATGGCGTGAAAATAGTGAGATACTTAATATCGATAATAGTTTTCCTTTCGCTTACAGGGCTTTGTTATGCGAAGGCCGGCGGCGGCGTTTCTGGTGATAAGCCCGCAAAAGCGTCTTATGATATAACATCGGACTCGCTGGAGGCGACGAAGGGTGAGATAGTCTTTACCGGCAATGTAAAGATCGTCTATGGCGACACGGAGATATATGCCGACAGAACCAGTATGCTGTATGAATCTGATGACAGCGGATCCGCTGCGAACGCGGCGGGCAACATAAGCACGGTAGTCGCCACGGGCAATGTCAGGCTTATTCAGCAGAAGCGGGAAGCGCGCGCGGACACGCTTGTGTTTGTGCGGGATACCGGGGTAGTGACGCTCACCGGCTCCCCTAAGATAATACAGGATAACAACACCATAGCCGGTGAGGAGATCACGTTGTTCTTAAACGATGACAAGGTAAAGATAAAGGGCGGCGTAAAGGCATTGATAAACCCGGATACCATAAACACCGATCTTTCAAGGGAATAGCTTAAGTGCAAAACAGATTACGGACTAAGGAGCTTGTCAAAAAGTTCAAGGATAAGGCAGTTGTAAACAAAGTAAGCGTCAGTGTCAGCGCCGGTGAGGTGGTCGGGCTGTTAGGCCCAAACGGCGCCGGTAAGACCACTACCTTTTATATGATAGTCGGGTTGATCCCTGCGGATGCGGGGAAAGTGTACCTGAACGACAAGGACGTCACGTCGATGCCTATGTACCGGCGGGCGCGGGTAGGTATCAGCTACCTGCCGCAAGAGCCTTCAGTGTTCCGAAAGATGACCGTGAATGATAATATATACGCGATATTAGAGACGCTTGACCTGACTAAGCAAGAGAGGCAAAACCGGCTTGACTCGATCCTTGACGAGCTGAACATCACACATCTTAGGCAGAGCAAAGCGTATTCGCTAAGCGGTGGGGAGCGCAGGCGGGTCGAAATATCCCGCGCGCTTGTGACAACACCAAAGTTCCTCTTGTTAGACGAGCCGTTCGCCGGTATCGACCCGATAGCGGTCGCTGACATCCAGGAGATAATCACGCGGCTCAAGGCAAAGGGCATCGGTATCATCATATCTGACCATAATGTACGAGAGACGCTGGGTGTTTGCGACCGGGCTTATATATTGAATGAGGGGGAGATTCTTGAGGAGGGTGCGCCTTCGACGATCGCTGGCAGCCCGAAAGCGAAAAAAATATATCTTGGTGAGAATTTCGCCCTTTAGTCGTCGTTTCACGTTTTGGATATACGAACACAGGCAACATGGGGCTGGTGTTTTAATGTTACCATAGAGAGTATTATGCCTTAACAATTTGTAATATAAGGTGTTCGGGTCGCATTTCCCACTGTTTTAGTCGGGAAACTTAGCTAAGCGGGCAGATTCCCCGCCAGTTCTTTTCCTATATCATAACACCGCTTTATAACAACGTTATGAACCATGACAGGTTGAAATATATTTTTTAATAATTATTCTTGATTTTTTTAGTATAATTATGTATAATATTCTTTTATAAGGTTTGTATGTGTTTTCTTTCGGGGTTTTGTGTTTAATCAAATGGGGTATGTATGAGAGAGAAAAAGCTCTACCTGTTTATCTGGATGTTCTTTTATACAACCATGTTTGCCGCTTTTGCGGAAGCGGTGTGCGTGGAGGCTCAAGGTGTGCTTGCCGATGCTGAAAGTGAGACAGCTTATGATAAAAAGCTTGACAAATATTTAATGGCGTTAGAAAAATGCCCTGATGATCCGGGAGTCCTTATAGCAGTAACTGACCTTTACCTGGAGAACGGGAAGTATGATGACGCCTATGGCGTTGTATACAGGATCCTTTCGCTTAATAAATTTCAGGCTGAAGGATACTATAAGCTTGCTCGCATATATCTGATGCGGGAGGAATATGGGCAGGCGGAGACGGCAGCTCGTCAGGCGTTGAAAATAAACAGTTTCTCTGTTGACGCTTACCTTGTATTAGGTGATATCAAGTTCTATTCCAGGCGGTATAAGGATGCGATGAGATATTACAAAAAAGCGCTTGAGATAAACCCTAAGATCGCTGATGCTTATATGAAAATAGCCAATGTGTTTTTCTTGTTCGAAAAATATGACAAAGTGATGCATAATTTCGACAATGTGCTTAATATTAAAAAAAGCAATGAAATCACCCTGTTGAAAGAGCTGATGCGGCATAAGCTTAATAATGATTATAAAGGCATAAAAGAGACCGCTAAAAATATACTTATCATTAACCCGAAAAACCTCATGGCTCTTGAGACATTGAGCATGGCGATGCTCGAGAACGAGCAGGAGAAGACAGCGTGTCTTGACGTTCTCACAAAGGTATACTACTTGGAGAAGCAGCCGTTCTTGCGATCAAAGTTCAAAAAAGAGATAGAGAGGATAGTAAACTCTGTCGCCCAAAAACAATAACACCCTTACCGTTTATTCCGAATAGATCGTTAGTTTACCGCCAGCAAATTCATTATTCCCGCTCATTTATTTTTGGTATGATATTCTCGATGAAGAAGCTGATGAAATCTTCTTTCGATTGTGGTTGCGGCATCAGGAAGACGTTCCCGTCACCAAAATTCCTGTATAGCGCAACGGGGATACCGTCGTCGCTGAACAAAAGCGGCTTGTATGCCGGAGAACCGAACCCGTGCGGAAATGCTGCTGTATAGTACATGCTCTTTTTGATCTCGTTGAATTCGAAGAAGTCCACAGTGGTATTGATAGTCAGTTTGTCAGAGAGGCTCTCTTTGATCTCCTTGGTGCCGTCATAGCTGATAAGCCATGAGAATTTGTTTATCACGCCATTGACATCATAGATCTCAGGCCTTGAAGTGAAACAGATGATGTTCATACCGTTTTGGACGTTTTCATACAAAGCCTTCTTTAACTCGATCAGCTCATCTAATGTATCTTTCTGCACGATATTCAAGTCAACTAACAACATGGTGCTCTTAGCGTCATGCAGCTGCATGAATCTACTTAGCCTCCTATGTTTAATTGTACTAAAGGAGACCTCCATACCATAATCGAACTTCGCCATCTCGACAAGAAATCCGTAGAGACCGACATTGAGAGTGGAGCTGACGCCCTCGCCCTCTTCGGGTACCCCCTTCGTCGCCCGCTTTAGCTCAGCGGTGTCCCTCTCGATGGATTGCGTTATCCCATCTAAGATAATATGAAAAGTGGCTGTCTTTATCTGTTTTGGTACGTCATAGTCCTTGAACACTATCTCAAAATAGCCCCTGCTCCACGTCAATATCTTATGCACGGCCTCTTCACCCTCGCTGTGCTTAAGTCTTACATTGACGATGCTGCCGTTCTCGAAAAAGAGGCTGCAACTATCGTCACCGTTATAAAATGTCACCTTGCACGTCTTCTCTATAGCCTGTAACCCCTGGATCACTTCAAGGATAGTGAAGTTAATGAGACTGCCCCTTAATACGTTTGATGAATACTGCTGTTTCTTTAAAGCGCTCTCCTGGATTATCTTCTTCACCTTGGTGTCAAATTCATATTTTATTATCGGTGGCATAAAGAATTCAGCGACACCTTCCTTTAAGGCGATTATCTTGTCGTCCTCGCTCGTTTCGTTTGTGAGAAACACAACGGGTATGTGGTGCGTAGCTGGGTTTTCATTAAGGATATTCAATAGCTTGAACCCGTTGATGTATGGCGCATGGGGACTTGTGACAATCAGGTCAGGCGCCACCTTCTCAAGGATATCAAGTAAGTGGTTAGGATTCTCAAAGGCTACGATGTTATACACATTCTCATCAAAGAAGTTCTTGATGTTCTCTTTCTTGTAACCGGCGCAAAAAACCTCATACTTCTCGTGCGCCTCGGGCTCGGGTATCTCTTCTATCTTTGATTCATCGACTAATGTCAGCCATCTTAACAAGATAGCCTGCGTCGCCTCCTTTATCTGCGGCTCACACTCCATCCGCTTGAACTCAAACTCAAATACTCCAGACTTCGTGCCAAACAGCCTGAATAGGGCATCCTCACCGGTGGATGAACCGAACTTCCCCCTGATGATGTTGCCGTTTTGGAAGTCGTAGACACCGACCTTATGATCGACAAACAGAGTAAGCGTACCGCTCTTTTGAGCCCGCTCGATGAACTGGATAAACTCAATAATGCTGAGATTGTTAGTCGAAGAGAATATCTTCTTATCGATATCAAAACGTTTTTTGTGGTGCCGTCTTAATATTCTTAAGAGCCGTATCTTAAGCTCTAATGGTATAAACGGCTTAGTGAAATAGTCCTCTACGCCGTGCGACAAAGCTTTTACCTTCTGCTTCGGGTCACTGTCATCTGACAGAAAAACGAACGGGACATTAGAAAACTCTTCAAACTTTCTAATAAAACGCAATATCTCATAACCGCTCCCATCCTCTAACTTCAATTCAGTGACGATAAGATCTGGTACGACGTACGACATCACCGCCTTCGCCTTCTCAAGTGATACCGCCACCAAAACGCTTGAGGCCTCACCCTCAAAGATATTGACAAACGCCTTTATATCGTCAAACTTATGATCGATTAACAGTATTGCCGTCTCTTTCACTTTTTCTTTCCCTTTGTCATGAGCATTTTCAGAGCCATCATGGCATCATTGTTATTCGGGTTCATTTGCAGTACCCTCTTCAAATACTTGATCGCATGTTCAGTGTTCCCCTCAAACCTCGCGATCATACCTAAGAAGTAATAAGCGAGCTCAATATTCGGGTTCTCCTCGAGCGCCTCCTTTATCGTCCTTTTCGCAAGTATTACTTTCTTCACTCTCTTGTTTTTCGGGTTTAAGAAGTATGCCCACCCATAATAACACCTATACTCGGGTTCCTGCGGATTAAGCTTCACAGCCTCATCAAACAGCTCCTGCGCTTTGGCGAATTCGCCGTGCGAAAGCAGCTTCTCACCCTTTAAGAACTGCATCTCGGATTCGATGATCTCATTCGCGTTAGACAGTATCTCTGCTTCCGCAGGGTGATCGAGGGTGTAATCATACTCTTTTTTCGCCGTCTCGTCAGAGAGCGTCCTGAAAGCATTGGTTATCTTCGCGAATATCTCGTTCGCCTTCTCGATTATATCCGAGTCACCGACCTTAGCGTATTTATCAGGATGAAATGTCTTAACAAGCTTTATGTACGACCTCTTCATATCATCTAAACCGGCGCCGCGGGATATGCCTAATATCTCGTAAAAATTATGTGCTTTTATGTTAAGGTAAGTGTCATATACAGTACTCTTTATATCCGTCTCAGCTTTCAATTGCGAGAGCTGCTCATCCTTCTGCATTCCCTCGCTGGGCGCTGTTTCTTCCTCTTTGATCTCAGCTTTCTTCTCGGCGACTACCAGGTATTTTGTGATAGAGAGCGCAAAAAGGATCTGGTCTAACAGAAGCTTGTTAACCTCTTGTCTGAGCGCAAGGGCATCATAATCTCTGGCGGAATACAGCTTGGATACTATCTTCAACTCCTCTGTGTTAAAATAGAAGGGATCTAACATATTTTGCATACTGTTCTTTATCTTAAGCTGCTTATCTGTGATCTTATTCAGGAAAAATTCCAATTTATTCGTATCGTAATTCAACTTGACACCCTCAAAGATTATCTTTTGAACAGGTATCCTGTATATGATGACATTATCCGTGAACTTATTGTTAAGTTTAAACGAGTAAGTGCCGGTATCTCCGGAAAAGCACCGCAGTATCTTCTCGTAGACCTGTTGCCTTAGCGCATCGTTCAACTCCGAGGGGGTAAGATACCCCAATTTCAGCAGCGTGGCGCCGAGCCTCATCCGGTTCATCGACGCGTTGGATAACGCCTCGTGGTACTGCTCTTCAGTGATCTTGCCCTGCCGCAGAAGCAGCATCCCCAGGGTATCCTTCCGAAGCCCGTACTCTATATACACAATATTACCGTCGATGATGTATATGAAGTACTTGACGCCATTGACCGTCAGGTGGAGGATACCGGTTCTCCTCTCCTCATAAAGATCCTGGACAAGAAACGGGAACGGGTACTTTGAAAGATCACCGCTGTAAAGGACTTTTGACACTTTGTTCAAAAGCTCCATAGCTTTGAAAGGCTTCTTTAATATCTCGTCAGGGCGCGTACTCTCAAAGAGTTTCTTGAGCTTATCCAGGGCGCCGGCGGGGAACAAAAGGACTATCGGGATATTTACAAAACCGGTCTTAAGCTGTGTAAAGAAACCTAAAGTGTCATGATCCCGCTCATCATAATCAAGGATTATAAGCTGCGGCCTGCTTGTCGCCAGCGCTTTTATCAGCTCCTTCTCTTCACAAAAGAAGCTCGCCTCATAAGAATTATCCGTCAGTATCGTCGATATGGCGCCGGTAATAACCTCATTTCGGCTAAATACATATATCTTGTTTTTCTTTATTGATTTCATTTCGTTTTTATAATCTCATCAATATAATGAACTCCCCCGCAACTTGCTGCCGGGAGTCAAACCCACAGGGGAAAACAGGTACGCAGAATAAAAACAGGCACGCCTGTTGCTTTATAAGCGCTTTTATAATATTATTACCAGTAATGAAAAGTTTCGTCAATATAAAACAGTTCAAAGATGATATCGCGAGCGTCGATATCTTTAACGCAAAGATCATCTCTATAACAAAAGACGCGAAAGTAACCGCTAAGAACAACTCCCAAATCGATATCTGCGCTCTGGAACTGCGCGCGGGGGAAGAGACTTATAAAGCTAATCTGTGGGGGAAGTGGCGGGGTCTTTCTCATTACCTCACCGAAGGTGACAACGTCAACGTCATCCGCGCCAAATCACGCGATTTCGATGAGACGAAGACCGTTAACGTATTGGATTCTAACGCGATGAGCTATATAATCTTAGAGCCGTCAATCCTTATCGACGCCACAAAGATGGCTTCGGTAGCGATAAGGAACGATCATTACTGTTTTTTCAAGTACCACCAAAATCGGATGAAGATCCAGAAGGTCATCAATTATTATGTGATAAAAGGTATTGTCGTCGGGAATGTATTTGATGATTTCCTTATGGATATCGATGGGTTTGATTTCAACGCCTCGTTCGAGAAGCATATAGGCAAAGAGAAGATAAAGTTCATCAAAACGGATTATGTACCAAAGCTGAAGAATATAAAAGATGATATCAGGAAGGATATGGGGGCACTGACAAACTGGCGCTTAAACAGTAATTTCAAAGATTGCGCCAAATTCATCGAACCTTACTACATCTCGCCCAAATACGGGCTACTGGGCAGGATGGACATCCTGTTCAAATCATCAGACGGCACAGCATCGAGCATCATTGAGCTGAAGACCGGCAGATCACCCGACGGGAAGAACGAGGCATGGATAAATCACAAGTTTCAGGTGATCGCGTACAATTTCATCTTCGACTCCGTTTATGGTGATGCCGCCGGTAATGACGCCCCTGCCCGCAATATCGTCTTATACTCCGGCTCAAAAGACGTTCAGCGGAGCCTGCGCATACCGGCCGCGCTTAAACGTGATTTCATCTTCTTGCGCAACAAGATGGTGTTTTATGAGAAGCGCTACACCGATTTCGACTATGAGACGATGCTCTCGTTCAGGCGAGACCTGACGCGCTGTAATAAATGTCCGTCATATTTAAAGGATAAGTGCAAAAATATCTACCGGATATTTGATGACCTGACCGATGAGCAAAGGAGTTACTACTTCTCGTTTTATAAGATGGCGGAGCGTGAGAGAGCTGTCGCGGCGGGAAGGAACGCCAGACTGTGGGACAGCGAAAACGAAGTGAAATATAAGATGACCGATCTCACGGTCACCGATTATAACAGCGATGAAGGGGTAGTCACCTTACAGTTCGGTGACAACCCGTCCGAGATAAGGGGCGGCGATCCGATAGCCTTGTACTGCGGTAGCCCGCAAAAAGAACCGCTTCTTCGGGGCGAAGTTATCAGCCTGCAAAAAAACTCCGTCAACGTCAGGTTATGGAACGCATTTGCAAACGAGCTTGACAAAAACGTGAAATGGACGTTGAGCATCTTTAACAGCACGATGGTGGCGGATACTATGTTAGACGGGCTGTATAATTTCGCGAAGAGCCCAGGCCGGTTCAAAGACCTGATACTGCTAAACCGGCGCCCGGAATTCGACAATATCAATCTGGTATATGACAAGACGGATTCCGACCTGAACCCGGCGCAAAGAAGCGCTGTCATAAAGAGCGTTTGCAGCAAGGATTACTACCTCTTGCAGGGCCCCCCCGGTACCGGCAAGACAAAGACCATCGCCGCCATCATAACAGAGCTTGTAAAGCGGAAGCAGCGCGTCATATTGTCCGCCCTCACCAACCGCGCGGTCGATAATGTCCTTTTGCGGTTGATCCAGGATCATGGCTTTGACGATTTCCTGCGGGTAGGTGGCGTGGCCAGGGTCGATCCGCGGCTGCACAATCATCTTTTGTCGGTAAAAGCCGCGAACTACACCGTCGAACAGATACGCGGGCTGAAGAAGGAGATAGCGGCGGCGGGGGTGATCGCGGCGACTACCGCCTCGGTTTCCGTATCGTTTATATTTGACGGCATAAACTTTGACGCCGCGGTCATCGATGAAGCGAGCCAGATACCCGAACCGATTGTTTTGGCCGCTCTCACAAAGGCCGGTAAGTTCATCATGGTGGGGGATCTGCACCAGCTCGGACCGGTCATCCGGTCAGACTGCGCAATGCCTGACGAAGAGAAGAGCGTCATCCCCGGCGTTACAGGCCTTGACAAGACACTGTTCCAGCGGCTCTGGGAGTTTAATTCCACCCGCGATGACATCGAGGATGACAACAACCCGTGCGGGTCGCTCGATACTCAGTACAGGATGAACGAGGAGATTATCCGCTTTCCCAGCGGGAAATTTTATGGCGGTATACTCAAGACTCACGAGAGCGTCGCAACCGGCAAGATAACCGTCAACCAGTCAAATGAGCTGTATGATATATTAGACCCTGACGCACCGGTCGTCTTCATAGATGTTCAGGGCTCAAGCGAGCTAAGGGAGAACAAAGCAGAAGCCGAGCTTGTCGCGAAGATAGTGAGCGGACTTGTCAGTGAGAATATTACCGGTTCAGGCATCGGTGTCATATCGCCCTTCAAGGCTCAGTGCGCTCTTATTAGAAGGATGATAGAGCCGTTTAACAAAGATAACGGGATACTCGTCGATACGGTCGAGCGGTTCCAGGGCTCCGAGCGTGATATCATCATCACATCTTTCGTTGTCGGTGACGCAGGCGGCCTGAAATTCCTCGAAGAGAACGACGCCTTGAACCGGAAACTAAACGTAACGATTACAAGAGCATGCAAGAAATTGATATTGGTCGGGAACAGACGTATACTCACCAAAGACGCGGTATACGCCGAGCTGATATCGTTTATCGACAAAAGCCCTGCCTCAAAGGTCATCACAATAAAATAGACTGTTACTCAATTAAAATTTCACCTCACTTGACATTAAAAAAAAGTATTATACATTTTACATGTTAGGGGGAAAAATTTCATAAGAGAGGTAAAAATGAGATTTATCTGCGTATTCAGGAAAAATATACTTGCGAAGATCACTTTTATTTTAGTGGTGTTTTTGATCTTACAGCTTGGCGTGTTTGCGTGGACAAAGCATTTGACCTCAAAGCAGAAGGCAGACGGTCTTGTGATCAATTTGGCGGGAGCGCAAAGGATGCTCACCCAGAAGATAACAAAGGATGTTGCGTTTTTCTTACAGAACCCTACAGATAAGGCGCTTAATGAAGTCTACGGGGCGATGGAATTATTTGAAAAAAGGCTGGTCACGCTAAAAGATGGCGGGGAAATACAGTTTGCCGGTGCTATGCAGACGATACCAAGGCCACCAGAGAAAATTGCGGCGGCTTTGGCTCACGGCCTTGAATTATGGGGAGATTTTAAAGCGAGGCTCGAGGAGCTTGTCCAGGGTCAAGAGCAACTGATGTTATCCGATGATGATACAAGTGAAAATGCGCTTAAATTCATCGTCGATAATAATATTGAGCTTAGAAACAGGATGAACGCTGCCGTTGTTTTGATGCAAAAGGAATCTGAAAAAAAGATCAGCACCTTGTTAGCATCTCAGTTTTTCATAGTTATTCTCAGTCTGGTACTGGTGGTGTTGTCATATTTCTATTTAAAGAGGATCATTGCTGTACCGATAAAAGACGCTTCGGATTTCGCGCAGCAAATCTCAAGAGGCGACCTGACTGGCAAATTATCTGTAAGCGGTGAAGATGAGATAGCTACCCTTGGTACAAGTATGCTTCGGATGGCGGATGACCTTAATGTACTCGTTGAGCAGGTCAAAAATTCAAGTATCCAATTAGCCGGTGCGTCGAACGATATATCTTCTGCTTCCATGCAGGTTTCTGATGGAGCTCAACAACAAGCGATCTCGTTTGACAGCGTATCGAATGCTATCAAACGTATCGCGAAAAATGCAAGGGAAACGAATAAAGCGGCAAATGAGATGGCTGTAAAAGCGAATAAAGTCGAGCAAGCGATGTCAAAAACCAATTCAACTATGCAGGAGATAAAAAAGAGTTCTCATCTGATGAACGAAGCGGTAGAAACGATAACTGACATAGCCGACCAGACAAATCTGCTGGCGCTGAATGCCGCGATCGAGGCCGCGCGCGCCGGTGAACTTGGTAAAGGGTTCGCTGTCGTAGCCGATGAAGTGCGCAAATTGGCGGAGCGATCAGCTCATGCGGCCAAGGAGATAGGGGAAACCATCAAGACTAACGTACTCCACGCTGAGGAGGGCGCGAAGCTTGTAGAGAACTCTGAGCGGATAGTGAATGAGATAATTGAGGTAGTCAAACAGACAGTTGAGATGGTTGGGAATATCACATCCGCGACGGATGAGCAATCCGTGGTAATGACCGAGAGCGCCTCAATAACAACGTCGAACGCATCTGCGTCAGAAGAACTTGCAGCCGCTTCAGAGGAGCTTGCCGCACAAGCTGAAGACCTTAAACAAAACGTCTCCCACCTGAAGACAAAAAGTGAAGTTTAATGCTGCGTCCGCCTCCATTGTTCAATGACGGCGCTTACCGATCCGCTTCCACCAGGGGCGAGTCAGGTATGATCTGCGCTTGTAGTCCTTCAGCTCGGTGATGTAGCCGCGCTCCTTCTCGCGCATTATCTTCAGCGCGTTTTGCTCGGTAGCCGGAAACGCCGTCACGAAGTACTGGAGCGTCTCGAAATCAAGCAGGTTGGTGAGGTTCTCCACGGCGGCGGCTGAGTCGTCAAGACCGACCTCTTTAAGCGTATCCTTTACGTACTCCTTTGATACTTCCCTCTTTATACGGTGGAACCTGCCTATATAGTAACCGGCGGACTCAAAGAGCGAGTAGACGCCGTTTCTGTCGAAGAACCGGATATGCGTCCTGTCCAGGATACCGGTATTCTCATAGTTGAAGCTGCCCTTGAGCAGCTCGAGCCGGTAATACCCGAAGGTTATGTTCGGTATCGACGCCAGCAAAAGGCCGTCATCCGCCAACAGGTCGCGGACATATTCCAGCGCCGCCTCGGGGCGTTTCAGGTGCTCCAAAACGTCACCGAAAGTGATCACGTCATACTTCTTCTTACCAAGATCCTTCTTGAAATCAAGTTTCTCGATATCGGTGACTATCACTTTCTCGCAAAATGGCTTCGCTTTTTCCGCTGCCTCGGGGACGATCTCGATACCGGTCACCTTACAGCCCTTTCTGTGCAGGTGCTTCGAGATAAAGCCGCGCTGACAGCCGAGTTCTAACACATCGCTACCGTCGGGCACCAGGCTTATCAACCTCGCGTGAGAGCTGTTCATATTGTCAAGGCTGAACTTGCTGTTATACTTTTCCATTAATGCTCCCATTTGATTACTGATTAACGCATCGACACATTATGAACTTTCAACGCAATTGTAGTTTCTATGTCAAAAAAAGACAAGTAAAAAATTGTTGATTTATGAAAAAGGAATTGCGGGAGGTCATGCCGCTTTCGGGCTTGCCGGCGACGGCAGGAGGTCTGTATCCCTTTAATTCCTGTATAAGGGGAGGATGGGTGCAAAAAATGGGCGCGCTTCCTGATATTAATACTTGACGTAGCTTAAATGAAAATGTATATTTAAAACCGACAGGCGCGCGGGTTTTTATGTGTGGTGGTTTTTAAAAACTTCCCCCACCCCCTTGCCCCCTCCCACCAGGGTAGGTGGGATGAGTTCTGGCGCTCCTCCCTCAGGGTAGGGGCGGTTTCGCTACAGTGTGGAAGCTTAATAAGTGCTGTAAAAAACTGAAGAAACGGAGCTGTTTTTGAGAAAAGTAATATTATTTACATTAGCCGCGTTTTTCATGGCGTGCGCGGGCTGCACCGGTATGAAAGACGCACCGAAAGAGAAGGGGCGTGCTGTGGAGGATGCCGCAGCGAAGGTAACGCTCGACCTTTATGTGTCGAGTTTATGCCGGTACGGAATGAACGCGGAGCTGGCGATGATAAAGGTGAAGGAGCTGTTCGGTGAGAGTGTCGAGCTGAATATCCGGTTCATCGAGCGGATCGACGAGACCGGCGCGATGAGTTCCATGTTCGGTGAGGACGGCCTTTCCCAGGATATCCGGCAGATGTGTATCATGAAGCTTTACCCTGACAAATATTTTGAGTACCTGAAACTGTTCAACACTGAAGGCGACAGACTTACATTCGATTAGACAGCCGCGAAGATCGGTATCGACCCCGGTGATGTCAACGGGTGCGCGTATTCGCAGGATGGCGCGGACGCCCTGCGCGAGGATGTGCAAAAGCGAAAGGACGCGAAGATCGAGAACTCACCGACGCTGTTTGTCGATGGCAAAAGGTTTTCCGGCAGCATCACGAGCCTCGCCGTTTATAACATGATATGCGGGCGCGTGACTGACGCCGTCTGCGACAATGTGCCCGCCGGTATCAGCATGAATGACGGGCAGAGTTCGCCGGATGAGGGTTGTGCCGGCGCCGGTGACGACGACAGCGCCGATACCGGAGTAAAGGCGGCACAGAATATTACGCACTATATCATAACGAACGACTCGCCTTTCAACAATCTGGATAAGGCGGTGGCGGCGACGAAGAAACTGTTCCCAAAGATAGATATCCGGCGGATTGATTACGATTCCAAAGAGGGTCAGGAGATGGTGAAGAAGTACAGGATAAAGTATATACCGGCGTATCTGTTCAGCGAGAATGTTGTCAGGCACTCGAACTTTGAGCAGATAAAGAATATTGTCACGAAAAGGTTTGACGCTTATTTACTGCGATACGATGTGATGAAAAGCTCCATCGCGATAGAGCGGGAACCGGTGCCGGGTAAGCTCGAGGTGCTCTGTTCGAGCATGTCGCCAAAATGTAATAGCGTAATGAAAAGACTGCTTGACGAGGTGGACAATATACAGAACAGGGGCATTACGTTCCATTATATGGTTGTGAAGAACCCTGAGGGCGAGTTTACTACGCGCCGCGGGCAGCCAGAGCTTGAGGAGGATGTGAGGCGTCTTGTCATCGCGAAGTACTTCCCTGATAACTTGTTTAACTATTTAAGGCAGAAGGTTGAGGATTATCAGACTACGTATTGGGAAGATGCCGTGATCGCGGCGGGGATAGACCCGAAAACGCTGAAAAGGCTGGCCAGGGATGAGGAGAAGGTCGCCAAGATGCTCGCCGATGAGCTGGACTGGTTACTAAAGAGGAACGTCGAGGGTGATCTGGTGTTTTACATCAACGACAACGAGGCGGTATACCTGTATGACGAGGACGGGTTGAACAGATTCATATCTTACATAAACAGCGGGCCGGATAGATGAAGGAACAAGAGACAGGGAATGAGACCGGGCGCCTGCCATTTTCGATGGTGTTCATAGCGGTGTTCTACGGCTTCATGGCTTTCATGAGCGTATTAGGGGCATCCGAGGTCTATATACTCTTTAGCGTGGCGCTGCCACCGGTGCTGTCAAAGCTGGTGATCGCGGCGGAGACCTCTGTCCTTTTGTACCTTAGTATCGGGACGTATAAGAAACAGGAATTTGCGCGCTCCTTGTTGATAGGGTATAATATATTCGCTATCGCGGATATTCTTATTACGCTCGCTTTCGTTGATAAGGATGCACTGGTAAAAATACTGAAAAGCTCAGACGCGTTAGTGGATTACGCTAATATCAACCTTATTTTCTGCTTGATCTTATTCTTGATACTGCGGTATGTCTGGTCACATAAGCAGTATTTTACGAATAAGAGCTTAAGCCTGTGTTAAAGGGAAACATAATGTTTCTTCTAATTAAAGGCTCCTGAGCAACTTCTTTTTTCGTCATTGCGAGGCGCTTTCGCTTTTCAGAAATCGGCGCGGCAATCTTGCTTTTAGCAATACCGGTAGGTTACAGGCAGCGGCAGGATGGGCACGCTTGGAATTATATCATAGGGATGGACATTATGACTGGGGTCATTCTGGCGGGCGGTAAGGCGAGACGGTTATCGGGCATGAACAAAGCGTTCATCAGGGTAGGCGGGGCACCGATAATCGATGTGCAGGTAAAACTGTTCAAAAAGCTCTTCGACGAGATAATCATCGTCACGAACGATTGCATACCGTACCTTAAGTACGATACCGTTATCGTGAGCGATACTGCCAGGGGAAAAGGCCCCCTTGGCGGGATATATACGGCGCTCCTGCACTCAACTAACGACCGCTGCTTTGTCGCGGCCTGCGATATGCCGTTTCTGAGTGAGCGGCTGATAAAGTATATGATCAAGAGCATCGGTACCGCGTGGATCTATACGATTGTCAGGGAGCAGCCAGGGAAAAGCGAGGCGGCGGGGTATGAGCCGCTGCACTCGATATACAGCAAGAAGTGCCTGAAAACGATAAAGGGTATGATAATTAATGATGAGCTTAAGATATCGCCTCTGTTTCGCGAGCTTCGGGCGAAGACGATGAACATCGACGAGGTGAAACAGTACGACCCGGATATGCTGTCGCTCAGGAATATTAATACCAGCTCTGACATTAAGGATATAGATGAACCGGTTGCGTGAGATACTTTACATAGGTTTCGGCGGGTTCTTCGGCGCGGTGAGCAGGTTCTACGTGTCAGGCATCGCTTACAGGCTCTTCGGGGACGGATTCCCTTACGGCACCCTCACCGTCAACGCTATCGGGTCCTTTCTGTTAGGGTTCATCTCATTTTTAGCGGTGCACAGGCAACTTTTCGGGCAGAACCTGCGCGTAGCGGTGACTATCGGTTTCTTAGGCGCGTTTACGACGTTCTCAACCTTTAGCTTCGAGACGTTTAACCTGTTAAAAGAGGGAAGCTATTACTTATCAATTATGAATATCCTGACAAACCTTGCGATATGCCTGTTTATGGTTTTTCTCGGTGTGTCTTTCGGTGTTCTACTTGACAGGATATTCTAACCGACGCGCTTGTTTTGCAACGGGCTTAGCCCCCGCGGCTTTCAGCGGGGCAGTTCAATTAGAGGTGGATGAGATGAAAAAGATTCAATGTGAGATGGTTAAGATGAAGGTCTATATCGACGAGGCGGATCAGGTAGAGCATGAACCGCTTTACAAGCATATTCTGGATATTTGCGCTAAGCACAATATATCCGGCGCGACTGTCACAAAGGGCATCGCCGGTTTTGGCTGCCGGCACGAGCTTCACGAAGACCGGTTCTTGAGGCTGTCAAGAGACCTGCCGATAATAATCGAGGTTATTGATACGGATGATAACATATTAAGCATTCTCCCTGAGGTTTACGCGGTTATGCAAGGTGGTATGGTCACAAGAGAGACTGTTCAGGTTACCAAGTTTCTTCATCAAAACGATAAGTAGCGGTAATAGTTCACGTACAATGAATAATATAATGATGATAATAGAATTTGTCGGTACGGATTATAGCGGCTGGCAGAGGCAGTCGAACGCGAGGAGTGTTCAGGGCGAGATAGAAAACTGTATTATGGTCGTCACAAAAGAGCGCGTGACGCTACACTCTTCAGGGAGAACTGACGCAGGGGTACACGCGAGGAAGATGACGGCGAATTTTCTTATAGAAAGGGATATCGATATTGTCAGGCTTCGGAATTCGTTGAACTCGCTACTGCCAGATGATATTGCGGTGGTGGATATGCGCCGTGTCGATGATGGGTTTCACGCACGAATCTCCGCGAAAAAAAAAGTGTATGAATATCATATATTTAACCGTGACACAAAAGACCCGTTTATGAAAAAGTATTCATGGTACGTAAGAAAGCCGCTTGATGTCAGTAAGATGCGGCGGGCGGCAAAGCGTTTGACCGGTGAGCATGATTTCACCGGCTTCACTTCCACCGGTACGAGTGTAAAGAGCTTTTTAAGGACTATATATGATATCGATATACAAAAAAACGGACATGATATTACGCTGACATTTACAGGCAGCGGCTTTTTGAAGCAGATGGTGAGGAATATCACCGGTCTCTTGGTGCAGATCGGTTATGGTAAGTATGATGAAGGATTTGCTGACGTTGTTTTAAGGCAGAAGAAGATAGAAAAACCATATATCACTGCCCCCGCCCGCGGCCTTTTCCTGATTGATGTGATATATTAGCTCAATATATGTAAACGGCGTTATAAAAACACTCAAAATTTGCGTAGAATTGCGCTAACTTGACGAAAATATTGGTAAATAAAATATTTAATTTGTGTTGACAATGTTACTGTTTGTTGATATAATTATTAAAATACCAGACTAACGCCCTAATAAATAGAACAATATTATAAGGAGATGGCATGATGCCATAAACAATAAATGAGAAAACTTCTCTGGGGCTGTACAATATTTATATCATTAACAAAATTATTTCGGAGTAGAATTTTATCATAGGAGAAAGTGATGAAGAAGATCATAAGCATTGTGTTATTTCTCGCGTCTTTGGTGACGTACGGAAGCTCTGTCGCAGCATTTAAAAACGTGAAATTAGGAGAAGACGCACCAAAGTTTAGCTTGAAGGAGCTTGACAGTGAGAGCACAGTTTCTTTGGATGATTATATTGGTGAGAATAAAGTAATCGTTCTCTTGTTTTGGGCGACGTGGAGCCCGCGGTCAAGCGAGGAGTTAGAGGATTTGGTGAAGCTGAGGCAGGATTATCTTGACAAGGGCGTTGAAGTTATCGCTGTCAATGTGGAGAAGGAGGAGCCGACACCAGAAGAATTAGCGAAAATGGCGGAGATGAAAGAGACATTTAACGTGGATTTTAAGCTTTTGCTGGATTCAGGCCTTTCGACGTTTTACGAGTATGGCGTTATCGCTGTTCCATCAACTATTATATTAGATGGCGCCGGTGCGATAAAAAAGATATATGATGGTTATCCGACAAGCGCCCGCCTGGATATGAAGATCGATATCGAGGTTATGCTTGGGTTAAGGGAACCAGAAAAAGATCTGGAGATGGTTAAGGATGAGGGGCCGAAGATATTGAAAGCCGCAAAGCTCCATTACGGTCTTGGCAGGAAGCTGATCGAGCGCGGCATGGGCATAAAGGCGGTCAGGGAGCTTGAAAAATCCGCAAAACTTGATGAAAACTATGACCTGCCGCTTGTCCTGCTTGGGGAGTTGTATGAAGATGAGTATTTGCGGGTGAGGTCAAAGAGTAAGAAGGCGAAGCACTTGGAGAATGCAGCGGACGCTTTTACCAGGGCATTGAAACGTAGCGAGGAGAATTTGTTTGCACAATGCGGCCTGGTCAGGGTTTACGCAAAGATGGGGAAGTTCCCAGAAGCGGATGCCGCGATCAAGAGGGCGTTAGAGCTTGACTCAAACTTCCTGACATGTTTAGAGGCGAAGGGTATCCTTTTGCAGGCAAAGGGTCAGGATGAAGAGGCTATAATCGAATTCCAAAGAGCTTTGGAGCTTAATAAGAATATGCCCAGAGTGCACTATTATCTGGCTAAATCATATAATAATATCAAAGACTATGGAAACTCTATCAGCAGCCTGAAGGAATCATTCAGACAGCTTGTGACTAAGATTCAGCTGAACAGGGCTCAAGAAAAATAATAACTTAGCTGTGTGTCGGGCTACGCTTCACTTATCAGTTGGGCTGATGTAACAATGTGGGCGTAATCCGATGCTTTAACTATTAAACTCTTCTGTCCTGTGACGTACGATTTTCCCTTCTTCCATGTAAATAACATCTTCAGCGATATTCGTGGCAAGGTCAGCTATCCGTTCAAGGTGGCGGGAGACACCAAGAATATGTATAAGGCTGTCAATGCCTTCTGGTTGGCTACGGATACCGTCTTTAACCTGATCGTACATCTGGTGGTTCATCTCATCTACTTCATCATCCGCGGCACAGACTTCACGAGCCAGAGCCGCGTCAAGGGTAACCAGAGAATCCAGACTTTTTCTTAGCATAATCTGGACTTTTTCTGCCATGCCAGGGAAATCAAAAAGGACGCTCAGCTTACTTTGACCGGCAAGAAAGAGACCCCGTTCAGCTATATTGACAGCCAGGTCGCCGATACGCTCTAAGTCATTGTTGATCTTAAGTATAGCGACAATAAAACGAAGGTCAATCGCGACCGGCTGGTAGAGCGCCAGAATTTTCAAGCATTCCTCCTCGATATAGACTTCCATCTCATCGATATCCTCATCTTTTTTGATAACTTCAGCCGCGAGAGCTTTATCCCTTTTTGTTATCGAAACTACGGCGTCTCTCAAACTCTCCTCTACCAGTATACTTATTGACAAAAGTTTCTTCTTTAAATTTTCTATTTCGTTTCTTAAATGAGTCGTCATTTCGCTTCTCCAATACCTATTGTTTTACATGTTGCGTAATGGTGATTTCACGTTTACCCAAAACGACCGGTAACGTAATCCTCGGTATGTTTCTTTTTCGGTTTGGTGAAGACCTTCTGCGTCTCCCCAAACTCAATAAGCTTTCCTTCGTAAAAGAACGCCGTAAAATCCGAGACCCTTGCCGCCTGCTGCATGTTATGCGTAACGATGATAATAGTATAATCTTTTCTTAGTTCATCGATCAACTCTTCTATTTTCATAGTAGCCTGTGGATCGAGCGCGGATGCGGGCTCATCCATCAAGAGTATCTCAGGATCTACCGCCAGCGCCCTTGCAATACATAACCGCTGCTGCTGACCACCTGACAGCTCAAGAGCGCTTTTATGCAGACGGTCTTTAACTTCATTGAGCAAGCCCGAGCGGTCAAGGCTCCTCTCTACGATCCCGCTAAGTTCTGATTGTTTATTAATCCCATGTATGCGTGGTCCGTAAGCTATATTATCAAAAATGGATTTCGGGAACGGGTTTGATTTTTGAAAGACCATCCCGACCATTTTTCTAAGAGCGACAACATCGGTTGAAGTGTCGTAAATATCCTTATCATCTATGAGTATTTTACCCTCACATCTTGTTGCGGGGATGATATCGTTCATCCTGTTAAGTGTCCGTAAAAATGTCGATTTCCCGCATCCTGAGGGGCCGATCAGCGCGGTGACCTGGTTGGCGGGAACGTCGATAGTAATATCAAACAGCGCCTGCACCGTATTGTAATAAAAGTCAAGATTACTCACGCTGACTTTAGTTTTCGTTTTGCTTTTTAAATCAATTACTTTTACCATCGATACCTCTTCCTAAAATGTCTGCGAATCAATATCGCGACAAGGTTTATCCCAAGAACCATAAGCAGTAGTACGAGCGCCGTGCCATACTGCATCGGCCTGACCTTTGCCGCGTCCGGGTGTTGAGTCGCCAGAACGTAAAGGTGATACGGCAGAGCCATCACCGGGTCAAATATGGAATTCGGCAGTTTCGGGAGGAAGAACGCCGCCGCAGTAAGCAGTATCGGTGCGGTCTCTCCCGCCGCCCGCCCGACCCCTAATATGGAGCCGGTTATCATCCCTGGCACTGAATACGGGAGCACATTCTTATATATAGTCTGCCATTTTGTGGCGCCGAGCGCAAGGCTCCCTTCCCTCAAGGATTGTGGCACGGTTCTAAGCGCCTCTTCACTCGAGACGATGATCGTCGGCAATATCAGGCAGGCGAGCGTCAAACTCCCCGCCAGAATGGATGTCCCAAAATTTAGAAATATTACGAAGAGCCCGAGCCCGAAGAGCCCGAACACTATCGAGGGAACACCGGCAAGAGTGATGATAGCAAGGCGTATCGTATTCGTCAGCCTTCCGACGGCGGCATACTCAGAGAGGTAGAGAGCGCTCGCCATACCAAGCGGCAGCGCGATGCATATAGTACCAGTAACCAAATACAAGGTGCCGATTATCGCGGGGAATATACCGCCCGCGGCGCCGCTTTGCTTCGGCGAGTCCGTCAGGAACTCAACGCTCAGCGCGGCGGCTCCGTTCCATACAATCTCTATAATGATATACGCTATGATCAGTATGATCAGGTACGTTGTAAAACGCATGGCGGCATATACAATTTTTTCATAAGATTTTTTTTTCATCAAGCCTCTTCTTTTTAACAATCAAATTTATTTATCCGTCAACCTCACGCATAAATGGGAGAATCGTCACGCTCCATTGTGTTTTTTAAGGACTTTCTGCGCTATTATGTTAAACGTGAAGGTTAGCAAAAGCAGGACAATCCCCACGCTAAACAGAGCCCTGTAGTGGTCGCTCCTGAAAGCTACCTCCCCCATTTCAGCGGCTATCGTGGCGGTCATGGTACGGACGGAATCAAGCGGTGACGCTGTTATCTGAGCGGCGTTACCAGTGACCATCATGACAGCCATAGTCTCACCGATCACGCGCCCCATCCCGAGCATCGACGCGGCGAGAACTCCCGGCAGCGCCGCGGGGGTGGTAACCCGCAAGATCGTCTCAAGCCTGCTCGCCCCTAACGCGAGCGATGCTTCTTTATACGATTTTGGTACGCTTCGTACCGCGTCTTCGGATATAGATACGATCGTCGGTATCGCCATAAGCGCGAGCAAAAGCGCCCCGGTTAGAGCGTTAAGCCCTGTTTGCAGACCGAAGACGGCCTTGACTACCGGCGCCAGCACTGTAAGCCCAAAGAAGCCGATAACGACCGAAGGTATACCAGCGAGAAGTTCGATGAACGGTTTCAAGAAGTTCCTTTCGCCGCTGCCCGCCACCTCGGAAATATATACCGCGCCGCACACCCCGACCGGTACTGCGATCAAGGTCGCGATGGCAGTCACGAGCAGAGATCCGGTGAGCAGCGGCAATATCCCGAAAGATTCCTTTTGAAATGAAACCGGTACCCAGCGCGCGCCAAGAAGCTCAGACAACCCGGGCTTGATAATAAACGGGGCGGCCTCTTTACCTAAAAACAGGAATATCAGCAGTACAATAAAAACAGAGGTAGAAGCCGCGATAAGCATGATCAGCTTAATAGCTTTTTCTTTCGTAACAATTATTTTCATTTAATTTACCGTAACGTACCCGGAGCTCTTCACAATTTCCTGCCCTTTGGCGCTTAAACAAAAGTCTATAAATCTCTTCACGGTATCTGAAGCGTTATCGTCAATGTACAGGTAAAGCGGCCGCGCGATAGAGTATTCACCCGATTTCACGCTTTCACTTGACGGCGCAACCGCCTTAGCAGCTACGTTCTCCTTTATGGAAAGTACTTTCACTTTCCCCTTCGCGTCCAGCGCATACCCGAGCCCGACGTAACCGATCGCCCAATTATCCGCGGACACTGACTGGATGACCGAGGAAGTCGCCGGCATCAGTCTCGCTTTTTGAGTGTAATCAGCTTTTTTCAGGACATGCTCCTGGAAGAAGACATAAGTACCCGAACTTGACTCGCGCGCGAGCACGATTATATTTTCTTTTGGTGCGCCCACCTGACCCCAGGTTTCGTATGCCCCTTTGTATATCTTACCTACCTGACCAACAGTCAGCTCGCTTACAGGGTTCGCCGGGTTCACGATGACGGCTATCCCGTCTAAAGCTACGACTATCTCTTTTAGATTCATCCCTTTCTGACGGGCAAGATCGAGCTCCTTGTTCTTCATCTTACGCGACGCCATACAAATATCGGTAGTACCATTCAGCAGCGCCGCGATACCGGTACCAGAACCTCCGCCGGTGACAGAGACCTCATAGTCACTGTTCGCGGCCATAAACGCTTCGCTCCATGCGCTGGCAAGGTGCACCATAGTGTCTGAACCCTTGATTGTGATACTATTGCTGTTTTCAGAGTTGTTCCCCCTGCCGCACCCGAGGAGAACCGCCACGGCGAGTGAGCAGACCACCGCAATTTTATAAAAGTTAATTCTTACTAATAAAATTCTCGCTTTTGAAAACATACGCATGCCCCCCTTAATTTGTATTGGGCAACATGCCCTTTTTATCAGGCCTCTGCGCAGCACACAAAAAACTTACTCCCTCTTGCTTTGGGGAGAAGAGGGTTGGAGGAGGAGGCCGCGCAGAGACCCTTGCCATAAGATGCATAAAATATAATCAAGAAATGTTAGGTTGGTGTTAGGCTCTCATGAGAATTTAGTGAAAAATGGGGGGCTGATCTATAGGGAGATTAATCAAGAAGGCGCTCCCTTTCCCCGGAGCGCTGTCAACGCTGACATCTCCGCCATGCAGTTTTGATATGTGTTTTACGATTGCCAGGCCGAGACCGGTACCGCCAAGCTTTCTGCTGCGCGCCTTGTCAACCCGGTAGAAGCGTTCAAAGAGCCGCCCATGATGCTCTTTCGCTATACCGCCCCCTTCATCGCGAACGGCTATAGTCAGCCTGTGACCGGCAATGTTGGCTGAAATATTTACCGCACTCTTTGGTTCACTGTATTTGATCGCGTTTTCAACGAGATTAACGAGAGCCTGTTCAATAAGCTGCGGATTCAGGCTGGCATGAAGAGACTCATCGCAATCAAAGATAAGCTGAATGTTCTTTTCTGCCGCCTTCATTTTACAAGTCTGACCCGCGGCCTGCATAATGTCGGTTACTTTGACGTCCCGCATTAATATTTCGTGTTCTTTACCGCTCTGCTCGATCCTTGCCAGGGTCAAAAGGTCTTCTGTGATCGCGTTTAAGCGGTCAGCTTGTCTGGCGATTATCTCAAGGAACCGAGTCGCGTCATCTGGCCTGTTCATCGCGCCATCGAGCAATGTTTCCACATACGCTTTTATCGATGTAAGAGGAGTCTTTATCTCATGCGAGACATTCGCCACAAAATCGCGGCGTATATTTTCAAGCCGCCGTATGCGGGTAACATCGTTAAGAACGACAAGGGCGCCAATACTCTTTCTTGAAGAATTCCTGAGAATAGTGCCGTGCACGATTAAGAACCGTTCGTCATCCTCTTTAAGAGTTATATCATCCTCGATCGGGTCATGGCTCTCAAGCGTCCTCACCACGAAGTTAAGGAGGTCAGAGTTTCTTACAGCCTCCTGGATATTACGCCCGCGAACATCTTTAATATTAATACTAAAAAGCCTCTCCGCGGCCTGATTCATGCTTACCAGATTCCCAGCCATATCAACGGCGAATACGCTCTCAACCATGCTTGAGAGCACAGCGTTCTGCTCGTTGCGTTGAAGCTCGATCGTGCTGATCCTCTCATCAAGCTCAGCGGCCATCTGATTCATCGCATTTGCCAATGCACCGATTTCGTATGACGCAAAGACTCTAAGCTTATGTTTTAAATCCCCTTTTGCGAAAAGTTCTGCGCCCCGCTTCAGCTCCACTAAGGGACTGCTGATACGTTTTGATATGATGAGGCTGATAACCGCAACCAATATTATCGCGACGATACATCCGAAAACGATCTTTATGTATATTACGTTAAGCGCCTTATAGATAAAAGTCAGCGGCAGTGAACTCCTTAGCACGCCCACTATACTACCGCCTGACTCTACTGGTATGGTAACGTACATCATTTGTTGGTTGAGGGTGTAGCTGAACCTTATCGACGTACCGGTGCGACCGGCGAGCGCATCGATTACTTCCGGCCGGTCAGAATGATTATCCATTTGCGCGGGGTCATTTTCAGTATCACCGGTGACTCTGCCATCTGGCAATATCACGGTAATCCGCATGGACGCGGCGGCGCCGAGCTCTTTTGCCAATGAATCGATCTTTTTTAACTCGTGATCATTTATCAGCTTTGATACACTGGGTTCTATAAGGATTGAGCGCGCCTCTAAGTCTGCGGCCACCTGATCGAGGTAAAATTCGCGAAGCGCTATCGAGGCGTACCACGTCACCGATAATATGGACAGCAAAACGATTACAATATATGACGGGTATAGCTGCCAAAGCAGGCGCTTTTTACGCATTATGTCCCTGTTTTAATGGAATAAGTCAAGTAACAACTCTATCTTAAATGATAATATTTATTTACCCGTAAAGCTCTCGCATAAATCAGGGAAGCATATAGATGCAAGAATCACGCTTCCTTCAATTTATACCCTACACCGCGAACTGTTTCAACATACTTCCCCGCAGCGGCAAGCTTCCGCCTCAGGCTTACTATGAGTACATCAATCGCCCGCTCTGTAACCGGATAGTCGTCACCATGTATTGCATCGACTAACTGGTAACGGGAATACACCCACCCTGGCCTTAAGCCGAGGAAATAGAGCAGCCGGAACTCTGACAGAGTAAGCTTTACCACTTCTCCATCGACTAATACTTCATGACGCCTGGGATCTATCTTAATATTATGGATGCGGACTATACTTTTGGAGATGCCTGGCTCATCGTCTACTCCCCTGCGCAATACCGCCCTCACTCTGGCTATAAGGACTTTCGGGCTGAATGGTTTTGTAATGTAATCGTCCGCCCCAAGCTCCAGACCAGAGACGATATCGGTCTCCTCTCCCTTAGCGGTCAACATTACTACTGGTATATCTTTAGTTGTATCATTGCTCTTTAAGTGTCTGCATACATCCAGACCATTGATCCCAGGGAGCATCAGGTCAAGCAGAATCAAATCCGGCTGAGTCTGTTTCGCCAGCTCTAAAGCCTCTTCTCCAGAAGCAGCGCCAACAGCCAGAAAGCCTTCAACTTTCAGGTTATAACAGACCACTTCTAAAATGTTTTCTTCATCTTCAACAACTAAAATAGTTTTTTTACTCATATTTTTACCTTGTTTGCACTAATTTAATTAGTTTACAATACTAATGTTAGGATTGCATTAGAAACATGTAATTAATCACATGTTAAATATAGCAGATCCATATATTTTGTGGTACTTTATTATAGGACTTCAGTCAAATAGCAAAATATCCCTATTTCAAAAAAAACACCGCTTGTAAGTTATTGAAAAAAGGAGGCGCCGACAACTGGAGGCGAAGGGGAATCCCCCCTTTATTGCATTGGGGAACATGCCCGGCAATGACTAAGCGTAACTGTCGTCGCAAGGAGTGAGCGTCTATCGTAGCGGCTTTTTGCCGACGATCTTACCTTCTACTTTGTCGGTTCCGCTCTTTGGGGCGGCCAGACCGCGGGTGCCAAACCCGAAGAATAAAACCGGTCACCTGCCAAAACTTGATAAAGAATCATTAAAAATGGTGTAGTTCCCGCTATAGTATGTAATAAACTGTTGACAAAATTATTTATTTAGGTTATTTATATACACGTAACCTACACTGTAGGTCTAAAACTCCTGACAGGGGGATTAAATGTCAAAAAAACTTCTTATTGCCGATGATAGCGCGACCATTAGAAAAGTTATCGAACTGATCTATTATAACATAGATGATGAAATAATATGCGTTACAGACGGTGCTGACTGCGTATCAAGAGCAAAAGAGACTATGCCCGACGCTATCCTTGTCGATCTTAACATGCCCGACAAAAACGGTTATGATGTGTGTAAAGAGATCAAAAATGACCCAGAGCTTAGCGGCATACCTGTTGCCATTATGATCTCAAAATATATAGAAGTCGATGAAACTAAGCTTGCCGATGCCAAAGCTGATGATCATATAATAAAGCCTTTTGGGGGCGATGAACTCATCGAGAAAGTGAATGCGCTCTACGCGGCAGGCACTAAAGACGCTGAAGCTGAGGTAATAGAAGAGCAGGCCATTGAAATGGAATTGGGCGCTATGGATGAAGGCGCCGCGGCTGAAGAACCTGCTACCGTGACAGAGCCTGCTGGGGAAGAAGCCCCACTCTCTATTGACGAGGATATCTCCTTCTCTTCTGTCGATGATTCTGAAGCAGGGGAGGCTCCCGCGTCCAGTGACGGTGACTGGTCGATCACTCCTGTTGAGGAGATACAGCATGAACCCGAAGAAGAGATCATTGAAGCCGCGGAAATATTAGAAGGGGAATATGATGATGAAGAGATACACGAAGCGGAGATAATCGAAGAGGGTGAATTAGAAGAAACCGCTGAAGCGTTTGTCGTCGAGGCGGTCGAAGTGGAAGCGCCGGTTGAAGAGGAGGCTCCGGTCGAAGAGGAAGCGCCGGTCGAAGAGGAGGCTCCGGTCGAAGAGGAAGCTCCGGTCGAAGAGGAAGCTCCGGTTGAAGTGGAAGCGCCGGTTGAAGTGGAAGCTCCGGTCGAAGTGGAGGCGCCGGTTGAAGTGGAAGCTCCGGTTGAAGTGGAGGCTCCGGTCGAAGTGGAGGCTCCGGTCGAAGAGGAAGCTCCGGTCGAAGAGGAAGCGCCGGTTGAAGAGGAGGCGCCGGTTGAAGTGGAAGCGCCGGTCGAAGTGGAGGCGCCGGTCGAAGTGGAAGCGCCGGTCGAAGAGGAGGCTCCGGTTGAAGTGGAGGCGCCGGTTGAAGTGGAGGCGCCGGTTGAAGTGGAGGCGCCGGTCGAAGAGGAGGCTCCGGTTGAAGTGGAGGCTCCGGTCGAAGTGGAAGCGCCGGTCGAAGTGGAAGCGCCGGTCGAAGTGGAAGAAGAGGAATGGGAGTCCGAAGAAGAGATCATGGCAGCGGCAGAAGAAGAGGCGGCTCCGGTTGAAGAGGAAGATGGCTGGGATGTAAGCGCTTTTGAAGGCACAGCTGAAGGAGAGGCAGAGCAACCGGCGGTAATACAGGAGCTCAAGTTAGATGAGAGCAAGATCAATGCTATTGTGCAAGAGAAGCTTGGCGAGATAGTAAACGAGCAGACGTTGCGAAAAACCGCGGCAGAGCTTACGAAGAGCATAATCGAGAACGTTGTCTGGGAAGTAGTACCGGATCTCGCGGAACGTTTGATAAAAGAAGAGATAGAGAAGCTTAAAAAAGAGTAGTGGGAATCCACAGCTTGAAGAAATCAAAGGGGTTTTTATAACCCCTTTTTTATAGTCTATACAGGTAAGGATAAATAATGTTAGAAAAAGTTTACAGTCCGAAATCCGTTGAAGATCGATGGTATAAAGAGTGGGAGGATAACGGGCTCTTTCGTGCGTCGGCAGACACCGGTAAGAAACCGTATTCGATCGTCATCCCGCCCCCGAACGTCACAGGTGTTCTGCATATGGGTCACGCGCTTAACTCGACAGTCCAGGACATATTAGTCCGTCACAAAAGGATGAAGGGTTTCAGCGTCTTATGGCTTCCGGGCACTGACCATGCCGGTATCGCCACCCAGAACGTGGTGGAGAAGCAGATTGCCGCGGAGGGTAAGACGAGGCATCACTACAGCCGCGACGAGTTTGTCAAGCGGGTATGGAGCTGGCGGCAGGAGTATGGCGGCAGGATAATCGGTCAGTTAAAGAAGCTCGGTGCGTCGTGTGACTGGTCAAAGGAGCGGTTTACGATGGACGAGGGTCTCTCGAAGGCGGTGGGGGAGGTTTTTGTCCGCCTGTATGACGAGGGGCTGATATATAAAGGTGATTATATAATCAACTGGTGCCCGAGGTGCCACACGGCTCTTTCTGATCTCGAAGTGGATTATGAGACGAAAAACGGAAAGCTGTACTATATGAACTACCCGGTCGCCGGTACGGATAAGTCGATACCGGTCGCGACGACGAGACCAGAGACGATGCTCGGTGACACGGCGGTTGCGGTGAACCCGAATGACGGCCGGTACAAGGACCTGATCGGTAAGGTTGTGATCCTGCCTGTGATGAACAAGGAGATAAAGATCATCGGTGACCACTACGTCGAGTCAGAATTTGGTACCGGTGCGGTGAAGGTCACACCGGCGCATGACCCGAACGATTTCGATATGGGGCTCAGGCACGATCTCGAGATGATAAAGATAATGAATGAAGACGGCTCGATGAACGAAAGAGCCGGTAAGTACGCGGAGCTGGACAGGTACGAGTGCCGCAGGAAGCTGGTGGCCGACCTTGAAGCCGACGGGACGTTATATAAGATCGAGGATTATGTGCATAATGTCGGTCAGTGCTACAGGTGCAAGACGGTGGTGGAGCCGACTCTCTCCAAACAATGGTTCATCAGGACAAAACCCTTGGCAGAGCAGGCGATCGCGGCGGTGAAGGACGGCCGCACGAGGATCATCCCACGCAACTGGGAGAAGACGTACTTCGAGTGGATGAACAATATCCGCGACTGGTGCATCTCGCGCCAAATCTGGTGGGGGCACAGGATACCGGCATACTACTGCGACGAATGCTCACATACGATGGTGCGAAAGAGCGCACCGGAAAAATGTGACAAATGCGGCGGGGCTGTGCATCAGGACGATGACGTGCTCGACACATGGTTCAGCTCGGCGCTCTGGCCGTTTTCGACTCTTGGCTGGCCTGAGGATTCGCCCGACCTAAAGGCATTCTACCCGACATCCGTGCTTGTTACGGCTTTTGACATACTATTCTTCTGGGTCGCGCGGATGATGATGATGGGTCTTAAGTTCATGGGTGAGATACCTTTCAAAGACGTGTATATTCACGCGCTTGTGAAGGACGCCGACGGTCAGAAGATGAGCAAATCAAAGGGTAATGTTATTGATCCGCTTCTGATAATCGACAAGTTAGGTACTGACGCTTTCAGGTTCACGTTAGCCGCTTTTGCCGCTCAGGGTCGTGATATACGGCTCTCAGAGGAGAGGATCGAGGGGTACAGGAACTTCATCAACAAGATATGGAACGCGTCGCGGTTCGCTTTGATGACGCTTGACGACTTTGACCCGGGCTCCGTCGCCCCTGACCAGACAGAGCTGAAACTCGAGGACAAATGGATTCTCTCAAGGGTAAATGACGTAGCGAAGCGGGTGAACAAGGAGGTCGAGGATTACCGGTTCAACGAGGCGGCGGGCGCTCTTTACCAGTTCTTCTGGCACGAGCTGTGTGACTGGTACATCGAGCTGATAAAGTCGCGGCTCTATAACAAGGATGGCGAGCCAAGCAGGCTGACCGCCCAGTATACCCTGCATAAAGCGCTTAATGAGACGCTGAAGCTTCTGCACCCGTTTATACCATTTGTGACTGAGGAGATATACCAGAACCTGCCCGGGAACAAAGGGTTCATCATGCAAAGCGCGTACCCGGAATTTGATGAGAATGCCGTTTATAACGATGCAGTCTTGTCGATGAGCGTCATCATGGAAGTGATAAACTCGATACGAAACATTCGGGGCGAGATGAACGTCGCGCCGTCGCTGGAGATAAAAGCGTTCTATACCACTACCGATCAGCATCTTAACCGCGTGATCAGCGAGAACTCGAAGATGATAAAAGTTATGGCGAAACTATCCGAGCTGTCGCCCGTATCGGTGGAGGATAAACCTGAAAAAGCGGCGGTGGCGGTAGTGAAGGGTATTGAGCTGACAGTACCCGTGGAGGGGATCGTCGATTTTGAGGCTGAGGAGCGCAGGCTGAACAAGGAGATCGAGAGGATCGACAAGGATCTCGCGTTCTTGAACAAGAAGCTGTCAAACGAGAGGTTCATTAGTAACGCACCTGAAGAGATCGTAAAGAAGCAGCGGGAGAAGCTAAGCGCCTGCACCTTGAAAAAGGATAAGCTGAGCGAAAGTCTGCAAAGAATATCATCCCTGAAGGATTAACGAATTGGTCACGCGATTAGCCCTTGATACTGTAATAAAACAGGCGCTGGAAGAGGATATCAGACAGGGCGATATTACGTCTGACATCCTCATCGATGAAAGCGCGGACGCGACGGCTCACATATCGGCCAAGGAAGATTTCATATTAGCGGGATCTTTAGTCGCCGCGCGCGTCTTTGAGATTATTGACCCTGACATAAGGATTCGGACGTTTTTCAATGACGGTGACAGTGTGAGGAGCGGCGATACGATAATCACATTAGACGGCGGGTTGCGAAACATTTTGGCCGGCGAGAGGGTCGCCTTGAACTTCCTTGCGCGTTTATGCGGCATCGCCACCATGACGAGAAGGTATGTGGAAGCGGTAAAGGGTTCTGGCGTGAAGATATATGACACGCGCAAAACGACGCCGAACCTGAGGTACATGGAGAAGGAGGCGGTGATCGCCGGTGGCGGCTACAACCACCGTTTCGGGCTTTATGACGGCATCCTGATAAAGGACAACCATGTAAAATATTGCGGCGGCGTTGCGAAAGCCGTTTTTGAAGCGAAGAAGCATCGCATGAACTACGTCAAGATTGAGGTCGAGGTGAAGAGTCTCGCACAGGTGCGGGAGGCTATTACCGCCGGCGCGGACATCATCATGCTTGACAATATGCCGCCTGATACAGTAAAGGAGGCGCTGGCGATCGTGGGGGGGAAAGCTGTCACCGAAGTATCTGGTGGCGTCACCATGGAGAATGTCGCTGATTACGCGAAGCGGTCACCGGATTTTATCTCCGTCGGGGCGCTCACTCATTCCGCACGCGCTGTTGATATCTCATTATTGATCGAATAAGAAAACCAGGCGAACCCCTTGAAAGATAGCATCCTTACACTTCTAAAGAATAATAAAGATTATCTGTCCGGCCAGAAGATAGCCGGTGAGCTACGCATCACGAGGAACGCCGTGCATAAGCGCATCAACATCCTGAGATCACAGGGCTATAACATCATATCGATGAGGTCGTACGGTTATAAGCTGGTCGATGACCTTAACTGCATCGATTTCGCCGCGGTGGGGAAAAGCCTCACCGGTCACCTGCTTGGCGGTAACATCATCCACTACAATACTATCGGCTCCACCAACGATGAAGCGTACAGGCTGGCGCAAAGCGGCGGCGGTGAGGGCGCAGTCGTCATCAGCGACAGGCAGACAAAAGGCAGGGGCAGGATGGGCAGGGAGTGGGTCTCGGCGTCAAGCGAGAACCTGTACTTCTCTGTCATACTGAAGCCGAAGATGCTCCCGTCATTCGCACCAAGGGTAACGGTGATGAGCGCGATAGCCGTCGCACAGGCGATCATGGAGGTCACCGGCCTGAAACCCGGTATCAAGTGGCCTAACGACATCTACATCGGCGGCAAAAAGGTATGCGGCATCCTGACACAGATGAAAAGCGAGTCCGACGCTATCGATTTTATTATCACCGGTATCGGCGTCAACGTGAACTCGCAGCCCGATGACTTCCCGAAGGAGCTCATAGCTGCCGCTACCACACTAAGGCATGAGTGCGGCGCAAAGATCTCGAAGCGGAGCCTTTTTGAGAAAATCATTTTAAATCTTGAAAAAATGTATATAATATTGACAAAAGAGGGTTTTGAAAAAATACGGGGGGAATGGAACAGCTATTGCCTCCTCTTGAACAGGGTAGTCACCGTTAAGACGATCGCCGACGAGGTAACGGGCGTCGCCTAAGGGATCGACGAGAACGGCTTCCTGATTTTGCGCTCAGACAGTGGAATCCGAAAAGTATTTTCAGGTACGATAAGCGGGGTCAAGTAGATGCTTCTGGCAGTCGATATCGGTAACAGTACAGTATTCGCGGGTATTATCAGCGGCGGCAGGGTCATCGCGGATTTCCGGTTCCCCACCAACAAGGCGCACAAGGCGAAGGAGCATGAGGCTGTCATAGACAAGATGCTGGTGTGTAAGGGCGTGAACAAGAGCGGGATAAAGGATGTCATCATTGTATCAGTAGTGCCCGAACTTGACGCGGCATACAAAAAGCTTATGACAAGGATGTTCGACGCGCACCCGTTTTTTGCGGGGCTACAATCCATTCCTGATATCAAGGTCATGGTGCGTTCTCCCCGCGAGGTAGGGGCGGACAGGCTCGTCAACGCGTGCGCCGCTCATCATACCATAAAAGGCGGCGTCATCGTGATCGATTTTGGTACGGCGATCACCTTTGATTATATCAACAAAGCGGGCGAGTTTTTGGGCGGGGTGATAGCGCCGGGGATAAACATCTGCGTCGAGGCCTTGTATCGCAATACAAGTAAATTACCGGTGATCGAGCTTCGGGCGCCGGAAAAAGTCATCGGGCAGGATACTTCCCTTGCGATGCAAAGCGGCATATTCAACGGGTTCGCGGGGTTGGTGACGCACATCGTATCACGCATGAAAGACGAGATAGGCGAGGACGTCAAAGTCATCGCGACAGGCGGGGCATTACCCGCTTTGCGGGACGATCTGAAAAATGTCATCGATACCTGTGACTACTCTCTGATCCTTAAAGGTCTTAACGAAGTTTATAACCATGCCTTATTGGTGGGATGAACACGAACTCCCCCTCCCTTGATGAGAGGGGGGCAAATAATGATTTTATAGTTCTAATATCAGGTCTTCAAATTTCTTCCACCAGTAGTGGAGCTGGATCATGATGACAAAGCTCAGGATAAGGAACGCGAACAGGATACAGACGACTATCAGGGCGATAAGCGTGACCCTGATGTTATGGTTAGTTATCAAGAGGTTGATCTCGTTGTTTACGCTTTCTATTTTAATCGATGCCTCCGTCCCCATCGTAGCGGCATAATCTCTTAATTCATTCACTCTGTCCCAGTCTACCACGCCTTGCTCATCAATACTGTCCAACCGTTTTATAGCGCTCTCAAACTTCTCGGTAGACTCTAATACGCCATCTAATAACTTAACGTCCAACGCCTTGATATTTGCCTCTTTAACGATAGAATTGATGTTTTTCAACTCATTTGTCAGGCCTTTTGTCTTAATGTATACCGACCCTAAGTCATCCTGATACTCTGACAAGTATTTATACAGGTCTATCTGGGCTGACAATATCTTCGAGTTGATAGCCGCGCTTGATTTGACGATCGGTTGGTATGCCGCCTTTATCTCATTTATCTTCGAATAAACGACGAAGAAAGATAACACGGAGATAATGTTGACTGTTATAAGCAATATAATAAGTATCATAAACCATCTTTTGATCTGGACTCCCGCAGGTTTTGCCATTACTATTCCCCTTTTTAGCGTTTAGCTATTTCTTCGATTTTCTGTTTCTCATCCTTGGTACATGATAATACTTGAACCGGAACAATCCGTCAAATGAGTGGCAGTCAGGACATAAGCCGAAAGAGACTCCACTCCTTAAAAAACTGTTGTTCGCATTGCCCTCGATGTTCTTGCCCGGCCCCTTCTTCTTCTTTCTACCGCTCCACTGGTGCAGATTGTGGCATGTAGGGCAGACTAAGTTCCCTGTTTTTATCCTCGCGCCGTGCACATCATATAGTGGTGGAATCGGCTCTCCCTTGGAGATGAACGGCAGTGGTTTTATCCCGACAAAAATACCGCGCGGGTGCAGCCCGACTATCGGCTGTTTCTTCTCGGCGATGTTTTTTTCAGAATGGCAGCTTGTGCAAGCCTGAACCACAGGGTCCTCTTCCGCCCCGAATTTCGTCTGCCAGTCCCTGATGAACGGCGGCCCGAAAAGACGCGCCCACAGGAGCGGTTTGTTGACACCATTATGGATAATGTGACACGCGCTGCAAACGCCGTCCTCGGCGACAGTCCTGCCAAGGAGATTCTTCTCTTCGGGTGCGGTGACGCTCAGGTCATGCTCTGTATCGATAATATAATCTTTCCCTTCGTGGCAATTAATACACAGGTCAAGGCCGGGCGCGCGCAGGAAGCTTGTCTGGGGCGTTCCTTCAATGTTGATCCTTGGCCCATAATCCACTTTAGACGGATTCCATTGATGAACATTGTGACAAGAGCTGCAAAACACCCTGCCTTCAGGGTCTTTCTTCCCCATATCATTATAAAGCGGGAAATCGGTGCTGCCGTCCGCCCTGCTGATCAGCACGTTAACCGGATGCGAGTTCTCATTTAATGTCTTTTTCTGCGCGACACGTCCCTCTAAGTGGCAGCTTGTGCACAACCTTGATACTTTGTCCTCCCCCACGCCCGGTACTCGCGCCCATAAAAACGCGGACGCGTATCCATTATGGACAAGGTGACATGCGCTGCAAACGCCTGCGACATCGACTGTCTCGCCGATAGCGTTCTCTGCGGCCGGCGCGGTTACCGAAAGGTCATGCTCTGTCCCCTCCACATATTCCTTACCCTTGTGACAGTTTTTGCACAGCGTGGAGCCGGCGTCATTCGGCAGGCGCAAAAAGCTGTTGGTGCGGTTGCCCTCAAGGTTTTCATTGGAGCCATAATCATCTATGAGCGGATCCCACTGGTGCAGGTTGTGGCGGGTGGAGCAGAACACTTTGCCCTTTCCATTGCCATTACCGTCAATTTTTTTACCTTTTTCATCAAAGAGCGGCAGGTCTGTCTCACCGCCTACGGTCGAGATATCGACGCCAACGGGGTGGGAATTCTTACCGACCTGCTTCTTGTGCGCCACCCTGCCTTCCTCGTGACAGCTGAAGCATAGCCGCGAAATACCATCTGTATCCTCGTCGCCGCCTAACTCCTTACCCCACAGTTTATACGTTGAGACACCGTTATGGACGATATGACACGCGCCGCACGCGCCGGTCTTCTCCACGGTCTCCCCAACAATGTTTTTCTCCCCGGGCGCCGTTACCGCCATGTCATGGTCAGTCCCCTCAACGAGGTCTTTACCGTCATGGCAGTTTTTGCACAGCGTAGAGCCGGCGTCATTCGGCAGGCGCAGGAAGCTGTTTGAGATATCACCCTCCACAGGCTCCCCTGGTCCTTTCTCCTTCTTCGTCGGGTCCCATTGGTGCAGGTTGTGGCAGGTGGAACAAAAGACCCTGCCCTCCTCGCCTTCTTTCGGGATGCGCCCCTCCTTGTTGAATAATGGCAGGTCTGTCGAGCCGTCCGCTTTCTTTATATCGGCGTTCACTGGGTGGGAATTCTCCCCGACCAGCTTCTTTTGTGCGACACGCTGCCTGTCATGACAGCTAAAGCAGAGCCTTGATATACAATCATCAAGCTCGGTGCCGCCGAGTTTTTTTACCCAGAGCTTGAATGAGGAGACACCGTTATGAATAGTGTGACAGGCGCCGCATACCCCTGTTTCGGCTACTGTCTGCCCGAGCAGGTTCTTCTCGTCCGGAGCGGTCACCGCCATGTCGTGGTCGGTGTCCTCTATCAGATATTTCCCCTCATGGCAATCATTACAAAGAGCGGAATCCGCATCGTTCCTTATCCGTAAGAAACTGTTTGTAACATCGCCTTCGGTATTCTCCCCGGGTCCCTGCCCCTTGATCTCGGGGTCCCATTGGTGAAGATTATGGCAGCTTGCACAGGTAACCTTACCCTTTTCAGGGTCCTTTTTACTGTTTATCATATACAAAGGGAGCGTTGTCGATCCATCCGCCCGCTTTATGTCGGCCATCACAGGGTGGGAATGTTCACCGGTAAGCTTCTTTTGTGCGACCCTGCCCTCCTCATGGCAGCTGAAGCAGAACATGGAGACAGCGTCATCGGCGTCACCTAACTGTCGCGCCCAGAGCTTGTTCTTGCTTAACGCGTTGTGGACGGTATGACACACACCGCACGGCCCTGACTCAGCGGGAGTCTGCCCGAGGATGTTCTTCTCTAAAGGAGCGGTTACTGTCAGGTCATGTTCAGTCCTGAAAATAAACTCCTGGTCCTTATGGCAATCAGTACAAAGCCTCAGTCCAAACAGGTTCCTTATCCGTAAGAAACTGTTTGTATAGTTACCGTCAATGTCCTTGTCACCCTTTACCACTTTATTGCGGGGGTCCCACTGATGAACGTTATGGCATGTGGAGCAGGTGACATTCGTATCGACTATAGTTTTTACGCCATTTTCATCAAACGTCGGCAGAGCCGATCTGCTCCCGCCTACCCTGGCAAGCGGTATCCCCACCGGGTGCGAATTTAAGCCGACCTGCTTCTTTTCGGCACATGCCCCTTTTTCATGACAGGTTTTACAAAGCTCCTCTATCGCTTCGCCGCGGGTGTCGATCTCCTTTGCCCATATCTTCGCCGCGGCGGCTTTATGAGGGATATGGCAGGCGCTGCAAGGCCCGGAGCGCTTTGGTGATTGCTTTAGCTTGTTTCGCTCATTCGGTGCGGTAACCCGCAGGTCATGCTTTGAGTCTAATACCGATTCCTGCTTCTCATGGCACTCAAGGCAGAACGAAGAGTCAGAGTTTCTTTTTAAAACAAGTTTGTTTCCCTTGATGCCATCATGAACGGTGTGGCATGAAAGACAATTTATCCTGCCCTTCGTACCGGTTCGACTACCTAATTTTCTCAACTTCTCTGATATCTTCACCGTGTCTGACGCGATGTTTACCGGGTGCGTGCCTTTGCGAGCCGCTTCTTTTCTCGTTTTCGCGTCCTTATCATAATGGCACAGAACGCATAGTTCGGCATTTTTTATCGGGGCGACCAGCAGTTTTTTCTCACTTGTCCCGTGCGGGCTGTGACAGCTTTGACAGATCACTTTATTCGGTTCATCCCCGGTAAAGCCACCAATATGAGACAGCTTCTCAGGTAATTTGATCGTTGATACATTTACAGGGTGGCTGCCGCCCTCCTTCCCCTTGGCCTGGTTTGTGTGGCAGCTCATGCACATCTCAGAATTGTTGTTTGAGTATCTTAGGAATATCGTTCGCTCCATCTCAACGGATGCGTCCGTATCCACGCCGTGAGCGGTGTGACATGTCCCGCAATACATCTCACCCTTGTCATTTAAGGGGAATTCCTTTGTAATCTTGATTTTGTCAGAAGGTTTTTTTAGCGGGTGCCTTTGCATCGACCATGCACGCCACCTGGAATCAGCGACGCCGCCATTATGACATCCGTAGCAAACGCGTTCGTCCCCGACAAACCTGCCGGGAACATATTCAACCAGTTCGGTACCGTTACCTACCCATATCTGGGGGATAAACTCATAATGACATATAGCACACTCTTTTGTCTCATCCCTTAACATCTTTGCCTTCTCTTTATCGTAAGCAAAAGAGCTTTTAAGGCATATAAATGAGCAAAAGAATAAAATAAAGAGTAATATAAAAAAAAACTTTTTCATATTATTGCCATTGTAGTTGATATACTGATACAACGTTCTTTAACATCTGAGTAACAAATAACCGGTTATCTTCATCGATATACATACCGCATGGCGTATCAAGCCTTAATATTTCACCGTTTTCATCACCTAATACCGCAATAAACTTACTTGATTTGGATAAGACCTGTATGACACCGGTATAGTTATCAGCGATGAAGACTCTGTCCTCATTGTCGATCACAAGCCCCTGGGGTCTGAAAAACTGCCCTTTATCCAGCCCCCACTCAGCTATCGAGTACTTATAGTTCAAATCCTTATCAAAAACCTGAACCCTTGTGTTAATCACCTCTAAAACGTAAACATTGCCTTCGCTGTCAAGATCGACCTTATACGGGTAGCGGAAATAGTCACCCTCTATGAACCCCATACTACCAAATCTCGTCAGGTACTCACCTTGCTTGTTGTAAACTAATATCCTGTGATTATCGTTATCTACGATGTAGCACTTATTGATTTTATCATTTATGGCGATATCGGTAGGGTCTGCCTGGAACCCCTTTTGGATCTTCTCTAAGTTGAAACTTCTTATATATTCACCACTATATGTAAATACCTGGATCCTGCCGTTTTTCGAGTCAGCTACATATACATTCCCCTCAGCGTCCGTTTTGATACCAAGCGGGAAGAAGAAACGCCCTTCGGCAAACCCCTCCCCACCAAATTCTTTTAAGAATTTACCATTATTATTAAAATAGACAACCCTGTTGTTGACGCCATCCATGACATAGATACGTCCACCTTTACCTAATGTAACAGCAGTAGGTTGATCAAATTTTCCTTTTGGACTGCCCGTCAACTCAAACAAAAGCTTTGTAGAGACAACGTTTAATGCATGACATTTATTGGCAAGAATTAACAAACACGACAAAATCAATAAATTTAGAATTAAAAGGCAGAGCTTTTTGTTAGTCAGAACCATGAGAGTTATTTGTAATTTATATGGATTTATAAATAAGGGGAGTTTAAAAAAACTCCCCTTATTAATTCATTTCAGATACTTAATTCGTTTATTTGACATTAAAGATTTCTTCATCGCTAATCATCAAAGCGTCACTTTTGGTTTCAGATGGCTTTCTCTTCTTGACGAGCGCCGGATCAAACATAGTCGGCAGGTAGAATTTGATGTACCTTTCAACCATTCCCGCGGCTGCCGTGCCTCTAAGTTGCCCCGCTCTTTTTTCAGATAAATGCAGGTCTTCAAAAGGCAGATACCCGTTCTTGCTTGTATGACACTCATTGCAAAGAACCGGTTGCTTAGTGTGCTCCTCATGTATAAGAGCTTTAGCTTTAGCTCTCTCTTCTAATGTCCACTTATAACCGCTTTCGATAAAGTCCCTTGCGTAATCCTCGTTAAGAGGTGTGTCTAACCTTCTCTTTTTCTTTCCAGGTAACCTTCTTACCGGTACTATCTTTGCGTTATAATCTCCGGGAGGCCCCTCTAAAGTATAAGTTTCTTCCCTTGTATCAAAATCATACCACGCAAAGTATATGTCATCATCAGCCTCTTTCCTGATATGACAAACCTCGCAGGCAATAAAATATGTGTGCATGTTTAACAATGCTCTCATTTCCAGAGCTTTTGTGTGCGGCAGGTTACCATGGCATGTCAAACAAAGCGGCGGGTCTTTCGCCTCAACAAAGATAGACTTATCAACATTATGAAAATGATTTCTGATATCTTTTGACTCTGTGATCTCTTTCATTTTTTCCTGAAGTACGCTACCCTTTTTCCCTGACTCCTTAATAACTGTAGCAACTTTTTTTGGGAAGTATAATCCTCGAAGAAGGACGATCAGCGTCCAAGCCGTCAGGATCATCATGCTGACACAGAATATCCTGCCAATTATCCCCTTTACTATACCTAAGAATGTTTTTTCTTTTTTTACAGACAATTTAGCCCCCTCCTAAACAATGTTTTCACCTAAATGATATTATTCTTCAGTATCTTTTTTGCGCTGCATATCTCTTCTTCTCTCAGCCATATATCTATCATAGACAGCCCTGTGCTCATGCTTCAGATGAGCCAGCGACATCTTGCCATCTATCCATGTCCTGTTCATCGGGAACTGGCCTGGTTTGAAATGTATATAGTAAAAGTGCCAGATAATGATGGCGCCCGTTGCTAAGATAGCCTCCATACCGTGAATCAGATAAGCCAGGTTTACTACTAACTGAGGCCATCTCCTGTTAGACCAGAGAATCAGCCCGGTAGTGCCGATAAGCATTGTACCAGCCTGAAGCGCCCAATACTCGATCTTCTCTTTGTAGTCAAACCACTCCATCCTCGGCGGCTCTTTCGCGAAACCTAACATAAAAGAGATATTGTGGATACCATCAGTAACATCCTTTATCCTTGGCACCATCTCTTTAAAATAGCGCCTGCCATCCTTCGAGACTGCCAGGTTGATAAAGTGATAAACGGTGGCTAATAGTAAGGTGGTACCAAATAATCTATGCACGTACCCTCTTATTTTAAATAAAGTCGCGCCGATCCATCCTAATTTAGTGATATAATCGATTGGTATCTTTAGAGCGAATCCGGTTATTACCAGCGTAGTAACGCATATAAACAGGATCAGGTGCTGAACCCTCTCATTCTTCGTCATCCTGACAATATACTCTTCGTGCTCGTCTATCCCCAAATCAGAGTAGTCATCATCGATAACTTCATCATGCGTAGTGTCTTCGGCAGCCGGCTCACTGGCATATTCTTCAGAAGAGACCATTTTATCTTCTTCATTTTCTTGTTCTTTTGTCGGTTCTAATTCATTATCATCAAAAATAAGCATTAATGGTGCCCCCCCTTCTTTCTATCCCTTAACGTTGAATATAAGTCAAGGATTTGATGCAAAAACATTCCGATCAAAGTAGGCGCTATAATTAAGAAAAGATACACAAACCTGACGAGATTCAATATCAGTACCTCAAGCTCAGTACCAGCGCCTGCCCTGGTCTTTTCGGTCATAATCTCATCAAATTTGTTTCCTTTTTCAATCGTCTCCTTGATATAGTCAGTAGCCATACCTTCTAATAAGCCCTTACCAACCCTGACATCAACGTCGATGTTATGAACACGGCCTGATGCAAAGTCCTCAGTAGTGTTAGCCCCGTGACAATCTTCTAACGCGCAGGTGTTCTGTAACCTGTTTTGCGCATAGACGGCGGAGTCAGGATCCTCAAGGGTTTTGATGCTGTGAGCAGGGAACCCAAGCGGAGCATGGCAGCCTAAACAGTCAGGCACCCTTGTATCTCCAAATTTGATAGCCTTAAAGTGGAATGAATCCTCAAAAGCGTTGATAGGGGGCAGGCCGTTTCTGTTCATCAGCTCGACGTCTGAGTGGCAGCCTAAGCACAGCTCAACCATCTGGGCGGCGCCTCGTCTTTTGTTGACACGCCTTGTAAAGTGCCCATAGAATCTTTTTGCCCATTCAAGGTTTTCATGGCACTGCCCGCAGATGTCGTTAACCACCGCGGTCTCTCTCTTCTCAGCCGCAACAGCTTGTGCGGTTGCACCGGTATAATATTTCGGGTTTGTATGGCAATACTTGCAGGTTGGAACATCCTCCGGGTTCTTCCTTTTCTTGCCATCGCTTCTGGTTTCTGGGTTGTGAACGCTTACATTGAATATTGCCGCGACTTTCCCGTGAGAAAAATTCTTCTTCTCCTCGCCCCAGTCTTTCGTGGAAGGCTCCACCAGATGGCAGTCAACAGTACAATTTACTTTCTTGGCGCCTATGTGTGGAATCTTGTTGATGTCCTGGTGGCACTGCCTGCACCTTAAGAAGCCATGAACGGTAGTTCTAAAGACCTCCTCGTTTACATAAAATATCTTCCGGTGGCCTTTGTCATCAAAACGCCCATTGCCCGCGTATTTATGACACATAAGACAGTTTTCCTTATCTGCGGCCGATACATCAGAAGATAGCGTCAAACCACATAAAAAGACCGTCACAAACATTAAACCTATTAAAACTTTTAACCGCGGTAACATTTATTTATTCCCCTCCCTAAATGATTTATAACTATTCAATAACTTATTACTTTCCAGCAGTTAATATCTTCCTTGCGTCCCTGGCCATTTTAAGGCTTGCATCTAATATCGAGACAGCATAATCGTAATTATGTGCGCCTTTACTGCCATCATGCTCAATCATCGCGGCATTGTAGGTAGCTTTGTTATAAAGATCCTTTGCTGTATCATAATCACGCACTTTTCTCTTAGATTCTTGAATATTCTTCATCCTTTGCGCAAGCTCATCTAAAATATTTCTTAACTTGAAGCCTTTTGACTTGACTTCCGTCTGCCACTCCTTAAGAGTATCCGCATACGATTCATCATCATGACATTCTGCGCATACCGCGCCATCCCTCGGCGGGATATAGTCATCCTCTGCTAAATGGCAGTCAGAACACTCCACCTCGTCAAGCATCATCGCAGATTCATCATCTATGTCTTTCGCGCCGACACCTTCCCACATCTCCTTTTGCCCGACGTGGCATAACGCACACTCTTCCCTTGGAGCCTTATCATCATCGTGGCACTTGAAACACGTCCACATCGTCGGCAGGTTCAAGCCCTCAGGATCTGTGCCATGAACGATATTCATGTGACAGTCAGTACATTCATAACCCTTCTCAAGATGCTGCTTATGAGCCATCCTGACCGACCGACCTGATGATCTAACTATGTCAAATACGTTCGGGTGACACCTTTTACAGTTAAAATTGATGACTTCGGCGGCATATCCATGCGCTTTGATGTAATAGACCTTATTACCCTTCTTGTGGATGTTCTGTGCGGCTAACTCAAATCCGTGCTCCTTCGCCTTTTAAAGCGGGTTGTTTGAATATGAACCGGTGATATGATGCAGAAGCTGAAACTGTGCGTAATACTTAGCTTTAACAACCCCCATAATACCCTCGCCATAATGACACTCTTTACAATCGACACCCCTTTGAGAATGGAATGAATTCTCCCATGACTCAACCTCAGGGGTCATTTCATGACAAAACAGGTTGCAAAACTCAGGCTCTGAGGTGTAGTGAATCATCTTATACGTGAATAACGCCCCTAATGCAACTAAAACAGCGCCGAGAATAATGAGTTTCCGCTTATGCTCTTTGACAAAATCAAGAACCCTTGGCAAAAAATCCTTTATAACTTGAAAGTCCTTTTTTAGCTGTTCTACCTGGCCATCCTTCTTTTCTTCAGACATGCTCCCCTCCAAAATTTAAGTAAATAGATTATCTAAGTTTACTAAACATTTAAACATTTTATATCTGAAAACTGACAGGGACTAATTTAGCATAGCAGGCTCATTATTGTCAAGACAAAAAGTGGTGTTAACGGAAAAATAAAAAAACGTTTGAATCAGAGCATCTCTCTCCTTGGGTGGCGGTCAGTCTGCTGATTCAGGTTTTGTTATCAAGATTGTTTTATTATTCACAGTTTCAGGCAAAGCCCTTCTTCATAACCACTTTCTAAGAAGCTGGTTATTATGAAATCCATTAAAAACGGGAAAAGACCCTGAATAAGTGAAATGCGCCGGCATTCCTGCCTTTATCAGGTTTATCCCGCAAGTATTTTTTCTATCTCCTTGGTATAGGTGTTATCCAAATTGTACAAGATGCAGGGCGGCAATATCTTCAAACCGCCTTTTTTCGAGGATTTGGTAGCCTCGACAATCACAAGCTTCCCCTCTGAATTGACGCTGGAATAGATGACCTGCATGTACTTCGGTTCAATATTACACCGCCGAAGCTCTTCTATCAGGTCGATCGCCCTCTTTGACGGGTAGATTACCACCGCTTTGCCAGTCGGGGTCAAAAGATATTTTATCGTCCTTACAAGGTCTGACAAAGACATCGTAAGCTCATGCCTCGCGATCGCTTTCTCCGCCTCGGGGTTCAGCCTGCCCGAATCGACCTTTACATAAGGCGGGTTAGCCATTATTAGATCAAAACTCTCCTGCAAAAAGACGCTCTTTATATCCCTTATGTCATGCTTGATTATTGTTACGCGGTCCTGAAAACCGTTCTCCGTGATGTTCCTTATCGCAAGGTCATACAGCGAATCCTGTATCTCAACGCCGACGATGCGGCAGTGCTGGTTCTTCTTCGCGATCATCAAAGGCACAACGCCGCACCCGGTACCGATATCTAAAATATTATCACATTTTTTCCGCAGCACATAATCAGCCAGCAAAACGGCGTCGATAGAGAACCGGTACCCCTTTTTCTTCTGGAATATCTTCACCTTGCCCTTGAAGAAGGAATCTAAGGTCTCATCGTGGTTAGGTTGTGGCCGGTCATTTGTCATATATACATTATACCAAAACTAAAGTGAAAAGTAACTGCATAATATCAATCCAGTTTGTTGATGACAAGCCCGGTCAGAAGCTTCGGGTAAAAGAACGTAGACTTTTGCGGCATCTTGTTGCCAGAGCTCGCAACGGCTTTGACCTGCTCTATCTTTGTCGGGTTCAATATGAACGCCACCTGGTAGTCCCCATCCTTCACAAGCCGGATCGCCTTCCCGCTCTCCTTCACATATTTCAGGTTCTCCTGGTTCTCCTGCGCCGCCGTACCGACACCTAAGAGGTGGTCGATCAAAACCGAGTGCAAGATGGTCACATCAAGGCTCTTCAGGTTCGCATCCATGTCATCGGGCAGTATCCCGTCCACCTTGCCGCCGTCATCCAGCACCAAAAGGCTGTAATGGTCATCACCCTTGCAGTACATACCAAAAGCGTGCTTCGAGCCGCCCTCTTCCTCGAGCTTGCTGTAAAACTCATTAGTGACGCTCTCCTCATCATTGCCGCTAAACGGATACGTTGTCACGGTGAAGTACTTACCGACCTCACTCTTCAGGAAGTCCATCTGATAGCCCTGCAAATTAAAAAGCACCCTGTGAGTCGGGAAGACCACCAGCCCGTCATCATCCATGTTAGAGAAATACATCATAACGTAATTGTACGGGCTGTCCGCGGGAATATCGCGCCTTTTGCGCATTATGTTCCTGAAATTCAAAGCCGTCTCGTACCGGTGATGGCCGTCGGCGATAAACAGGTTCTTCTCCTTCATTATCCGAACGATCTTCGCTATCGCATCAGGATCACCGATCTTGAATATCCGGTGAGTAACGCCCGCGTCGTCGGTCACTTCCATGTCCGGCGCCGCGCCGCGGGAGCAATTTGAGAGAAGCGCGTTTACCGTTAGCTCCTTGTCCGAATACAACGTGAATATCTGAGAAAAATTGCTGTGACACGCCTCCATCAGCTTCAGCCTGTCCGAACGTGGGCCGGCAAGCGTCTTCTCATGCGGCAGTATCTTACCCGAAGAGAAATCCTCCAACCTGGCAAGCGCGATGAAACCGGTGCGCGTCTTCATCGTACCGTCCGCCCCTTTGTAATCCTGCTGGTAAAGGTATATCAGCTCATCATCGTCCCTGGTCAGAACGCCCGCGGACAACCAGTCACCAAAAAACGCCGCCGCCCGCGTGTACCTGTTATCATTTGAATTGTCAAGCTCACCCTGCCTGCCAAGGATCAGCCGGACAACGTTATGCGCGCTCTCCGCATAAAAACGCTCTTGCTCCTCTTTCGTTATCACATCATAAGGCGGGGTCGTAACATCCTTTAATGATGAGACATTCTCCTCATTGTAAACAATACCCCTAAACGGTTTTATATCTGCCATCTGTACCTGTCTTCCTTCTTTTTTTGCTCACTTTACTAACATAATATGACCATATTTACAAGATTTTTTTTGCCTACACACTTCGCAAATATTCTGATGTCACCCCAATTTTATTTATTAAGGCCTCTGCACAGCCTTAAAAAACTCCCCGCCATTGATGGGACATTTTAAGGCCGTGCAGGGTCTTAAGTTACAACATCAGCATTTTTGAAAATATGTAAAATATTCTATTTGGCTTAAGGCCTAAAATATGGTAGACAAGAAGTAACCAAATGGAGACGCTATGAATAAGGACAGGCCGCTCATCGGGGCGCATAAATCGATCGCAGGCGGTGTATATAACGCTCTTACGGCGGGTGAGCAGGCGGGTTGCGCGACGATCCAGATATTCACGAAGAACGCGAGCCGGTGGCAGGCCAAACCGATATCAGATGACGACGCGAAGAGGTTCATCGCCGAGGTCGGCCGCACCGGTATAGCACCGGTCATCGCGCACGACAGCTACCTCATCAACCTGGCGTCCCCGAATGACAAGCTGTGGCGCAAATCGATAGATACGATATTCGACGAGCTGAAACGTTGCGAACAGCTCGAGATACCGTACCTGGTGATGCACCCAGGCTCACACATGGGTACCGGTGACGATACCGGTCTTTTGAAGGTCGCGAAGGCGCTTGATATTGTACACAATATGGCGGCGGGGTTCAAGGTGAAGATACTGCTTGAGACTACAGCCGGTCAGGGCACAAATCTCGGTTACCGCTTCGAGCATCTGCGGACGATTTACGATAATGTAGCGGATAGCGCAAGGCTCGGTTACTGCTACGATACGTGCCATACCTTCGTCGCGGGCTACGACATAACTTCAAAAGAGTCTTACGAATCGACGATGGACGCGTTTGATACGATATTAGGGATCAGTAACCTGCTCTGCTTCCACTTAAACGACGCGAAGAAGGGGCTTGGCAGCAGGGTCGACCGGCACGAGCATATCGGTAAGGGCACGCTCGGCGACCTGCCGTTTGCGCTCATCATGCGCGATGACCGGTTCGCGGCCATCCCGAAGATCCTTGAGACACCAAAGGAGAAAGGTGTTGAAAGCGATGTAGTCAATCTGAAACGGTTGATAAAGTTATCCCGGGGATGACGCCCTAATGTTCGACGGTGAGTTCTATCTCTATGAAGAGTTTTTCGTCGAGTTTCAGTGAATCGGTGATAAAGCTCGTCGTCACGTTTCCGTCAATAAAATCGCTGTTCTTCATTATGCTCTTATGGAGCGGGATAGTCGTTTCGATACCTTCTATCTTGAACTCAGATAGCGCTGTCTTCATCCTGTTTATCGCTTCGGTTCTCGTTTTGCCGTGTACGATAAGTTTCGCGATCATCGAGTCGAAGTGCGGTGAGATAACGCTCCCCTGGAACACGTGGGTGTCTGTCCTCACGCCCTGTCCGCCGGGCAGTATGAATCTTTTTATCGTCCCGGGAGAAGGTGTGAAATTATTGAAATAATCCTCGGCGTTTATCCTGCACTCGATAGCGTGGCCGCTGAATTTTATCTTGCTTTGGGTAACCAAGAGTTTCTCGCCGGCCGCGACACGGATCTGCTCTTCTACGATATCGATACCGGTAACCGCCTCTGTCACAGGGTGCTCGACTTGTATCCGCGTGTTCATCTCCATGAAGTAGAACTTGTTATCAGAATCGACGATGAACTCCACCGTACCGGCATTCTCATAACCGATAGTCTTGACGATCCTGACCGCGTTGTCGCAGAGCTCTTTCCTGAGCTTTGCGCTAATAGACGGCGACGGCGACTCCTCGAGCAGCTTCTGGTAGCGCCTCTGGATAGAGCAGTCACGCTCCCCTAAGTGTATGACATTGCCGTATTTATCTGCGATTATCTGCACCTCTAAGTGGCGCGGATTCGCGATATATTTCTCGAAGTATATCTCATCGGAACCGAAAAAAGACTCCGCTTCATGCTTCGCTACATTAAACAGGCTGCTCAGCTCTTTTTGCGAATTGACGATCCGCATACCCTTGCCGCCGCCGCCCGCTGAAGCTTTGATCATTATCGGGTACCCGATCCGCTTCGCTTCCTTGATGCCGCCGGCAAGGTCTTTTACCGTACCTTCGCTGCCGGGGATTATCGGTATCTTCGCCTTTTGCATAGTCTTCTTCGCAAACGACTTGTTACCCATCTTCGATATATGGTCAGCAGTAGGGCCGATGAAGGTTAAGTTATGCTTCGCGCACTTCTTGACAAATTCGGCATTCTCGGCGAGGAACCCGAAACCCGGGTGAATAGCGTCGCACGAGGTTATCCTTGCCGCCTGAAGGATCTTGTTCATATCAAGGTAGCTTTCAGATGACGTTTTGCCGCCGATCAGCACCGCCTCGTCGGCAAGCTTCGCGCCAAGAGTCTCCTTGTCGGTTTCAGAAAGCACGATGACGGTCTTTATACCAAGCCGCTTACACGTTCTTATTATTCGTACGGCGATCTCGCCCCTGTTCGCTATGAGAATCTTGCTAAACATACTATTTTTTCTCCAGGTAGAACATTACCTGACCCTTCTCCAAAGGCTTGGCATTCTCTACTAAAATTGTTTTTACCGTTCCGCTGACCGGCGCTTTTATCTCGTTCATAAGCTTCATAGCCTCGACGATACAAAGCGTGTCACCCTTCTTCACTCTCTCGCCCTCTTTAACAAATGGCTTCGCACCGGGGTACTGCGACCGGTAAAAGGTGCCGATCATCGGGGAGACTACCTTTACGTAACCGGCGTCATCCTCGATCACCTTCTTGCTGGTCTTCACCGTTTCATCTTCCTTGACTTCTTCAATCATCTTTATGACGCTCTTTATATTGCTCTTGAGCCGGATATTGTACTTCTCGGTCTCAAACGACGCCTCACCGATGTTCTTACCCATAACGTATTGCGCGACATCCTGAAGCACCTCTTCCATCTCTACTGCTTCGTCCTTTGGCAGGAGTTTCGCCTCTTCGGGCGGTTCCTCCATGTACTTCTCCGGATCCTTACGCTTCTTGAAGAAGCTCAAAGACGCCTTCGGGAACAATGCGTAGGAGATGTAATCCTCATCCTTCGTCACATATTCCTTTGCCAGAGACTTCTTCACCTTGCCCATCAGGGGGGCTAACATATCTGCCGGTCGGCACGTTATCGGTTTCTCATCGCCTAATATCTTTTTCAGCATAGCCGGTTTTATCGGTACCGGTGACTTCCCGTAATAGCCCTTCACGTAGTTCTTCACCTCATTCGGCACTATCTTGTAGCGCTTACCCATCAGGACGTTCAACACGGCCTGTATCCCGATTATCTGGGAGGTCGGCGTGACCAGCGGCGGGAACCCTAACTCCTCGCGCACCTTTGGTATCTCGTTCAGCACCTCTTCTAACTTGTCAAGCGCTTTTTGGTTCTCAAGCTGCACGATAAGGTTTGACATCATGCCGCCTGGTATCTGATGGATGATGACATTGATGTCGATCATCGACTGCCGTATTCTTTTTAGGTGCCTCTTTGACGCGATCTTCTCAAAATACTCTGAGACCTCGTTCACCAGTTTCAGGTTAAGGTTAGTCTTGTACTGTGTGTCACGAAGGATAGCTATGATGCTCTCTACCGGTGGCTGGGAGGTGTATAGAGCCAGCGGCGCAACGGCGCAGTCGATTATGTCGATACCGGCCTCGATCGCCTTTACATACGTAACGGTAGCCATCCCGCTCGATGAGTGGCAGTGGAGCTGTATCGGTACGTCTATGGCATCCTTCAGCCTCGAGACAAGCTCATACGCGATGTAAGGGGTCAGGATACCGGACATATCCTTTATGCAAAGGGAATCGATACCGATCTCCACCTGCTCCTTCGCGCACTTGACGTATGAGTTGATGTCATGCGCCGGGCTGATCGTGTAGCAGACGTTGCCCTGCGCGTGCTTACCGGCTTTCCTGACAAACTCTATCGCTTTCTTCAGGTTCCTTACATCGTTCAACGCATCAAATATCCGGAAAATGTCTATACCGTCTTGCGCGGCTTTATTGACAAACGCTTTGAGTACATCGTCGGGATAATTAGTATAACCGACAATGTTCTGACCGCGTAAGAGCATCTGCAAGGGGGTCTTCTTGAATATCTTCTTCATAGATTTCAGGCGTTCCCACGGATCCTCGTTCAAGAATCTCAGGCACACATCGAAAGTAGCTCCGCCCCATACCTCGACGGAATGATAACCGATGTTATCGATCCTCTTTGCGATCGGTAAGATATCCTCGATCCGCATCCTTGTCGCCCAGAGCGATTGGTGCGCATCCCTGAGCGTAGTGTCGGTCAACCTGACGGAACCGTTATTTGCACCTGAAACAGTTTTTTTCATTTATTACCCCTATGATAAAAATTCTATTAAAAGACCTTGGCACGACCTGAAAAAGCTCACATTTTGGTCATTGCGAGGCGCCTTCGCGCTTTTCAGAAAGCGGCGCGGCAATCTCGTCTTTAGTGGTATCGATAACTTATGAGATTGCTTCGTCACAAAAAAAATAGCAATGATGGTCGCGCAGTGGTTTTACTAATGTCTCATTAATGGGATATAAAATCCCCCGCCTTTAGGCGAAAACTTCAGTATAAAATAGAAGGCTTCTTAGCACAACATGTTACAGCAATAACTAAGCGCAACTGGCATCGCGAGGAGTGAGCATCTAGATGCGTAGCGGCTTTATGCAAACGACGCGGCGATCCCATCATTTGTCTTTCGTATAATGCATTAAAAGATGAGATTGCCACAGTACTCACAAAGACCGTGAGCGCCTCGCAATGACATTCAGGGCGCTTCCCTCGCATATCGTAAGTCGGGCTTTTTGCCGACTATTCGAACCTGCCGCCTTCCTGGCGGCAGCGGTTCAGTATATACATCAATGGTAAAGTTATATTACTTTTTTATGGATTCCTTCAAAGCTTTTCCGCATGTAAACTTTGGAACTTTTCTTGCCTTGATCTTTATCTTCTCGCCTGTTTGAGGGTTTACGCCGTTTCTCGCCTTTCTTTTGACAACAGAGAAAGTCCCGAAACCGACTAACGTAACTTTATCGCCCTTTTTCAATGCTTTTGTGATACTTGTTGTAAACGCGTTTAATGCCTTAGCCGCCGCTGTCTTTGAAATCTCCGCTCCATCCGCGATCTTCGCTACTAAATCTGTCTTGTTCATCTGATACATCCCCCTTTAAAATAGTCAATTAATAATGTTTTAAGATGTTACATCCTTAATATGCGTATCATACATGAGTATGCTTTGCACAGTATCATTCAATAATGTTCAAGGGATAACAGGAGCCTTGTGTCAATATCAGCACAAAATCCACGATATCAAAATCAAGAGACTCCTTATAGTCCATCTCGATGGCTCAAACAGTCATTGTGCAGGTAATATAGTTTATGTTTATAATACAAGTCAAGAAAAAAATAACTTGCAGGACGCTAATACGCATTAACCAAAAAATCCCTTTGCATTGAAATATACAAGTGCTATAATGGAAATACCGCTGATAATAGCTTCTAATGCACATAAATACGGTCACCGGATAATTAAAGGCCTATGTAGTTTGGTCGTTCGCACGCGGCGGTAGATAAAAAGCTTTTAAAAGAACCTATTATTTGTTATTATAAATCATTAAAAGAGGAGACGTTATGAGTGACAGCTTAATCGCGATAGTAATGGGTAGCGACTCAGATATTGGTGTAGTCAGCGAGTGTCTAAAGGTCTTAAAGGAGTTTGGCGTCGCATACTCAGTGCGCGTCGCGTCCGCGCACAGGACGCCGGATTTAGTCGCTGATTTCGCTGTAAACGCCGAAGAAAACGGTATCAAGGTGATAATAGCCGCGGCAGGCGCAGCCGCGCACTTAGGCGGGATAATCGCCGCTCACACGAAATTACCTGTAATCGGGATACCGATAGATTCCTCTCCTTTAAGCGGGATGGATGCGCTTTTGTCCACGGCGCAGATGCCCGGCGGGGTGCCGGTCGCAACCATGGCGATAGGTAAGGCGGGCGCCAAGAACGCCGCTCTTTTTGCGCTCGCGATACTCGCGTTGTGTGATGAAAAGATCCGCGCGCGGCTGGGAAAGTACCGCAAAGATATGAAGAAGCGCGTTATCCAGAAGAACGAAAAGATCCAGAAAATGAGCTTTTGACCAACGGGAGACTTTATGAATAGAATTATCAGGAGGATACTACTTGTCGTTATGTTGTCACTGGTCATTACCAGTTGCGGTAACAAGGATGGCGCGGGCGACAAGGCGGCAATACCGGCTGATAAGAAGGTAGATTACAAACCGGCCTATGGTGATACGATCGTCATGGGTTCGATCGGCGACATATCCGGGCTCATACCGCATATCACCTCTGACGGTTCTTCGCAGGAGATCGGGAGCTATATTTACAACGGTCTCGTTCGCTACGACAAGAACCTGAACATCGAGGGTGAGCTCGCGGAGTCCTGGGACATCTCCGAGGACGGGCTGAAGATAACCTTCTATCTGCGCAAGGGCGTCCTGTGGCATGACGGTGAACTCTTTACCGCCGACGATGTACTGTTCACCTACAAGTTCATGGTAGACCCTGACACCCCGACAGCTTACGCCGGTGACTTTTTGATGGTGAAATCCGTTGAGGTGAAGGATCTGTACACCATCGAGGTGACTTATGACGAACCTTTCGCGCCGGCGCTCATCAGCTTGGGGATATGGATACTACCCAAGCACCTGATGGAGGGGAAGACCCTAAAGACCACTTCGCTGGCTACACAACCCGTCGGTACGGGGCCGTTTAAATTCAAACAGTGGCTGCCAAAAGAGAAGATAGTGCTGGTCGCGAACGATAACTACTTCGAGGGCAGGCCATATATCGACAAGATAATCAACCGCATAATACCTGACACCGCGACGATGTTCTTAGAGCTGCAATCCGGCGGCATCGATTTTATGGGTCTTGACCCCGTGCAGTACACGAAGCAGACTGGCTCTGCCAAATTCAACGAAAAATTCAATAAATACAAATATTTAGCTAATGGGTACACCTACATGGGGTTCAACCTGACGAACGATAAGTTTAAGGATAAGCGCGTCAGGCAGGCGATCGACTATTCCATTAACAAAGAGGCGATAATCAAAGGGGTGCTTTTCGGTCTGGGCAGGGTCGCCACCGGCCCATATAAGCCGGAGACCTGGTTTCATAACAGTGCTGTGAAGAAGTACCCGTATAATCCGAAGAAGGCTAAGCTCCTTTTAGCGGAGTCTGGCTGGAAGGATACGAATGATGACGGTATCCTTGATAAAGCCGGCAAGCCGTTTGAATTTACTATTATTACCAACCAGGGTAATGATGTCAGGCGCAAGGTGTGCGAGATAATCCAGGCTCAGTTGAAGCAGGTCGGTATAAAAGTAGAGATAAGGATCTATGAGTGGGCGACGTTCATCAACGAATTTGTCAACAAGAAGAAGTTCGAGGCGCTTGTCCTGGGTTGGGGGCTCTCGCGCGATCCTGACGCGTATGATATATGGCATTCGAGCAAGACAAAAGAGGGCGAGCTGAATTTTGTAACGTATAAAAACAAAGAGGTAGATGAGATGTTAGAGAAGGGGCGCACGACTTTTGACCAGGAGGAGCGGAAAAAATATTATTACAAGTTCCAGGAGATTCTCGCCGAAGAGGTGCCTTATGTCTTCTTATATGTAGCCGAAGCTCTGCCGGTGATCAGCTCGCGGTTCCAGGAGATAGAACCGGCGCCTTCTGGGATAACGCATAATTTCATAAAGTGGTATGTTCCTAAGGAGTTGCAGGTATACAAGGAATAATTTAAAGGAAAAGTGAAATTCTCTTGTTATTTGATATAATTTGAATTAACTATGTTAAAATATATTCTAAAACGCTTAGTAATGATGGTGCCGCTTCTGTTTGGCATTACTGTGATTTCTTTTGGTGTGATGCACTTAGCGCCGGGAGAACCCATTGATATAGCAACGGACTTGAACCCGAAGGCGACGAAAGAGATGAAGGAGCGTTTAAGGAAATATTACGGTCTTGACAGGCCTCTCCACGTTCAGTACTTTGACTGGGTGCAAAAGGTCGTGGTGCTTGATTTCGGTGATTCATTCTCACCTGATGGGAAACCTGTCCTCACCAAGATCAAAGAGAGCCTCCCGAAAACAATAATAATTAACGTGCTATCCATGGCCGTCATCTTCTTCCTGGCAATACCGATCGGGATAATGTCCGCCACGCACCAATACAGTCTTATAGATAAGCTTACGACAGTGTTCGTCTTTATCGGTTTCGCGACGCCCACGTTCTGGCTCGCGATACTTTTGATGATACTGTTCGGGGTGAAACTCGGTATATTACCTATATCCGGGTGGAGTTCACTGTACACCGCTAACTTCACCACCGCCCAGAAGTTCATTGACGTCTCGAAACACCTGGTATTACCGATATTTATCTCGTCATTCGGCGGACTGGCGGGAATTTCCCGGTACATGCGCGGAAACATGTTAGAGGTGATCCGGCAGGACTATATCCTGACCGCGCGCGCAAAGGGGCTCAAAGAACGGGTTGTAATATATAAGCACGCCCTGAGGAACGCCCTTTTACCGGTCATCACAATAATAGGCTTTTCGATACCGGCTCTTATCGGCGGATCTGTAATATTCGAGACGATATTCGCGATACCGGGTATGGGTATGCTTTTTTATACGAGCGTTATGTCACGGGATTACCCTGTAATCATGGGGATACTGGTTATCGGTGCGATTCTGACTCTGATCGGTAATCTTGTCGCGGATATCTCTTACGCGTTCGCCGACCCGAGGATCAGGCATGAGTAAATGAAGATGTACATTCGTAGGCCGAGGCACGTTGCCGCTGCCTCGACCTACGCCTTGACTTATTTCATCAAAAGGAGGTGCTATGAAAAGCAAGAGTAAGGTGAAGTTAGGCGAGATGTTGCTCGATGCGGGGCTGATCAATAAGAACCAGCTTGCTATCGCCTTGACGAACCAGCGCGAATGGGGCGGCAGGTTAGGCTCTATTCTTGTCAATATGGGGTTCATCAAGGAGGAGAAGCTCGCTCAGTTTCTCAGCCACCAGCTTAGTATCCCCAGTATCGATCTTGGTTCTATAAGGATCAAGGATAACGTGATCAAGATAATAACAAAAGAAGTCGCTGAAAAATATATGCTGATGCCTGTCGCGAGTAAGAGCAGTGCAGGTTCCTATACCGTGCTTATCGCTATGGCGGATCCGCTTGACTTAGGCGCGATAGATGAGATACAGTTCTCTACGGGTATGAAGGTGAAAGCGGGCATTGCTCAAGAAGGCGCTATATGGCGTGCTATCCAGATATATTATTATGGGAATAAATCGATATCACCGAAAATAGATACTACAAACGAACCGATAAAGATCGATTTGTCTGACATAGATGACAACTTAGAGATATTCAGGGGCCGGGAAGAGGCGACCGAAGCGAAACCGGCGGTGCAAAGCGATCACGACATCGAGGAGGTCCTCTTAGAGCTAAGAGCGATAAGGAATATCCTTGTCAAAAAGGGCATCACGACAATCTCCGAATTCTTCCACGAAGTAAAGAAACTAAGAGAATAGCGCCGGTTCCATTACCTTCCATGCCGCCAACGCCCCGACGGCGAGGACGCCAGATTTATCATCAGGTCAAGCGGCTCGCGCGTTACTGCGCGTACTCATCCGCCCCCATATCGATGCCGCTGCCCTGCGGTCTTGTATCACCGTCGATATCGTCAGCCGGCGCGCCTGTTGCCGTACCGGCATCGATGCACGGAGAACCGGCGCCAAGGCGGTAGTTGCCACTGGCAGAAAAGAGCGGGTCAGCGTTTATGTTACCGGTCGCAGTCCATCCGCCGTCGATGTCAGAGTATGTGATATCAACGGTGCCATTAGGCGAAGGCGATATTTCGTTATTGGCAGCGGCTGTATCGCCCCACAGGATACTGTTGACTATTGTCAGGCTCTCATATGAACAGTAGATCGCGCCGCCTTCGGTAGTCGCCGAATTATTGCTTATCGTACAGTTCTTTATCGTGGATGAGGAGTACCAGTACAAGAAGAAGAAACCGCCATAGTTCGCGGCATTATTGGTTATAATGCAATTTGTGAAGTTTAGCTGTGAGCTCCAGTCACAAACTATTCCGCCACCGCCGCCAACCGCGCTGTTACCGTCAATCACGCTGTTAGTTATCGTCCACGTGGAAGCGTCACTATAAACAGCGCCGCCGCTACCGTTCATCCAGAAACCGCCGCCACCCGATGAGTTAACTGAGTTGTCAGCTATAGAGGAAGATGCTATCGTCACAGTTGAATTATTTGTATAAAAAGCGCCGCCGGCAGAGTTTGCGACATTATTACTGATATCAGAATAGGACGCGGTGATGGTCGAATCGTTGCCAAAAATCGCGCCGCCGCCCCAGTTGGCGGTATTATCGCTGATAGTAGTGGATGTCATAGAAAGCGGTTTGGAATCGATATAAATCCCACCGCCATGTTCATCGGCAGTGTTATTGCTGATAGTGCTCGAAGTCAGCGTCAATGTGGAATTATCAGAGTAAATCCCGCCGCCGCTTGCGGCCGCTGTATTGTTTGAGATAGTACAGTTCTCAAATGTCGGTGATGAATTGCTTATGGAATAGACGCCGCCGCCGCTACCCGTGTTTGCGGAGTTGTTTGAGATGATACAATTTTTGATAGTGGGAGAGCTGCCGCTTATGTAGATACCGCCGGCAAAAGCTGTGTCGCCGTTGGTGATGGTGAACCCGTCTAACACCGTGCTTGACGATTCGCCGGCGCCGAAGATGACTACCGTAGCGCTACCGCTTCCATCGATAGCAGCGCCAGCCGCGCCGTTGATCGATTGAATAGTGATCGATTTACCTTTAAAATCTATGCTCTCATAATATGTACCGTCGTTAACGTATATAATGCTGTTTGTCGGCGCCGAGTCGATCGCCGCCTGAATAGTCAAATAATCTTCTGGTACTTTAAGGCACGTGTCATCAATCAGGCCGTCGCAGTTGTTGTCCAGCCCGTCGCATGTCTCCGCCGCCGCCGGGTTGATATCCGCGTTCGCATCGTCGCAGTCATCGCCGTTGCTTACATAACCGGCGGGAGGAGTAGCAGCGGTGACCGCGGCGCCCGAATCCCCGTAGCCGTCACCGTCCGCATCAAGGTAATAACTGATACAACCCTCGTCTGCCTGACCGTCGCAATCCTGGTCAATGCCGTCGCATAACTCCACCGCCGCCGGATTGACAGTAGCGTCTAAGTCATCGCAATCTTCGCTGTTCGTCACATATCCGTCAGGCTGGGTCATCCCCGAAGTCGTGTTGTTTGGGTCACCGTACCCGTCACCATCAGAATCATAGTAATATGAAGTGCAACTCTCATCTATCTGCCCGTTGCAGTTCTGGTCAACACCGTCGCATAACTCTGCGGCATAAGGGTCGATATCCGCGTCGTCGTCGTTGCAGTCATCATCGTTAACGACATATCCGTCAGGCTGTGTGGATGCTATGCTCGAATCGTTTGCATTTCCATACCCGTCACCGTCCGCGTCTTTATAGTAGCTGCTGGAGTCAGAACCGTCGCAGTCCTGGTCAATACCGTCATTCGGTATCTCAATAGCGTCTGGATGGATATCTGCATTATTGTCATTACAGTCTTTACCCTTGGGGAAGCCGTCATCGTCATTATCCGTAGAGCTGCCGCTGCTGCCGCCGATATCACAACCTGTGACCGGAAATGAAAGGAATAACGCAAGAAATAATAATAAAACGAATTTAGCTGATGACCTCATATCTTCTCTCCTTGTAATGAAAAATTTTATTCACAAAGAGGTCATTGTTTATTTAATGGGGTATGCTGCTATTACCCTGTTCTACGCTCTGTATATCATCGGGTACCCCTGCCTCTTTATTCAACCGCCTAAAATGCTTTGATCACTCTGGTCAATAGATCAATAAATGTCGCCTTGTATTTATTCGCATTGACTACAACATGTTCATGCGACGTGTTTTTGTCATGGTTCGGTTCGTTGGTGATCATCGAAAGACATATCGTCCCCATATTATAGTATCGTGCCGTTATAGCTTCAATAACGCTTGACATAGTCACCGCGTCGGCGCCAAGTCTCCTTAGCATCCTGACTTCCGCGCCCGTTTCATAGTTCGGGCCCAGCAGCTGAGCCAAAACGCCTTTTTGTACTGGCAGGCCAGACAGGTCAATATTATCAAATAGTTCCATCTGATACGCGTTGCACATATTAACAAATCTCTTGTTAGGATCGATGATGTCATTCATCAAAGGCGAAACGCCCGTCATATTAATATGGTCATTCACTATCATTATATCACCGGTATGGTAACTCTCGTTTATCGCGCCGGCGGCGTTAGTTATGATCAGCTTTTTGACGCCGATGATGCTTAGAAGATGTACATAGAAAGTGACCTCATCAGGAGAAAACCCCTCGTAAAGGTGGAGCCGCCCCTGGAACAAGAGCACTTCCTTACCATCAACATTCGCATAGACAATATTCCCCTTGTGCCCTTTGACGGAGCTAAGATAAAAATGAGGTACATCATCATAGCTTAGCTTGAGCTTCACGTCCAGATCATCGATCAATGTGTTTAACCCGGAGCCCAGCACAACCGCGACTTCTGGATTGAGTTCACACCTTGCTCTTAAATACTTTATTGTCTCCTCTAAGTTACCACGCATTACCTTACCTCCATTTACGGAAGCGTTACTTCCTTCACCTCTTTATCCTTACCAAGGTAACCCAAGTCCTTACCATCAAGGGATACCCGCAGCTTACCAGCATTACCGATCTTAAGCTTGAATTTCTTGTCCGCCACTCTTTTGTAACTCTCGCCTTTTCTTAAAATGACTTCATAAGGATCGGTGTCATCTATCTGAATCCGCATCCAGACCATGGCCTCGGCACGAAATACTATCGTATGCCCTTTGCCCGCCTCTTTTACCGCCTTCTTTTGCTGCGTCTCTTCTTTGACGGGTGTCGCTTCCGCCGCTTTTTGTGACGGTTCTCGCGGCGCTTCTTTTACAGGTGTTGTCTGCCCGGGGTCTGCCTTTAGCGTCTCTTCTTTGACACTCTCTTTTGTTGCCGGCGTCTCTTTGCTCAAGTTCTGTTGCCGCGTCTCCTTTTGCACCGACTCTTTGGCTGGCGTTGCTTCATCGGGTTTCTTCTCCTTATTAGTTACTTTGTCCTCTTTCGCTATCTTTTCATTCTGATATTTTTTTTTTGTTGTCGTGTCATAGCGCTCTTGCAGTGGTATCTTCTTGTAGCTATACGCCATATAAAAAAGAGCCGCCGCAACAAGGAATATGATTACAATGGCAAGCGGTCTTTTTGGTTTCTTGTCTATGTCCTCAATAATCTCTAACTTATATTTTTCATAAGCGCTGTTATCACTTTGATAAAGCTGACTATACTTTGTCAGGACTTCCGTCTCGTCGAGCCCTAAGTATTTCGCATACGCTTTTAAGAACCCTTTGTTGAACGTACCCCCTGGCAGGATTGATTTGTCGTCGTTCTCTAACGCATGGAGGAGCCGAACGCTTATACGGGTCTTCTTGGAAATATCCTTCAACTCGATATTTCTCTTCTCCCGCTCTTTTTTCAGGTATTCACCTAAACTCTCCAAAAAAATCCCCTTATTTAAGAAGTTCCAGATAACCCTTCGCCAGCTCAGCTTTTTCAGAATCCGGTGCAATTTCCGTTACTTTACTAAATGCCTCTTCCGCTTTGATGTTCTTCTTCATCTTAAAATAAGTCAACCCCAAATTGTACCACGCATCCAGATAATTTGGGAAGTAGCGGATGGCATTATTATATTATTTGACAGCCTCATCATATTTTTCAAGGTCGAAATATAAAAGTCCAAGGTTAAAATACGCAAGGCCAAAGCGGGGCTCAACCTCGATAGACTTCTCGTACGCCTTCTTCGCTTCTATAAACTCACCTTTTTTGTAATATGCCCAGCCCATATTGGCATAAGAGTATTCGGGCGTGTCGTACAGGATATTATCGACCGCTTTTTTAAACTGCTCGATGGCGTCTATGTACCGGTGCGATTCAAGGTATACGACGCCCAGGCTGTTATAGGCTTTAGAAGCATTATCTTTGAGCGTTGTCGCTTTTAATAAGTGCTTTTCCGCATTAACGTAATCCTTCTTCTTCAGGTACGCGATACCAAGCATGTGGTTTATTTCATAGTCATCAGGGGCGTTCTCATAAGCGCCCATGAATTCCTTTAACGCGGCTGTCGGGTCGCCTTCACTAAAGAATGAGAGCCCCATTTTGTAATGCGCCTCCGCTAATTTCTTCTTCTTCAGATCCTTGCCGCCGCACGAGAATAATGCGAGAATTATAAATGATACAAATAAGTTACGAAATATACTCTTCATCAAATAATACACCTTTATCAGTTATTTTTGTTTAGTATAATCTTCATCTAAAATATGATTGAAGGCAAAATTGATTATTATCGCCTCAATACCGATAACCAGCATAACGAAACTATTGCCTGATATAAATTGGTCGTAGTTTGCCGGCGCTTCCCCTATCTTAAGGACTAAGCCGATGAGCAGGAGGACCACACCGGTAATCGCGCTGAACCATTTTAAAAGATTATTGATTTTCATAATATGATATTTTTGCACCTCCTAATACTTAAATGTATGATATTCCTTTAAAAAAAAATGTCAAGCAAATTATTACCCTTTTCGGTACGAAGGTGATGTCAAGAGTTTTGAGTCAATGTTAACGCAAAATCAGCGGCATTAACTTAGACCGCTCTTAAAAAAACTTCTTGACGGTCTTTTACGAAAAAAACTTTGTTATTTATTTATTTTTGTAGTATCATCTGCTTTTACTTAAACTTTTATAAGGCTATCTTTGGAACCGTACATCATTAATATTATTATTCTAACGTTATTTGCGCTGGTCGCGAATCTACCGCTGGGGTACATAAGGGCGCCGTGCAAAAAGTTTTCTTTTAAGTGGTTTTTATATATTCACTTATCAATACCGTTTCTGTATTTACTAAGGAGACATTTCAAAATCGGTATCGGTATCATACCCGTTACGATCACTTTTGCAGTATTGGGACAGTTAATTGGCGCAAGACTATACAAAAAAAAGGCATCCAAGGAAGAGGCGGAGTAGAAAAGGTTTACAACGTTCAGGTGACCTGATTCATAAGATAGCCAGATCATTGAACTTCCAGTCGCAACTTGATGAGTATTACATTCAAAAGTATTATGCCGAGTTGTTTGGCCGCGATATATCTAAGAACTCATTCCCTGCTAAGCTCATTAACCGCAGCCTTCATCTTACGGTAATCAGTTCCGCGTGGCTTATGCAGCTTTCTTTTATAAAAGCCGATATGATCAGCAAGATAAATGGTAAGCTTGGGAAGAAGTCTGTCACTAACATCATTTTTAGAGTTGGTAAGCTCCCAAAGAGCGGAATCGAGAAAAGGCCGGCAGATAAAGTGTACTTAGGCGACATAAAGTTAGACGACGAGACAGAGATGGTGATAGCCAGGGATACCAGACATATCAAAGACGATACCATAAAAAGGGCGGTTAAAGCTGCACAAACCATGTATTATAAGCGTAAGAGTAAAAAGTAACATGTTAAATTCCCTTGTTTAAGCGCGTTATCAGCTGAAATAATATTGAATATTATTGACAAATAGCGCTATATTTTATAATATTGTTTTATTAACAACTATGATACGGTAGATTATGGTAAAATTAGCGGCAAAAATATTCATTTTGGCAGCTATCTTCATTACTGTTGTCAGTATAAATGACGCTCATTGCGGTTCTTTCAAAGCAAACAACTCCCCCCTGCTTAGTTTTTCCGGTACCATATTAGATGATTTCGCGCTTTTTTCAAACGATATCATCCCGCTCTCTAACATAAAAGCGTATAAGAGGTGGAACGAAGAGGATATCTCGTGGAAGGCGTGGTTTCACAGGGGCTACATACCGGTACTGGCCTTTCTGCTCTCCTCGCTTGGCATCATCGCTCTACTCACTTTCGATGTCTTCAGGTTAAAGAAAATGGTCAACAAGAATTTCCAGGAGCTTTGGGAGGCGGAGGAGAATTATTACCGGTTGTTAGAGATAGTCAACGACGCAGTAATAATAATCGACCCGAAAAGCGGTAAGATATTAGAGGTGAACCAGAGCGCGGAGGTGATAAGCGGTTATCTAAGGGTGGATCTATTAGAGATGAGCATTTACTCCTTGACATTGACAAGCGATAATAAAGCGAATAAGCGCTTGTTTAATAATATAGAAGAGGAGAGTTACATTAGAAATGTAAGATTTGATATTCTTACAAAGGAGAAAAGAGTCAGGAACCTTCTTTTAAAAGGGCGGTTAGTGAAGGGTTATAATAAAACGATCATCCTTTTAGCGTTAACTGAAATCCAATCTGACAGCTAAATGAACCGCCCCTCCCCTGCAAGCTGACGGGGGGCGGGCTTAAACTTCACAGCAACCGGCGTGGGGAAGGGAATTAACCCGCAGAAAAAATCAGGCGAGCCTGCTTAGGATGCCAATGACAACAGAAAAGAAGACTTACTACTTAATATATGTTTTTTTCATAGTGTTCTTTATAGCTATCTCCTATGTGGCATACCACAACTATGCATCTCAAAAACTCTCTTACGCCAACCAGTTCAATGAAAGCCAGATACTGATAGTCGAGCAGATATCAAACGGCATTCAGGAATTTATCAATACCCAGAAGCGTGAGCTTGAGATCTTTTCAAATAACTTGTCTTTACATGAAGGTTCTGATTTAGAGAAGATAAGGGATTTGTTGTCATTTTACAGGCTGAAGCAAAAAGAGATATCAAGTATAAGGATTTATAATAAATCCGGAACCTTGCTCTTTGCGCTCCCTTCAAGAGTATACACGGAAAAAATAAATAAATCGTTTGCGTCAAGCGATTTCTTTACATCTGTCCGCGACCATACCAACAAGTACAAGAAAAACATGTATACATCGCAAGTCCATGTAGATGATATGGGTGAGCGGGTCATAACGGTATCAGCGCCCATGTATGATTCAAGAAGCGATCCTGGCAAGACGTTCCATCCTGAGGATTTCACCGGAGCGGTTGCTGTTACAATAAAGCTTGCCCGGGTCGAGCAGCTCTTTATCGAGAGTCTGAAATTCCACCCGAACACTTATCTGTGGGCGCTTGACAATCGCGGCGAGATCATCATACACTCCATGTCGCCCGAGCTCGTCGGTATGAAAAGCGAGAATGCGTTCCGTTCAAAAAGTTACGGGAAGCTTTACGAGACATCGTTGTCCATGATAGCGCAGGAGAGCGGCGGCGGCGGATACAGATATAAAAACGAGGACTTCTACGTCGCATACACCCCTGTAATTGTCGGTTGGCAGAACTTCTGGTAGCTTGCCATCGCGACACCGGCAAAGGTGGTGCAAGAAGTAAACGCGGAGAATTTTGAGCACAATGTGATCATTGCCGCGCTGTTGGTTCTGCTCTTCTTTGTCTCAAACTTTACGATAAACAAAGTCTTTAAAAAATACATGCAGATAAAGTTTGAAAAAGAGGTCAGCGACAAAAAGCGCGAGGCGGAGAAGAAGTACAAGGAGCTGTTTGAAAACGCCGCGAATATTATATTTATTGTCACAAGAGATGATTATAAGATAAAATCGTATAACAACTGCTTTGTACAAGAGCTTGAACTAAATACGGATAATATATCGCAGACAAGTTTCTTAGACCTGCTAAGTACGGAGAATCAGGAGATATTCAAGGAGAATTACAAGAGGGCTTTAAGGGGTGCAAGCGCGGCTTATGAGCTTTGTATACAAAATGATAAATGGGGGAAGCCAAAGGTGTTTTCAATAACGAATACCATTGTCAAAGATGACGCAGCCCCTGATTCCATCCAGTGTATAGGTACGGATATCACTCCCCAGAAGGAACTGGCCGACGAGCTTAGCAGGACGAGAAACAAGCTTCAGTCAGTGTTTGACGGCCTGAAAATGGGGATATCGTTGATCACCAGTGACTTTGAAGTCGCGATGGTCAACAAGTACCAGGCGCACCTGTTTAATAAACAGCCAAATGAGCTGATCGGGAACAAGTGTTATAACGTATACAGGGGGCATAGTGCGGTTTGCAACAACTGTCCGGCAACGGTAACGCTCGAAAAACAGACCCCGAACAATCATGAGATGAGGATAATTGCCCGCTCTGGTAAGGAGAAATATTACGACCTGTTCACCCAGCCGGTGCGCAACGCGAAAAATGAGGTCTACGGCTTTATCTCCTTAGTAAGGGACGTGACAGGTACAAAACTATTGGAGCTCAAGGCGCTAAGGAAAAACAAGGAGCTTGCACTGCTGGGCGCTATCCCTGAAATAATTAATGAAGACACAGACTTGACGGGCGTTTTGGACAGCTCGCTAAAAGTGATTGTCAAATTCTTAGAGCTAAAGGGCGGCATAGTATTATTGTTCGATGAAGAGAAGAAGAAAATTGAGCTAAGAGCCGTGTATGATCTATTTGAAAGATTCTCCAATAAAATAATCGAGTTGTGGGGAGCCGAAGAGATAATCAATGAATTTATAAAAAGCAAGGCCTCTGTCGCCGTCGATGACGTTGATAAAAGAGCCGCTATCTCTTTTGAATTAAAGACCCTTTGCGCAAGCAGCGGTATTGATCGGTTCATCTTGGTGCCTATAAAGGTACGGGAAAAGATGTATGGCGCAATATTCCTTGTCGGTACAAGCGCCAGGGAGAAGACAGGGTATGACTTGAAGCTGTTAGATACGGTCGGTAGTGAGCTTGGCGCGGCGGTAATGAACCGGTATCTCGATGACAAGCTTGCAAAGGCATCGAAGAGCCTTGAGAAATCCGAAGAGACTGCGATAGAGAAAGACCGGCTGATTGCAGAGAGTGAATTGGCGGGTTCGTCCGCGCATGAACTGAAGCAGCCGCTGACGACGATCATGTCATACTCTGAGTTTCTGATGAACGATACGAAGGAAGATTCAAATATTTACCAGACATTGAAGATCATAACAGAAGAAGCGGACAGGATGTTAAGCATAGTCAACAAGATAGAGTTGTTAACAAGATACGAGACGTCCACCCACTTAAAGAATACCAAGATAATCAATATCAGAAGACCACAAAAAGATGAATAATTACACTTTATAGGAGTGCTGCCAAATAGCATATTTTACGAATTTTTCAAAAAAGCGCTTTTGTAAGTAGCTGATATTACGGGGTAGCGACCAACGGAAGCGTAGGGGTTTTCAGCCCCTAAACTGGATTGGGCAACATGCCCTTTATCGAATTAACACGGCAACTAAATAAGTATGCTTTATCGTCAAAAATATAGCCGGTTGTCATTCCTGCGAAAGCAGGAATCCAGTTGTCGTTATTGGCTTTATGGATCCCCGCTTTCGCGGGGATGACGGCGTGCGCGGGGATGACGTGTCGTAAAAGCGCACTGTTTGATTGCCGGATTAATAGCTCTGCCTGACCGCGCAGAGGCCTTATAAATGGGCTACCCCGTAGCAGAGCTACGAGGTATCAATTTTAAATAATTACGCAGCAAGCTGCGAGGTATTAAATCATAGAAACAGGCAAGCCTGAATAAATCAGTTTGTATTTTCTGAAATATTTTGCTATAAATAGGTACGATATTTTTAACGAAAAGAGAGGGTTGATAATATATTATGAATATAGTCGCGATTTCCGGCAGCCCGAGACAAAACGGGAACACAGAGATAGTCATTGCCAGGGTGCTTGAAGGTATGGGGGAGACCGCCGATAAGATCATCAGGATAAACGATCTGAGCATCAGGGGCTGTCAGGCCTGCAAATCATGCCGGCAGGAAGGCGCGGCTGGCTGCGTCATCGATGACGATATGCAGACACTCTACCCAAAAATAATCGCCGCGGATGTGGTGATCATCGGCTCACCGATATATTACGGGTACTTGTCCGGTCAGACCAAGTGCTTCCTTGACAGGTGGTACGCTTTTCGGGACTCAAAAAAGGAGCTGAGGTTCCCTGAAGGGAAAAAGTGCATCTTTGTCATCGTGCAGGGCGCCCCGGGACGCGAGCGGTATGAGGACGTCATATCAGATGTCCGGCACATCTTCTTAAAGTACGGGATGGACGTAAGCATCATCGTCGCTGACGGTGTCGAAGATAAAGGCGCTGTACTAAACAACGACGAAATACTACAAGAAGCATGCTTCATCGGTCGTGAGGTGCGCCGGAAATTCGACGCGAATTAGTTCTAAATTGCAATAAAAAAGAGTATTTATATTTAGTATTGCACACTGTTTTGCGCCCATAAGAGAGGTTGCTAATTGGGTGGAGCGTCACGCTCCTTTTTCGCCTCTTTGAAACCTTTAGCGCGCAATATGCAGCTGTCGCATTCCCCACAGTGCTTGGCCCCGCCGATCGGGTCGTAACAGCTGAATGTGAGAGAGTAGTCCACTACCAATGAGAGCCCTGTCTGAATTATCTGTGCTTTCGTCATATTTATCAGCGGCGATCTTATGTGTATCTTTGTTTCCGTGTTGGTAGCAACCGCCTTTAACGCGAGGTTCGCCATATCCTCAAACGCTTTGATGAAATCCGGCCGGCAGTCAGGGTACCCGCTGTAATCTATCGCGTTAGCGCCGATGAATATCTCGTCCGCTTCGTTCACTTCCGCGTAGCCCAGCGCAATCGATAAGAATATCACGTTCCTCGCGGGCACATAAGTGACGGGTATGGTGGCGTCTATCACGCGCGCCTTTGGTACGGCGATATCATCGGTCAGGGCGGAACCACCGATCTTGCGAAGATCGACATCCACGACGATATGCTTCTTCGCGCCATAAAGAGCGGCGATCTTCTTTGCTTTCTCAAGCTCGATCTTGTGGCGCTGACCATAATCGAAGCTGATCGCATATATTTCATAGCCCTGGCTCTTCACTATCGCCATCACAGTGGTCGAGTCCACACCACCGCTAAGTAACACTACACAACGCTTCATCTACACACCCTCTTTATCCCCGAAAATGTATTTGTGTAGCTGCATCTGCAACCGGACATCAAGCCCATCTTCTAGTATCCGTTTCGCGAACGTCTCAAGCGGCGCCCGTTCATAAGCGGCTGAAATAATTACTTTACATTTCTTCGTCAGTTGATATCCCATGATGATCTCCCTTGCAAATTCATAGTCCCGCTCATCTGTAAGCACAAACTTGACTTCATCACGCTCTCTCAGGTGAGCGATATTGCTGAAATCAAAACTGTCCGCGTGATTCGAGCCCGGGCACTTGATATCGACGACCCTTACAACACTCTTATTGACCGAAGAGATGTCAACCGTACCGTTTGTCTCTAACAGCACCGTATACCCGTTTTGCACCAGAGTATCCATCAGCCAGAAAGAGTTTTTTTGTAAAAGCGGTTCGCCGCCGGTAATAGTGACCCGCCGGCAAGGAAACTCCTTGAGCCGCCCTGATATCGTATCGATCAAGAGCTCCTGCCCGCCGTCGTAAGCGTATTTTGTATCGCAGTAAGAGCATCTCAGGTTACAGCCGGTCAGCCTGATGAAGATGAACGGCAGCCCTGAAAAGGATGTCTCCCCCTGAATGGAATAGAATAGTTCGGTTATATTTAAGGTACGCTGTGCGTCATTCATATCATATTATTTACAGTTTATCCAGCCGGCGCTTCTTTTTACGCTCCTTCCTGGTCTGTCTCCTTGGGTTGCCCTTCTTTTTGGTGCCGGTTCTTGCTGGTTCCGGGTCATCCTCACAAACGCCGCCCTTCATGCTGAAGTACCTTGCCATATCTATCTTGTCCAGGAATTCGGGCGATGAGATCACTATTTTACCGCACTTTTCGGCAAAGGTCTTTATCTCCATGTCAGAAGTAACTATGACCAGTTCTCTTTTTGATTTCTCGGCGATTCGCTTAATGACGGAATCCGCGACTTCCCCTTGTTTCGTGTAGATGACCTTGATACCTCTTGCCATGTATGAGCGCTGCGACAGGTTCCCGCTATTCCAACCGTCAAACACCACCGCGATCTTACACGCCTTTATCCGCTTATATGATGCCAGCAGTTGAATAAGTCCGTCTCTTTCTGTCTCGAGATCATCGCCATGATGCTTAGAAGGCAGGTTAGATTGTCTTAGGAGGTTGTATCAGTCAATGATGATATCTTCGTTCATTACGCGCCTAAGTTATTGGGGGTTTATTTATAAATCAATATATTACATAACAAATCTATTGGTGAAGTTTTTGTCGATCATATAGACAGTCCGGTCGTTAAGCCGCCTTAAATATATATAATTTCCTTCTACATTCCCCGCGATAAGTCCCTCTAACATATTACCGTTTTCGTCATAGAACTCCAGCACAAGCGTAGTGTTTTTGAAGCCATACAGATCATCCGCCATATCAGCGTCGTCAATAAACTCATCCGCTTTAACAAAATTCAGGAAATTGAATATCTTACTCACATCGTTAGAGTTAAATGTTAACGGGTTGTTTTTATTACTTATATTGCTCCATGCGCCTTTTTCATCTTTGTTTAACACAAGCCGCTTATTGCCCTTGATAATCTGGATCTTAAAAACATCCTCCTTCTTTAAGGTGAATATTGTTTTGCTCCTAAGCTCCTTTAAAGATTTATCCAGATCCTTATAATCATCGTAAGTGATGAGATAAGTGGCGGGGTCTGAAGCCATTTTAAAAAATGTGGTGCTAAGACCGCTCTTCGTGGGGGAGGAGAGGCAGTCCTCTTTCTCACGCTCTGCCATGGTCATATCTTTTTCAACCACCGGCCCCTTCTTCACCGCTTTGACCGACTCTATCACCTCGCCATCCAAAGAGGTCAATATCATCAAAAAGTCCGGTTTCGTAAAGTCACACTTATCAGTATCTTTTATATTATCCTCAGGGAACCTCACCGCCTGGATCTTCTTGATATTATTGATAAGTCCCCTTACCTCGGCGATATCGGCCATTAAGTTGGCCGGTTTCGTTATCTGCCATCTTTCGCCATCCTTGCTGATGACTATCTCCTCATCTCCCCTGACTATCTGGATCTGCCCTAAATCTTCCAAGTTATTTTTGATGAGCCGCTTATCCCTGAAAGCGCGCAGGTCAACGTCTAAAATCTCCCGCACGTCCTTATCTACAAGGAATATCCTGTTGTCAGAATCCCTTTTCGCGTAGATCATCGTCTTGGACATGTTAAAGTCACCGAACCTGAAGACTTCGGTAGTTATCCCGCCCTCTTTTGCGGGGTCTTTCAGGTCAAGCGTGATCTTATAATGAGGTATTTGCAGCCTGTAATCCCTTAAATCCTTACCTTCGCTGTCAAGGAACCGTACATACTTTACTTTTTGGAGTTTTAAGAACAAATTGTTGATGACCTTCATATCTGTCTTCGCGCTGATCGGCTCTACGATGACAAAATCATCCGAACCCGCCTCTTTTTTGAACTTTATAACATCGTGCTCTAAAGTGAAAGTAAAGGCCTGCACCTTGGTCTCATCAAAAGCGAAGATCTTCTCATCGATCTCCTTGGCCGTCTCGATCGTCTCCTGCTTCGGCATCTCATAGAAATAAAGATACCCTGACAAAGCGAGCAGGATTACCAGTAATATCAGCGCTGACTTTGGTTTCATCTACATATTTCTCCTTCTTAAGTACACTGCGATACCGACAATAAACACTATCGAAGGCAGGATGATTATCGAGAAGTAGTATAACAGCGACCTTTGAGAGTCAGAGAGCAGGATTGTGGCAGAGGACGCTTTTCTTGGTGAGACTGCGATAAGATCCAGTTCCCTTGCGAGATAATTCACCGTATTCGTAAATAAATCGGCGTTCCCGTAGTAGTTGAAATACAGGTTCGACGCGAAATCCGCATCGCCAAAGATGGCCATCTCTGCGACATTCTCATCCTTCACCGGTGTCACCTGCTTATCGCCCTTCTCGAGCGCGCTGTCATAGATGAACAGGCCGACGACATCTAACGGCCCCTTTCCGTCTTCATCCTTGTCATACTTGATATTCTTCATGTCCTTCACATTAGTCTCTCCCCATACGCTCGGGTACGGGTTCGTCTTCGCTATCGTCTTATACGTCCGCCACGGTTCGAAGGGGAGGGTGTAAGCGATAGATCTTGCAACAGACATCAGAGCAGGCTGCGTAAAACCCTTTGTGATCGGGTGGTCTTTATGATAATCAGAGATCAGAGGCCGTGAGAAATCGCCGCCGAATATCTGCATACTCTTATCGATAATGATATCGTAATTAATATGGATCCCGTATTTAGCAAGATAATCGATTATCGTCTTATCCGCGTCAACATCGACAAGGAAGACAAATTTTCCATTCCTTGAGACATATTCATCTAACAAAGCAAGTTCATTCTCCAAAAACGGCTTCTTCGGGTCGGCGATCACCAATACGTCGCAGTCGTCGGGTATCTTACCGATCTTAAGAAACGATACCTCGTCAACTATATAGTTGATCCCCTCAAGCTGCTCTTTCATAAAAGAGAAGCCCGCCGGGGTCTGGTCATTAATGCCGCCTTCACCGTGGTCTTTAGTGAAGTAAACATGCTTCTTCTTACCTCTTGTGACCTTAACGATAGCATTGGTAATAAGCCCCTCTAAATTCTCGTTTGAAGTGAAAACGAACCGGAACTCCTTCTCCCCGCTTTCAAAGACCGTTGTAAACAGTTTCTTCACCTTATACTGCCTTGCGACGGTCGGCTGCAGGTCCTGGTCGATAAACTCATACTTGATCTTGTCAGAGATGTCCGTATATTTGGTCAGGACTGCTTCCATCGACTTTTGCTCACGGGAGTTTTTCTTGAAGAACGCGGTTATGACAACATCAGCCTTAAGATTATTAATCACTTTTATTGTTTGGTCAGAAAAAGAGTAGATATCCCCTTTCGTCAGGTCATACGAGGTACTGTTATAATAAGACAGGATATTTATAATGACTAATATCGCGATGAATATTACAACGCCAAGTATCGATGTAGCGCCGTATTTTGTAGATCTCTGCTTTGAGAACAGCTTTATGATATTAAAGTTGACCAGAAAGTAAAAGATGAAACACACAAGCGCGACTACCTGTATGATCTTAAAGTATATCGTAAAATCTATTAAGATATCATTTATAATGAAAGCGGCGATAAGGGCGATTAGCCCGATTATTGCCAATACCTTACTGAATTTCTCCATCTTGTCTCCTTGATTAATAGGTTTTGTCAGGTCTTGCAACCTTTATGCTTGATATACACGAAGCCCGTTATTGTGTCCACCTCTTTGATTCTATTACCCTGAACGACATGAAGAGCCCGAAAGCTACGAAAGAGAGGTAAAACACAACATCCTTCGAATGAATCACACCTTTAAAGAAATTATAGGAATGTGAGCTTAGCGAAAGGTATTTCAGGACTATTGCTACCTGCCCGTCAGCAAGGTTCGCCGCCCAGTCTATCAGCACAAAGATCAAGATAAACGCGAAGCTGATCAATGCCGCGACTATCTGGTTCTCCGTCAACGCGGAGGCGAATATCCCGATAGCGAGGAAAACGCTCCCGAGCAATAACATGCCGACATACCCTGAGATGATCGGCCCCCAGTCGACCTTACTGTAATATGAGGCGTAAAGAGGCATGTATATCGTGATCAATAACATACCCGCATATAATATCAGCAATGCGAAGAACTTACCGAAGACGACCTCGGATATAGTAACCGGTGATGTCATCAGAAGCTCCATCGTCTTGTTCTTCTTCTCCTCGGCAATAATACGCATAGTCATTATCGGCATCATAAACATGATAGTGGTTATCATCGTAGAGAAGCTTTGCCTGAGCACATTGTAATTTATGTTCAATGTCTCAAGCGCTTTACTGTAATTCATCATCTTAAAGCAATATAAGCTGAAAGAAGATATCCTGGAGTAAAACATATAACCTGTTATTACAAGAAAAACCGTTGTTATGACGTAAGCGACAGGCGATATGAAATAGCTCTTGAGTTCCTTTGCGGTGATCGTTGCGATGTTCTTCATTTAGTTTACCGTCCCTTCCTCTTTTGTTATCAAATGCAAGAACACATCCTCAAGGCTCATCACCTCATGCTTGAGCTCTAACAGACCGCACCTGGAATTGACTATCATGCGCGCAAGCTCTTCTCTTACATCGCAGTCCATCTCGCTTTCAACAATAATAACATTCCGCTCAGCGCTGAATTCCCGCACCACATTCTGAACGCCGTTTATCTCTTTTATCTTATTGATAATATTGTCATCAGCGGTTTTTATCATTACTCTCGTCTTATTCGTCTTGTTTGTCTTTGCGATAAGTTCCTCATAACTGTCTTCCGCGACAATGGAACCCTCATTGATAATGATTATCTTCTGGCAGGTCTGGGTAACCTCTGGCAGAATGTGCGTGCTCAGGATGACCGTATGCTCGCCCGCCAATGACTTGATCAGCTCGCGTATCTCGATTATCTGTTTCGGGTCAAGACCGCTTGTCGGCTCGTCAAGTATCAGTATCTGAGGTGAGTTTATCAGCGCCTGCGCGATACCTACCCGCTGCCGGTACCCCTTTGAGAGATTGTTCAGGACCCGGTCGATAACTTTTTCCAGCCCGCACTTCTGGATCACATTGTCTAACGCGCTCCTGTGCTTCGCTATCGGTACGCCCTTGAGCTTCGCCACATATAAGAGATACTCCCTAGCGGTAAGCTCAAGGTAAAGCGGCGGTGTCTCGGGCAGATATCCCAGGATCCTCTTTATCTCGAATGAATCGTTAAAGATATCGTATCCGGCGATTGTAGCGGTACCCGATGTGGCGGGGGTGTAGCATGTCAGAATCCTCATCGTGGTAGTCTTCCCCGCGCCGTTTGGCCCCAAGAACCCTAATATCTCACCCTTTTTTACGCTGAAACTTAAATCGTTCACAGCTACTATCTCACCAAACTTTTTCGTGAGATTCTGAACCTGTATCATATTATCTCCTGATTCATTTCATTTTGCGGGAAGTATACACCAAAAAGAGTTAAATTAAAATTAAAATATGATTAAAATATTTTAATGTTTTGTCAGACAGGTCACTTAAAATGAGTCTTTATGTGAATGAAGCATCTTAATGCGAGCATCTTGACGCAAATGCAAAAGCGGCAACATTCATCGTTGCGTTTCAGAATAAAGACGGGTTACTCCGCTGGGGGGTAACCCACCTTACAGCGCCAGACAGCGCCGGTTAAAGGTCTTCAAAATGCGTCAGTCTTTTAAATTCCTTAAATCGCTCCTTGATCGCGGAGTATTCCAAATTTTTCAACCTGTCCAGACTGAAAGCCTCTACATTATAAGAAGCCATCACGCTGCCAAAAACGATCGCCTGCCTGATAGCGTCTTCGCTCATATTATCGGTATTGCTGATATACCCCATGAATCCCCCTGCGAAAGAGTCACCGGCGCCCGTCGGGTCATAGACGAATTCAAGGGGGTATGCCGGTGCGTGGAAGATCGAGCTGTCACCGAACATCAGAGCGCCATATTCACCTCTTTTGATTATAAGGTATTTCAATCCGTACGACAGGATTATATCAGCGGCTTTCACCAGGTTCGGTTCTTTGGTGAACTCCCGCGCCTCGCTCTCGTTGATTATCAGGATATCGACCCTTTTCAGGAGCTTCTTCAACGCCTCAAACTTACCCTCTATCCAGTAGTTCATCGTGTCACACGCCACGAGTTTCGGCCTGTTCACCTGCTCAAGGACGCTCAGCTGGATTTCAGGGTCTATATTCGCCAGAAAGACATAATCGATATCCTTATACTCCTCGGGTACTTTCGGTTCGAATGACTGGAACACGTTCAGCTCCGTCGCGATGGTGTGCGCCTCGTTCAGATCAAACCCATACTCCCCGACCCAGCGGAACGTCTCACCCTTTACGCGCTCTAAGCCCCTTAGATCAATATTCTTTTCTTTTAACAGGGCATAATGCTCCTCGGGAAAATCGCTGCCGACCACCGCGACTACGCTCACATCGGTAAAATAGCTGGCTGCTGTCGAGAAGTAAGTGGCAGACCCGCCCAATACCTCCTTCGCCTCCCCAAAAGGTGTCTTCACGCTATCTAACGCAATCGAACCTACTACTAACAATCTCATACAATCTCCTTTTAAAATTCTTTTTAACCACAAAGGGCACTAAGGGATTCTATCACAAGGGCATGTTGCCCAATACAATTTAAGGGGCTCTACCCCTTCGCATCCGCTCACGGCACCCCGTAATATCAACAACTTACAACGTTGGATTTTTTGAAAATATGTATTTTATTCTACTTGGCTTAAGTCCCCACAAAGAACACGGACAAACTTTCTCTAAAAACGTTTCTCCATGCACTCCGTAGCTGCCTCCGGGTTCTTTGTGGTTCATTCATGGTTTATCGTTTGCTATTTTAGCTTACCGCCTTCATCTCTGGATAATGGAATGGGAGTATAAATGAGAATGTCGTCCCCACCCCCTTCTCACTGCTCACAGATATATCACCGCCATGCAGGTTAACAATCGATTTCGCGATATAAAGCCCGAGACCGGTACCTTGTATCTTTCTAAAGCTGTTCGCTCTTTGGTACTTACCGAATACATAAGCGAGATCGCCCTTATCGATAAAACCATGCGAATTGAATATATCGACTTTTGCGACGCTACCGCCTTTATAATCTTCATACATGGTTGTCGTGACTTTTAGAACGCCGCCTCGTTCGTTGTACTTGATCGCGTTATTAACAAGGTTTGAAACCGCACGTTCAATATAATGAGAATCACCCTTGATAACAAGGGGATCAGGTGCAAGTTCTTTTATTAGATTTATCTCTTTTGATTTTATGTTTGCCTCATGATTAACCAATACCTCATTAATTAAATGATTAAGGCTAAAACTGTGCGTTTCAAGCTCTACGCTCTCTGATTCTATCGTTGAAGACAATAAGAAATCATCGATGAGCTTATTTAGCTTAATCGCGTTTTTTTCAATCACTTCAAGCATATCCCTGGAATCGTCGCCTATAGAATCATCTTTCTTGTCTAAAAGGATATTAATGAACCCTAAAATGGGTGTCAGCGGCACCCTGAAATCGTGTGTGAGCATGGAGTAAAAATCCGACTGGATCTCTTCCATCCGTTTGCGCTCGGTGATATCACGCCCGACCGCCATGATCATCTGAGCGCCGTCATAATCGATCCTTTTGCCGCGTACCTCTACCGGCATGGGGTCACCACTTTTTTTCCTGAACTTTACTTCACAACTTACATCATCACCTTTTAGCGCCGCCTCACACTTTTGCAGAACCCGTCCTTTACTGTCATCGTCAATAATATCAATGAATTTCCTCGTGTGTAGCTCATCACGCGTATAACCGGTCATCTCTAACGCTTTGTTGTTAACACTTACAAAATTCCCGTCCTTATCAAGAACTAATACCGCATCCGTTACATTGTTCAAAAAAGTTCGTGACCGCCGCTCAGATTCCGTTAACTCCACAGTCCTGTGCCCGACGGCATCTTCAAGCCCCTTCACAAGCCTCTCTTTTTCAGACAGGATTATCATGTTACCTCTTCTTACTACGATAAACAGTATCACCGAGAAGCAGAGCATAAGGACAATTATGACTGAGGCCGTCCTCTTCATGGCATTGTTGATGACTTTCGATAACGCGCCGAAATCCTGGTATATCTCAAAGACGCCTATGATGGAACCGTCATTCTCATCATAGATTGGTATGTATGTCTCGACAAAATCCATCTTTGCTTCAATGCCATAGACCTTTTTATAATATTCCGAGGTGGTGATGAAAGAGGCCGGCTCATTATTTAAGGCTTTGATGAAATTCTCATTATCTTTTACCTTTATACCTACAAAACGTTCATCATCACTATAAATTATAACACCGTCCTTATTGTATATTTTAATGCTCTCAAGCCCTAACGTCTTGATACCATGAAGAATATACTCGTTGAAATCGTCAGTCCCGCTTTTCTCCCACGGCTTATCCATATCAAAGTCATAATTCTCAAACATCTCAAAATTAATGTGTCTGGCAATCGCTTTTGCGTGCTCCTCCGCCTCGTTTATCATCTCTTTTCGCATGTTATATAATGTGTTAAGTAAGATCAACAGCGTGACTAACACAAACAGAGCCGCACCAAAAATAAATATTCTCTTCGGGAAGTTTCTAAGCATTATTGTAACCTGTGTCGTTAGTAATCTACATATATTAATAACGCATATACTTAAAATGTCAATTTATATTAATCAATAGCAGTAAAGGCGCTTACTTCCCATTTAGTAAAGTCCGTACCTTCGCCGGATCTGCCACTCCAAGATCAAGAGCAATAATATTATAAGGAAATTGACTTTCGAGTCCCAGAATGTCAACTCTATCTTACCTAATAACAGCTCATCTTTCAAGGCTTCCACTTCAGGGGCTCCTGACATACTGCCGCCCTTCAATGATGTCACCCTGGCGCCGGTTATCTTCGCAAGCTCCCTTAGCAGTTTATTGTTCACCTCGATATTTACATACTCCTGTTTCGGGTCTTCCACGATCAACGGGTGGAGATCCCTGCCAAGCCGCTTATTATCGATCGAAGCCGATGCCTCGATCACATATATCCCCTCTGATTCAGCTACGAACTTAGCCGCATACTCACCGGTGGTTTCGGTTCGCATGAATTTCAGCCTGATCTCCTTACCGTCTGCGCCCCTGACGCCCGCGGTGATGCCTGCCCTATCCGTTGGCCGGTACTTATGATCCATCACCTTGAGCTTGACGGCGACCTCTTCCCCCACCTGAAAAGTCGTATTGGTCAGCGACAGTTTCACCAGATCCCAGTCAGGGTCCTTCACCAGCCACTTAAGCGCGTTGTGCCAGAAATTATCATATACCCTTATGCTGCCGCCGGCGCCGATATACGGGAAGTTCCAGCGCCAGAGGGTATCTGTCATTATAGCCATCGACCGACCCTTCTGGATCTCTGAGATAGCGATCACCGGCGCCGGTCCGTGCTCATTCTTCGCTTTCGGGTGCGTCATCAGCGCGACGGCGTCTTTTTTCACCTTCAAGACGCTGTTTATCCCCTCGAGCGCGGGCAAAGACTCATATTGCCGCCTGTTACTCTCCTCGTTATAATCGATCCGAAGTATCGGGTGCGTGGCTCCCACATCGGTCAAAACCGGCTTGAACTTGCCGAACTTTACCGGCTCCATAGTCCGCGTCAGCTCAACGGGCAGTATCTCGGCTATCGGCGTGTTTCTGTACATCCCGGAATAAAACGATTTGTTACCCCCCACCATAATGAAAGCGCCGCCGTCCTTCATGACGAACTGCCTGATATTGTTCAGATAAAATGATGACGTGTACGGCGCGTAATCGAAATTGCAAAAGATGACTACATCAAAAGTATGCAGCTCGCGCTCAAATATCTCCCTTGTCGGGAACGGTATGAGGCTCATCTCCTTTTCCGGTACGTTCAGGTAATCGTACGCGGTTCTAAGGATCATAAACGTTATCAGGTCGATATTCGGGTCATTCTTCAGAGTACTGCGCAAAAACCGCTCATCCCACGACGGCGCCCCCACGACAAACAGAACCCTTGTTTTGTCGCGTATGATGTTGGCAAAAAAGCTTTTTTCATTGTTTATGCTGATAAGCTCATTCGCGTAGGTCGGTAATGTTACGGTGTAGACCACCTTCCCGATCTTTTGCGGGTAGAACCTCATATTGACCTGATAGTCCTTCTCACCTTTTCTTAAGACAAGGTTCTCAGTCTTTATTATGTTGTTACCCTCTTTGAGTGTGACAGGTATGTTCTTCAAGTCCATGCCGTTAGCGTAGATATTCACCTTGATCTCAAAAGGCGTCCTTATGAACCCGAATGTATCCGCGACTACATCCTTGACGGCCAGATCGGCGAAGGC